>CAYFRX010000187.1:0-6226 GCA_964345515.1 uncultured Rhodothermales bacterium
TGACTGCGTTGGGACATCTTTGAATCGGATCGATCTAGCGTAGCGTGTGCAACACGCCAACGCAGGATAGGGTTCAGCATAAGAAATCTGAGCCGTCCCGTCTGAATGTTCGTGAATCTTCAATCAATCGCAAATAACTTACGCTCGCAGTCTATCAATAGTACATCAGTGCCTCCTTTATCCAGCTGCAGTCATCGTTTCGAACCGCTCGATCTCCTGTTCGAGCCGCGCCCGAAGCGGAGCGAGACGGTCGTCCTGGTGAGCCGATGCGGCGTCGAGCACGGCGCGGTGAAACCACCGCTGCTGCGCAGGACCGGCACTGAGCCCCCGCCGGTTGGGGCCGTGCGAGAAGATGTCGTCGCCCTGCTCCAGGCCCTGATTCATAGTCCACAGGTTGTGCAGCTTGTCGGCCAGGCTGATCGCCATCGCTTCGGCCCGGCCGACCCGCAACTGCTCCACGTAATCCTCCTTGCGGGCATGCCACGGACGCACGTTGCCCTCGGTGTCGTACTTGTTCTCCGTCACGCCATCCACAATGGCAGCGACCTCCACGCCGAGCGACGTCCGGAGCGCCTCCCGGCGCAAATGCTGGCCGTGCTGGTTCATGTCTTCGATCACGTCGTGCAGGTAGGCCGCCGCGACGGTCGCGTCGTCCCATCCGGTCCGCTGCACAAGGGCGGCCACGGTCGCGACGTGGGCCATCGCAGGCACCTGGATCGTTTCGCCGTCGGGCACCTCGAAAGCCAGGTCTCGCCAGCAGCTTTTCCGATACACGCCGTCGTGCCACTGCGCGGCAAGCTCGATGGCATGTTCGACGAGCGGGCTGAATACCGTGTCTACATCCGCGGAGGGCATCATGACGTTCGTTTGATCCAATCTGTGGGCTGAGCGAAGGGTCACGGGCCACGGCCGCCCTGGGGAATGCGCACAGCGGAGTCATCCGCCGCCTCCCCCTCACAGCTCCACGACCTGATGCGCGGTCGTGTCCAGCTGTAGCGCGGCGCGGAGCTCCCCCAGAACGTCCAGACTGTACTTGTTCAGAAAATAGAGGACCGAGACGACGCGTTCCTGCAGCTCGCCATCGGGGAACAGATTGACGTGCGCCTTTTCCAGCTGCCCGCGCACCTCGTCCTGGTTGCGCTTCTCGGCGCGCACTACGCGGCTCTTGAGATCCTCCATCTCCTTCATGAGCGCCGCCCGCGTGGCCTCGGCCGACTGCGTGAGCGTCGAGTCGACGGCCTCGACGGTCGGCTTCAACGCGTTGATGGCCTGATGCATCGATCGCGTCGTATCCTGGAAGGCCTGCTCCACGTCGACCTCCATCGCGTCGACGACAACGCGCTGAAACAGCTGCTCCACATCGCCCGCGAAGTCGGCCACGGTGAGGTCGTACTTGTCCAGCACCTTCTCTACCTTGGACTCGACGAGCGATACGCTGGCGCGGGGATAGATGATCGGCATCGGGATCTCGGCCCAGTCGTACACGCCTTTGTACTGCGCGAAGTACGAGACCTCACCCGGTCCGGCCACGTAGGCGGCCGTGGGAAGCAGCGCGTCTTGCATGAGCGGGCGCAGCACCACGTTCGGGCTGAACTGCTCCGGATTCGATTCGAGGCGATCGAGCAGCTCGGCTTCGGTGAACGAGCGATCCGTGCCGCGGAGGGTGAAGGTGCCGTCGTCGTTGGCATCGATGGGGAGGCGTCCTGCGTCGTCCAGCAGGAAGAGGTTCGTCGGCCGCGCGTGGACTTGCGCGTGATAGTCCTGGCGCAGCACGTCGCTCGTGGCCTCAATACGGGCGTGGGCCGCGGCGTAATCGGTAAGCTCGCGGCGGAAGAGCGGCACCACCAACTGCTTCAGCTGCGCGTCGTCCGGGTTGATGAACACGAGCCCCGTGTCGGGGAAGAGCGCGCGCACCAATCGCCCGAAGGCGTCCTCCAGCGGAGTGCCTGGCTGATACGCCGCGCGCACGTGCTCCATGAGCGGCCCTTTGAAATCCGACGGCGGCAGCGCCTCGTCCAGCTCGGCCAGCACCGACCCGATCTGATCCGTCAGTGTGAGGCGACCGACGGCGCCCGGGTTGCGACCGTCGGCGGCCGCCGGCGCTTCGTACGCCAGCTCCACGAGTTCGTTGTGCCGAAGCAGGTGTGTGTGGTTGATCTCGGCGAAATCGTGATCTTCGCCCTCGATCCAGAAGACGGGCACCACCGTCTGCCCCGTTTCCTCGGCCAGTTGCTCAGTCAGCTGAAGCGCCGTGATGGTCTTGTAGATCGTATAGAGCGGTCCCGTCAGCAACCCCACCTGCTGGCCCGTGACGACGGCCACGGTGTCGGGCGCGCGCAGCGCCTCGATGTTGGCGCGCGCGGCGGGCGGCATGCCCCAGCGCTCGTTCTGGTCGAGCAGCACGTCCGCCAATCGCTCGCGGTCCCGCGGATGGTCGGCGGCGCGGTCGGCGGCGGCGCGGCGGGCGGACGGGGCGCGGAAGTCTCCGGCATAAAAATCAGCGAGGGCGGCGTAGTCGGTACAGTACTGGGTGAAGAGTGTCGGAAAGCGCTGCACGGCCTCCAGCGGAAGGCGGCGGAGGGCAGGCAGCGTGGAAGACGGGTCGCTCATGAGCGTTCACGGAGATCGGTGAATGGATGCGGTCGGAAAGCAGGGCGCGCGCCAGCGGGCAGGCACGCAAACAAAACAAAAAGGGCGGCGCCGTCCGCTGCGATGCAGCTGCCGGGCTCCGCCCTTCTCAGGTACGCAAGAATGACACGTGTGGCGTAGGGATCGTCAGTTCTTATTTTGCTCGCGCTTGAGCGCCTCGATCTCATCGCGCAACTCGGCCGCCTTTTCGTAATCTTCTTCCTCGATGGCCTTCTCCAGTTCATTTTCCATCCGCTGCAACTGGGAGACCGGTCCGCTTTCTTCCTCCTCGCTGCCGGTGGCCTCAGCCTCCGCGAGAGCCGACACATCTTCCTCGTCGGCGGCAATGCCGGCCTCGTCGAGCACGTCGGGCGACACGAAGATCGGCGCGTCGACCCGGACGGCCAGGGCCACGGCGTCGCTGGGCCGCGAGTCGAGCTGGCGCTCTTCGCCGTCGAGCCGATACCGCACCTTCGCGAAGAAGGTCCCTTCGCGAAGCTCGTCGATCACGACCTCGAAGACATCAATGTCGACGGCATCGAACGTGTCCCGCAGCAGGTCGTGCGTCATCGGACGCGGCGGTTGGGTTTTTTTAAGCTCCAGCGCAATGGCCTGTGCCTCAAACGCCCCAATGATGATGGGCAAGCGACGATTTCCATCGATTTCCCCAAGCACCAGCGCATACGCCCCGCCGCTGGATGGGCTCGTCGAGAGTCCGATAATGTCAACTTGAATGAAATCCATCGCGGTGTGTCAGGTACGGCAGATAAGTTGAGGAGGTACCAAGCGGGTGGGAGCGCGCAGAAATCGTGCGAAGTATGGCTGCGCGGAAGGGAAGTCACCCCCCCTCGCTATCGTACAGCGTGTCTTCCAACGCAGCCAAAAACGCCTTGTTCTCGCTCGGTGTCCCCGCATTGACGCGGACGTGGTGGTCGAGGGCGTCGTAGCCGCTCATGTCCCGAATGACCACGCCCCGCTCGGCGAGCGCACCCTGCAGTTTAGACGCGGGCCAGTCCGTGCAGAAAAGTACGAAATTGGCGTGTGAGGGGAGCACGTTTACCCCATCCATCGCACGGAGGGCTTTCGCGAGGCCGTTGCGGGCCGTGCGCATTAGCTCCACGCGCTCCTGCAGCAGCTCCGGTCGCTCCAGCAGCTTGAGCGCCGTCATCTCGGCGAGGCGGTCGACCATAAACGGCAGCCGCGCCTTCATGATTTCGCGCGCGACGTCTGGGTGCGCCATCAGGTAACCGATGCGCAGGCCGGCGAGCCCGTACGCCTTCGAGAAGGTGCGCAGCACGATGACATTGGGGTGATTCCGCATCAGCCGCAGCGCGCTGCCCTCCGGGTTGAATTCCACGTAGGCTTCATCGATCACCACGAAGCCGGAGGCGGCGCGGACGATCCGCTCGATGTCGCTGAGCGGCATGGCGAGGCCCGTCGGGTTGTTGGGCGAGGTGAGCACGGTGAGCGCCGGGTCCTCTGCCCGGACGGCCTCGACGAGCGCCTCGGTGTCGAAGCTCAGGTCGGAGCGCGGCGGCACGCTCGTCAGGTTGCCATCGGCGAGGCGGACCACCTTCTCGTACAGCGAGAACATGGGCGTGGGCAGCACGACGGGCGTGCCGGGGTCGATGAGCGCCATACCGAACGTGTACGTCAACTCGTTCGACCCGTTGCCGACGATGATGCAGTCGGGATCGACGTCGTTGTACGCGGCGAGGGCGCGTCGCAGCTCGTGCGGCTGCTCGTTGGGGTAGCGGTTCAGCGGGACGTCCGCGGCGGCCTCGGCGACCTCCTGCTTCAAGTCGTGCGGCAGGTCGTACGGGCTCTCGTTCTGGTTGAGCTTCACGTCCACGGTGTCGGTCGCGCCGACCACGTACGCGTGCTCGCGGCGCACGGCCGGACGGATGCGATCAAGCAACGGCTCGATCTTCTGCTCAACGGGCGTATCGACGGTAGACATGGCGAGCGTAGCGCAGATGGAGTGATCGTCGGGCAACCGCGGACGCCGGGAAGCCGCCCCGGGCACTAATTATGATACGTGGCGCGAAGGAGAACCCACAATCCCCAACGCGAAACTCACATTCGCGCGTCGGGGCGCGGGCGAAAGGGGACGTGGGCGCCTTACTCACCCTTGCTCCATCTCTCCCTCTCTCCCATTCCCGCTTTCTCCCATTCCTTCGGTTCCTCGCCGCAGGCGCACGCGGATGGCCTCGGCGTGGGCCTGCAAGTCCTCCGCGTCGGCGAAGGCGGCAATGTCGGCGCCCGTCTCCATGAGCCGCTCTTCCGTGTAGCTGATGATCGACTGCTTGCGGATGAAGTCGTCCACACTGAGCGCGGAGGCGTAGCGCGCCGTGCCGCCGGTCGGCAGTACGTGGTTCGGGCCGGCGAAGTAGTCGCCCACCGGCTCCGACGAGTAAGGCCCCAGGAAGATGGCGCCGGCGTGGCGGATGCGCGTCATCATCTGCCACGGATCGTCCACGATGAGCTCCAGGTGCTCCACGGCGAGTTCGTTGATCATGGCGACGGCCTGGTCCATCGTCTCCGTCACGATGCACGCGCCGTAGTCGGCGAGCGCCTGCTCCAGCACGTCGCGGCGGGGCAGCTCCGGTACCATGCGGGCGACGTGCGCCTGCGCGGCCTCGGCCAGCGGGCGGTGCGGCGTGACGAGAAGCGCCGAGGCGCGCACGTCGTGCTCGGCCTGCGAGAGCAAGTCGGCGGCCACGAACTCAGCGTCGGCGGTGGCATCGGCCAGTATGCCGATCTCACTCGGGCCGGCGACCGAGTCGATGTCGACCGGACCGAACACCTGCTTCTTTGCGGCCGCTACGTAGGCATTCCCCGGCCCCACGATCTTGTCGACCGACGCGACGGACTCGGTGCCAAACGCGAGGGCCCCCACGGCCTGCGCGCCGCCGACAGCGTACACGTGCTCCAGCCCCAGAAAGTGGGCCGTCGCAAGCACAAGCGGGTGCGGCCGACCGTCGGCCTGCGGCGGCGAGGCAAGGTGGATCTCTTCGACGCCGGCCACCTGCGCGGGGATGGCGTTCATGAGCAAGCTCGACGGGTAGAAGGCCGTCCCGCCCGGCACGTAGAGGCCGACGCGTTCCATGGGCACGATGCGCTGGCCGAGCAGCACGCCGTCGCCGTCGTCCATGAACCACGACTGCTGCACCTGCCGCGCGTGGTAGCGGCGAATGTTGCTCTCGGCCTTGTCGATGATCCGACGCAGTTCGTCGTCCATCGCGTCGGCGGCCGCTTCAAGCGCCGATACCGGCACCTTCAGCGGGTCGGGCCGGACGCCGTCGAAGCGCTCGGTAGAGTCGAGCACGGCCGCGTCGCCGCGCTGCTGCACGCCGTCGAGAATCTCGCGCACGGACGCGTCCACCTCTTCACTGAATGAGGCGCTGCGCCCGAGCACGGCCCCCAGCTTCTCCGCGCGATCCGCGTAGTCGACGAGGGGAATCATGGGGTTGGGGAAAGGGTGTGTGGGGGCGTGGGAGATGCTGCCAGCTTGAGGTTACGGGACCGTGTATTGGTGGGGGTGAGCCAATGTTCTACCCGCCGTTACCCCGCTCCGGATGTTTCCCGAAGTGTTCAC
>CAYFRX010000188.1:0-1918 GCA_964345515.1 uncultured Rhodothermales bacterium
CGAGGAGCTTGCCGAACTCCGTGGGTTACTGACGGATCTATTGGATCGGCTCTGAATCACCAAGCGGCCTCCCGCACCGGAGGGCCGGAAGCTCGGTGCGGCGGGTTGCGCCCGTGTCCCGTGGAAGATCAATGGACACATCGATGATGAAGACCGCTATGTCATTTGTCAAATTACGGGAGCGTTTATTCCTTGCCGTCCTCCTCACGCTTTGCGTCCCGCCGGTTATGCAGGCGGCAGGAGCTACGGGCCGTCCCGACTCCTTGCAGGCCCGCAACGTTGTATTCATCATGGGCGACGACCATGCTGCGGGCGTGTACGGCGCGTACGGCAACGACATCATCCGGACGCCCCACCTGGACCGCCTGGCCGCGCAAGGAGTGCGCTTTGACCGCGCCTATGTCAATTCCCCCGTGTGTACGCCCTCGCGCCAGTCCATCATCACCGGCAAGCTGCCGCATGCTACGGGCGTCACCCTGCTGCGGACGCCTCTCGCCGAAGAAGAGATAACCATTGCCGATCACCTGAAGCAGTACGGGTACCGCACGGCCGCCATCGGGAAGATGCACTTCAACAACGACCTAAACCACGGCTTCGACGCACGCATCGATCGGCAGGACCACCGCGCGTATCTGGAGCGGCATCCGTCCCAAGCGCCGCCCGAGAGCCTCGCCACGCGCCCGCCGTGGCGGCCGTTTAACGACCCGGCGCGCATCTGGCTCAACGCAGACGTGCGCCCGTCCGCTCGGTACGAGGACGAGAGCCTCGGCACCTACCTCGCCGATGAGGCCCACACCTTTCTCCGGGAGAACCAAGACGATCCCTTCTGCCTCTTGGTGAGTTTTTACGAACCCCACTCGCCGTTCAACTTCCCCGTCGAGTACGCCGGTCGGTATCAGCCCGAAGCGATGCCGCTGCCGCCGGTTGGGCCGGAAGACAAGCGATGGATCCCCGCGGAGTTTAAAAATCTTTCAGAGGCGGACATGCGGGGCATTGTGGCGTCCTACTACACCTCCGTGGAGTACATGGATGCCAACGTGGGGCGCGTCCTCGACGCGTTGGATCAGCTCGGATTGAGCGATAACACGCTCGTGGTGTACGCCGGCGACCACGGGTATCTGCTGGGGCACCACGGCCGGTTCGAGAAGCACATGATGTGGGAGGAAGCCGTGCGCGCCCCACTCGTGATGAAAGCGCCCGACCTGCCTTCCGGATCGACCGACGCCCTCGTGGAGTTGGTCGACCTCGTGCCCACCATTCTCGACGTGTTGAATGTACCTCCGTTGGCGAGCGCGCAGGGACGCAGCTTCGAGCCGCTGCTCGACGGTACAGCGACGACGCATCGGACCTCGGTCTTCAGCGAGTTCCTGCCCGACAACAAGGCGATGATTCGGACGGAGCGGTGGAAGTACGTCTTCACGACGGGCCAGCATGACCTCGCCATGGGCTACGCCACAGGGTTTGGGCCCTCGGGCATCGACCACCGGCTGTACGACCTCTCCGCCGATCCGCACGAGATGAACAACCTGGCCGACGACCCGCAGTATTCAGGCGTCGTGACAGCGCTGCAGCTCAAGATGCTGGAGCGGTTCCGCGCCACCGATCCGCGAGCCGACGCGCTGCCGGAGCAGCTGTCGCTTGAACAAGCGCTCGTCTGGTTCTGCGAGTCCCCCGAGCGGGCCATGCAGGAATGACCCGGGCAACAGCCGCCATCTTGGGCAGACCCGGATGTCAGCCGTGGGCGGCGGCGCTCAAGGGGCGTCCGCCAGCGCGCGGGCCGTCGCGTGGTCGGTGATGAGCACGTCAACGAGGCGACCGCGGAGCGCGCCCCGGATGGCGTCGATTTTCTGCGGTCCGCCGGCTACGCCCACCACACGATCCACGCGGCTCAGCTGCTCTAGCGTGATGCCGATGAGCC
>CAYFRX010000188.1:2018-6213 GCA_964345515.1 uncultured Rhodothermales bacterium
ACGCCCACCACACGATCCACGCGGCTCAGCTGCTCTAGCGTGATGCCGATGAGCCGGTCGTCGAGGGACGTGCGAACCTGCTGCCCGTCTGCGTCAAAGAAGCGAAGCGCGATGTCGCCCACGGCTTGGGCCGCCACCAGCCGTTCGTAGGTCGACCGGGAGACAGCGGAATCCTCATGAAAGATGGGGTTGGTACCCAGCGCGCCGATGCCGACGAAGGCCGTGTCGATCTGCGGAAAAAGGTCCAGCGCCGCCTGTGCGTGGCGATCCGCGAGGAGCACGTCACGCGCGGCGACGCTGTCCACAATCCCTGGCGTCGGGAGCGCCGTGAGGCGCCCGCCAAGGCGTTGAGCGAGGCGCCGGGAGAGGTCAGCGGCATGCGCCTCGGCTTCCGGCGGGCCCACGCCACCGAGGGTCTGAACCACATGTACGCCGGTCGTGGAAACGGGCTGCAGCGCCTCCATCATGGCCTGAAGCGTTGTGCCCCACGTGATGCCCACCACGTCGCCATCCTCGACGGTGCGGCGGAGGTACTGCGCGGCCGCAGTGCCGATCTGTTGCTTAAGGAACGACGTGTCGCCGTTCGTGGGCTGAACGTCAACAGCCGTGATGAGCACTTCCTCCAATCCGTGCTTCTGTTCCAACGCGGTTTCCAGTTCGATAAAGCTGCCCGTTGGTGGGGAGACCGAGATTTGAACGATGCCCCGGTTGCGAGCCTCCTGGAGCAAGCGCGAAACCTTGGGACGGGAGAGATGAAGGCGCTCGGCGATCTGTCGCTGTTTGAGATCCTGGAGGTAATAGAGCGCGCTGACTTTGCTCATCAGCCGCAAATCAATTTCCTTCGTAGAGTTGGACATGCCAGGACAAATGGGAGAAAAGGTGTAGAGCTTAGGTCCACGCAACGAACGATCAGATGTTCTTCACGGCGCGCAACCGCCGATGGTCGTTCACACGCCGGTCGGGCAGGGGCCGGAGGGTTCAGATCGATCATAACGGTCCCTTGACTTTGGGAGGCGCGGCGTCTATCATCGCGAAACAAATTACATAAGCGAACAAATGTGCAGCGCTCCCACAAAAGCCTTTCTCGAAATGGAACGCGTTGCCTTCAAAATGAAGCTCAAGCCAGGCTGTGCGGTGGAGTATAAAAAGCGGCACGATGAGATCTGGCCGGAGCTTGAAGCGGCGATTTCCGAGGCCGGGGTATACGATTACTCCATCTTCCTGGATGAGGAGACGAACACGCTGTTCGCCGTCCAGAAGCAACGGGACGGGTACCAGGACGAGGCCCTTGCGTCCCATCCCATCGTCCAGAAGTGGTGGACGTACATGGCGGACATCATGGAGACCCATCCCGATCACTCGCCGGTCACTACTTCATTGAAGGAGGTTTTTCATCTTGAGTGAGCACGGCCCGCTCTACCATATAGTGCGACACGCATGCGCTCTCATCGGATTCGCCGTCCTCGCCGTGGCGGGCGGGTGTACGGCCCCTGAGCCGGAGGCCCCGTTGGACTGGCCTGTGGTGGAGGCCACCCACGAGCCGTGGACGCGCTGGTGGTGGATGGGCAATGCCGTCGACGAGGAGACGCTGACGCAGCTCGTGGCGACCTACGACGCCGCCGGTATCGGTGGCGTGGAGATCACGCCAATCTACGGCGTCCGGGGCGTTGAAGACCGGTTTATCGACTATCTCTCGCCGCAGTGGATGGCCATGCTGCAGCATACGGTGGACCAGGCCGATTCGCTCGGCATGGGCGTCGACATGGCGAACGGGACGGGCTGGCCCTTTGGGGGGCCCCACGTTGCTCTGGAGGATGCAGCGCGCCGGCTGATCGTGCGCACGTATTCACTGGCTGCCGGCGAGCGTCTTGCCGAGCCATTGGCCGTGGAGGACGACAACGTAAGTAAGGCCGCGCCGCTGCAGGCCGCGATGGCGTACGGCGATGGAGGAGAAATCCGCGACCTCACGGCGCGCGTCGATGCCGATGGGCAGTTGGACTGGACGGCGCCATCGGGCACCTGGACGGTCTACGCCGTGTTTGCGGGCTGGACCGGCAAGCAGGTCGAGCGCGCTGCGCCGGGCGGCGAGGGGTATGTGATCGATCACTTCGACGAGTCGGCGCTGCAGGTGCATCTCGGCCGCTTTGACAGCGCATTCGCGGAACACGGCCGGCCAGACCTCCGGGCGTTCTTTAACGATTCGTACGAGATCGCCGGCGCCAACTGGACGCCCGGTTTCTTCGAGGCGTTCGAGCGCCAGCAGAGCTACGACCTCCGCCGCCACCTGCCCGCCCTCACCGGAATGACTGCCGACGGGAAGGCCGCGCGTGTGCAAGCCGACTATCGCGAGACGCTCGACGCGTTGCTGCTAGAGGAGTTCACGCGGCCTTGGGTGCAGTGGACCCACGCGCAGGACGGTGTGGCGCGGAATCAGGCCCACGGGTCACCCGCCAACCTGCTTGACTTGTACGCGGCCGTTGACATTCCCGAGACCGAGACGTTTCATCCCAGCGGGTTCGACATCCCCGGCCTGCGCACTGACTCAGTGTTCATCGAGCGGCGCGTCTACGGGGCCCAGCCGGATCCGCTGCTGTTCAAGTTTGCCTCGTCGGCCGCTCACCTGACGGGGGACCCCTTGGTGTCGTCCGAGACGGCGACGTGGCTCGGTGAGCACTTCCGCGTCTCGCTTGCGCAGGTGAAGCCGGAAGTCGATCAGCTCTTCACCGCCGGCATCAACCATATCGTATTCCACGGCACGCCGTATTCCCCGCCGGAGGCAGCGTGGCCCGGCTGGTTGTTTTACGCGTCCACCCATTTCGCGCCGACCAATCCCTTCTGGCGCGATCTGCCGGGCCTTACGTCGTACATCGCGCGGGTGCAGTCCTTCTTGCAGCGCGGCCAGCCGGACAACGACGTGCTCCTCTATTTTCCAGTGTACGACCACTGGCAGCGGGCGGACGATCCGGCCTTCCAGCTGTCCATTCACAACCCCGAGCAGTGGTTCTACAACCTGCCGGTGCACGCGGCCGCTCAGTCTATGCAGGATCGGGGCTACACGTTCGACTACGTCTCCGATCGGCTGTTGACATCGCTGCGCGAAGACGGCGGCGCGCTGCAGGCGGAAGGCGGCGCGTATCAAACCATCGTGCTGCCCGCCGTCGAGCACATGCCGCTGGCCACGCTGGAGCATCTCGTCACGCTCGCGGAATCGGGGGCCACGATCCTCGTCCAGGGTGCACTGCCGCAGGCCGTTCCGGGATGGGATGCCCTGGAGGCGCGTCGAAAGCGCTTGCAGGAGCTGCGGCAGGCTATTGCGTTTGGTCCTGCTTCGGGGGCGGGCATTCGCACGGCAGAGCGGGGAGAGGGGCGCTTTCTGCTCGGAGATGATCTCACCGCGCTGTTGGCCGCAGCCGACGTTGCGCGGGAGCCTATGGCCGAGCAGGGACTTCGGTTTGTGCGGCGCCAGCATGCGCAGGGGCATCACTACTTTGTGGCCAACGTGGGCGCCACCCCCGTCGAAGGCTGGATGCCGCTTGGAACGGAAGCTGCGTCTGCCGTGCTCTTCGATCCGATGCAGGATCGCCGCGGTGTGGCTGCCGTCCGCGACACCGAGAGCGGCCCGGAGGTGTACCTCCGTCTGGAGCCCGGGGCGTCCCGCGTGCTGCGCACCTTCACAACGGAGGTCGTGGACGGTCCCCGGTGGACGTATCTGGACCGAGGAACGCCCCACCTGCTGGAGGGCACGTGGACGGTGGAGTTCATCGATGGAGGACCGGAGCTTCCACCCCGCTACACGACCGAGCGGTTGGTCTCATGGACGGCGCAAGGTGGAGAGGCGCGGCGCTTTGCCGGCACGGCGCGGTACCGGCTCCCCTTCGAGGCGCCACCGGCTGATCCCGATGCGTGGGTCCTCGACCTGGGCCGCGTGCGGGAGAGCGCACGCGTGTACCTGAACGGCGAGGACCTGGGGCGCGCGTGGGCGCATCCATTCAGGGTGCCCATCGGTGACGCCCTTCAGCCGGGGGAGAATGTATTGGAGATCGAAGTGACCAATCTGATGGCAAATCGCATCGCCGACCTCGACCAGCGCGGGGTGGAGTGGAAGACGTTCTACGACATCAACTTCGTGGGGATTGATTACCAGCCCTTCGACGCCTCGGACTGGTCACCCATGCCGTCCGGATTGCTCGGCCCG
>CAYFRX010000189.1:0-2497 GCA_964345515.1 uncultured Rhodothermales bacterium
CAGAAACATTCAACGTTCGAACGTTTGCGCGCATAATCCACAGCGGGATGCGATGGACGATGCCTCTTGTGGCCCCGACCTTTTGAAACGGAAACGGTGCTATCTTTCGTAAAGATGCAGACCGTGACATGAGGAAGACACCCGTTATTGTATTGGCAGTATGCGGATGGTTGCTGGTCGCCTGCGGGGGGCAGGCCGAGGAGGCGAGCGACGATGCCGCGCCTCCATCCTCCGACGCGCCGGCACAGGCCGAGCTGTCGCGGGACGATCTGATGCAGGCCGCGTTCCAGGGCGAGCTGGGCACCGTGCAACGCGCGGAGAAGCAGGGCATGGATCTGGATGCGGCCGACCCGATGGGCCGCACGCCCCTCATGATGGCGGCCTACGATGGCCACACCGAGGTGGTCGAATTCCTGTTGGATGAGGGGGCGGATGTCGAGAAGAAGAACCAGGAAGGCCGCACGCCGCTCATTTTTGCCGGCAGCGGACCGAATCCTGAAACGGTCGAGGTGCTGCTGCAGCACGGCGCCGATCCCAACGTGGCAGATGCGGCCGAAGGGTGGACGGCGCTCATGTTCGCCGCCGCCGAAGGCCATGCCGACGTGGTCCGGGCTCTGTTGGACCGCGGCGCCGATCCGACGTTGACGGATAACGATGGCGAGACGGCCCTGGACTTCGCGCGCAACAGCGGCCATGCTGACGTTGTCGACATGCTGGCTCAACAGTAGTCCACCGCAGCGTCTACCGACGGGAGCCCCCGTTAGGCGAGCGCGGATTCGCCCAACGGCGCAAAGTGCGCCGTGAAGTGACGTAGCTGGTCGGGCGCCTCCGTGATCTCGAAGCCGCTCAGCGATGCTTTGTTCGCGTTCACGCCCGCGATGCACTCGATGACGTAGTCGACGTGGCTCTGCGTATAGACGCGCCGCGGAATCGCGAGTCGCACGAGCTCCATCTGGGCCGGCTGCTCGGAGCCGTCGGGCTGACGGCCGAACATGACGGAACCAATCTCGCAGCCCCGGATGCCACCTGCGATGTAGAGGGCCACCGCGAGTGCCTGCCCCGGGTACTCCAGCGGCGGGATGTGCGGCAGCATCGCCTTTGCGTCGATGTACACGGCGTGGCCCCCGACGGGCTGCACGATCGGGACGTCCATCTCGATGAGCGCCCGGCCCAGGTAGCGCGTCGAGGCAATCCGGTATTCGAGGTAATCTTCATCGACGACTTCTGTGAGGCCGACGGCAATGGCCTCAAGGTCGCGCCCGGCCAGGCCGCCGTACGTCGGGAAGCCCTCCGTGAGGATGAGCTGGTTGCGCGCCTCCTCGGCCCAGACGTCGTCATTCAGGGCGAGCCCCCCGCCGATGTTAGCGAGGCCGTCCTTCTTCGCGCTCATCGTCATCCCGTCGGCGTGGGTAAACAGCTCACGCACGATGTCGGCGACAGGCGTGTCCGCGTAGCCGGCCTCGCGCTGCTTGATGAAGTACGCGTTTTCGGCGAAGCGGCACGCGTCGATGAAAAGGGGGATGCCGTGGCGTGCGCAGATGGCGTGGGCGCCGCGCACGTTGGCCATCGACACGGGCTGGCCGCCGCCGGAGTTATTGGTGATCGTGAGCATCACGAGCGGCACGCGGTCGCCCTGCTCGTCGAGCAGCGCCTCCAGGCGGTCGAGGTCCATGTTGCCTTTGAACGGATGCTGCGCGGCTGGATCGAGGCCTTCTTCGATGACGAGGTCCACCGCATCGGCACCGGTGGCCTCCACGTTGGCGCGGGTCGTGTCGAAGTGCGTGTTGTTGGGGATGATGGCGTCCGGCCCAGCCACGATGCCCATCAGGATCCGCTCGGCAGCCCGGCCCTGGTGCGTGGGGATGACGTGCTCGAAGGGCATCAGCTTCTGCACGGCGGCTTCGAACCGGTGGTACGAGGGCGATCCGGCATAGCTCTCGTCGCCGCGCATGATGCCGCTCCACTGTGCCGCGCTCATGGCCGACGTGCCCGAGTCGGTCAGCAGGTCGATGAGCACGTCGTCCGCGTGGAGCGCAAACAGGTTGTAGTGCGCATCGCGGATGAGCGCCTCGCGCTCGGCGCGCGTGGTCATGCGAATGGGCTCGACGGCTTTGATGCGAAACGGCTCGATGATCGTCTCCATGGCGCGGCGGCGGGTGGTGAGAAGGGCAACAGCGGACCGGGCTGCAATATAGCAAAAAGCCCCCGAGGATCGAGTCCCCGGAGGCGTCCGAACCGGCGGGATGGCCGATTGATACCTCCTCCCGATCCGTCATTGGTGGTTGGAGGAGAGAACACGTGAACGCGTTGACGTTCACCCGTTCATCCCCTCATCCCGCAATGGGATTTGGACACAGGGCTACAGTTCGCTCCGGAGGGCCTGGCGGACGACGGCCCAGAGGTCGCCCTCGGCGTACGCCACGATGCGATCCGTGTCGTCGTCCATCAACGGATAGAATCGGTCCAGCGAGGGCGCCGCAGCGTCGTGGAGCAGCGT
>CAYFRX010000189.1:2597-6070 GCA_964345515.1 uncultured Rhodothermales bacterium
CGTCTCCCACGAATCCAGCGTCGCACCCCGAGTCACTGGAGTTGGAGGTGCGCCGGCAGAGGCCGTGTAGACGCTCACCGACACGCGGTTCAGGTGACGGAAATAGAGCGGCAGCTCGGGCGACTGGTGGGCGAGGAGGAGGGGAAGCCCTACCTGGAGCATCCGGGGGCCGAGCCGCACCGACACCTGATGGTCCCACCCGTCCGGAGGCGGCGTAAACGACGGGTCGACCCGCGCTGGCGCCTGCGTCTGCAAGCAGCCTGCCAGCGCGAGGGCGAGGGCAGCGAGGAGGGCAGCACGCATCAGTTTCGCTGATCGCTCGTGTCCACGTTCTGCAGCGGCTCGATGTCAAGGCCGCGTCCAATCTTGCCAATTTCCTCAGGGCGGATCGAGCCCACGATGTTGACAAAGATGGTTTCTTGCTCGTTCGGGTCCGCCACCATCACCGTGAGGCCGGCGATGGACTCGCCGTCAGGTTTCATGAAGACGGTGACGTTTTCATTGTTCTCGTCGCGGATGTAGACGACGCGCTCCCATCCGTCCGACTGCAAGCGGTTGGACAAGTCGTCGAACCGACGCATTACCTCATCCTGATTTGCGCTCGACATGGGGAAGCCCCGCACCTGAATGGCCTGCAGGCTGCGCATCAGCCCTGCGAACTCGGGCTCGGCCTCGTCCGACGAGCTGGCGATCAGATCGAGCAGCGCGCCCCGGAGGTTGACTTCGATGTTGGCCGGCGCATCGAACCACTGGCTCACGTCGTCGAAGTTGACGTACCCAGGGGCTTCCGCGATCTCATTTTGCTGGGCGCGGACGGGAGCGGCGGTTCCCATCCACAGAAAACTGGCAACGCAGAGGAGGGCCGCTGCGGAAAACAGAGTGCTAGAACGCATGGTCGTAAGCGTTATTGGTTGGAAGGCTGGGGTTGCCTGTCGTTGTCGGAGAGCGGACGGAGGGCCCGGCGAATGGGGGCGGCCACGCTTTCTTCGAGGACGGTGCGCTCCACGGTGGAGCCCGTCGATTGGCCGACCTGAGCGATGTACGCGATGGCCCACTTCGCCTGCGACTCGGCGCGCTGAATCTCCGTCGTGCTGTACTGCTGCGGGACGGCGGGCTGATCGAACAGGCCGGTCGTGCTCTGCGGATCGCTAAGGAGCGACGACGTGACGACGATCAAGAGCAGCGTCGCAAACGCAAGCGCGGGCTTCCACCCGGTCTGCATCTCAATGTCAAGCTCGCGCCAGATCCAGTTCCACCAGCTTTCGGTCTGGGTCGCCCGTCCGTTGGCGCGTTGGCGGGCCTGGCTCATCACCGCATCGGTCACCTGCGGCGGGCACGTCGGCCGAGGCATGCGGTGCAGCTCATCGCGGATGCGACGCGCGTAGTTTACTTGCGCCTGCCAGTGAGGGTGCTCGTCGAGGATACGCTCGAACCGAGCCCGCTCGTCAGCAGACAGCTCGCCGTCGACGTACGCCTCGACGCGATCGTCCATCCACTCGTGTTGGGGAGACCTATTATGCGGTTTCATGTTCGATAACCTCGGCTAACTGCTTGCGAAGCTTCTTGCGCCCACGATGCACGTAGACCTTCACGGTATTCATGGGCATGTCGAGCGCGTCGCTGATTTCACGGTATTTCAGATTTTGGATCTCGCGCAGGATGATGACACTGCGGTACGGTTCGTCGACCTGGTCGAGCGCTTCCTCGATGTGGTCGCGGAAGTCAGCAGCTTCGGCCTCATCGTCAGGGGCGCGTTTCGTGCTTTGGGCGCGATCCAGGCCGTCGGTGTTCACGGTGATGGCGTTGCGGCGGGTCTTCCCCTTGCGCAACGCATCGATACAAGCGTTCCGCGTGACGCGGAGCAGCCACCCGAGGGTGCGCTCGTCGTCGACCTCGTCGTGGTGTTCCCAAAAGCGAATGAGCACGTCCTGCGTCACGTCCTGCGCGGCCTCGCGGTTCTTCATGAAGTACTGCGCGAAGCCAAAGACGCGATCCTGGTACTGACGAACCTGCTGTTCGAAGTCGCTCACGGGCGGCATTGACGGTCAACGCAATCAGTGGGACGCGAAGGGCCGTTGGAAGGCCCGTCGCGCGCATTCATCCTACAGGACGAATGAGGGGATCAGGATGTTACACCCTCCCGACATTGAAGAAATGATGGAGCGCATGGCTCACTCCGCTACGGCCCGCTCGGGGTCGAGGCCGGCGGCCTTCGGAAAGCACACGTAGGGCTTGACGACGAACTGCGTCATTTCGGCGACGGTGGAGGTATCGGTCATCTCGGAGAGCTCCTGCACGTGCCCGTCGCGGTCGAGGAGGCCGATCGAGTCCTGCGTGCGCTCGTACGCGGAGTGGCGCGAGAAGTCGAGGGTGAGGTAGTAGGCTGCGTCGGCCACGGCGCGGGGCGCGGGCGAGAGGCCCTCCTGCACGAGCCAGTCGGCCACCTCCGCGCGCCAGGTCTCCACGAGCGTCTCGTCCGGCCGTTCGGGCAGGAACGTCACCCGGAAAAAGTCGCGATTGATGAAGCGGCGAGACAGATCGGCCAGGACAGGATCCTCGGCGTGCATCCAGCGCTTCAGGCTGTAGAGCACGTCGGTGTCGTCGAGCGCGCAGAACTGCTCCCGCACCGTTGGCTCGTCGAGCTGATCGGCTGTGATCTGCTGCCGCAGGAAGAAGCACAGTGCGGGTGCTCCCTCGCGGACCGTGGCCGAGGCGCCCTCCTCGAAGCGCTGGCGCACCCGCCGGAAGACGGCGCGCAGCAGCTGATCGCCGGCCAGCACCGTTTTGTGTAGATACACCTGCCAGTACATGAGCCGCCGCGAGATCAAGAAATTCTCGACCGCATAGATGCCTTTCGACTCGATGGTCATCTCCGCGTCGGCGCTGCCTGCGGGCGGGTGGACCCGCATCGTCTTGATGAGCCGCTGCACGCCCACCTCGCCCTCGGCCACGCCCGTGTAAAACGAGTCGCGCCGCAGGTAGTCGAGCCGGTCCATGTCGAGCTGGCTGGAGACGAGCTGGTGAAAAAAAGGCCGCTCGTACGTGTCATCGAAAATCTGAATAGCGCCGTCGAGAGCGCCGCCGAAGCGCTCGTTGAGGTGGAGAAGGAGCACCCGGCTCATCTGCTCGTGATGGAAGTCGGTGATGAGCTCGTGCTCCAGCGTGTGCGAGTACGGCCCGTGGCCGATGTCGTGGAGCAGCGCCGCTGCCAGCGCTGAGGTGTATTCCTCGGAACTGATGGACGTGCCCTTCTCCGAGAGGCTCTTGAGCGCGTCTTGCATGAGCGCCATCGCGCCTAGCGCATGCACGAAGCGCGTGTGCTCGGCGCCGGGGAAGACGAGGTGGCCCACGCCGAGCTGACGGATCCGGCGCAGCCGCTGCACCTCAGGTGTTTGGATCAGGTCCAGAATGAGATTCTTTGGCACGGAGATAAACCCGTGGACCGGATCGGAAAAAATCTTGAAATGCAGGTT
>CAYFRX010000190.1:0-6061 GCA_964345515.1 uncultured Rhodothermales bacterium
AGGTGGAGGTGACGCTCGGGGCGCCGGAGGCGCTCAGCCTGCGCGGCGCGTTCCCAAACCCGGCCTCCGAGCGAGCGACGATCCGTTATGCGCTGCCGGCGAGCGCAGAGGTCCAGCTCACCGCGTACGACATCACAGGGCGCCGGGTGGCGACGCTTGCAAGCCAGCGAGAAGGTCCGGGGCGGAAAAAGGTTACGTTCAATACGAGCCGACTGGCGAGCGGGACGTATCTGATCCGCCTTATCGCCGGTGGGGAAGCGCGCACCCGAACCGTCACGGTCGTGAAGTAGCGCCTTGCACGTCGTAACACCACCCCTGAGCACATGGAGATAGGCTGGGAGGCTGGCGAGACGGGAGGGGCGCTAGGCGTTACGTCGCGGGCGCTCGTGTGTCTAGGAGGATGCGTCTTGTGCCGAACTTCCAGAGGTGCCCCCATGAACGTACCGCGCCACCACTCCTCCAACCATTTCGCGGCGGTCCTGCGCCAGCTGTGGAGAGAGGCTAAGCGGGACTACCAGGCCGCCGGTCAGCCGTTTGGCCCCACGAACCGCGCCCTTGACCTGTGGATCATGTACGAGACCCGAACGACATGCAATTGAATGACCATTCGCTTCTGAAGCGCTACGCCCTGCTGCTCGCCTTTTTTCTGCTGGCTGCAGGGGAACCTGCAGCGGCCCAGGAGCCCGGCAGCTCGTTTGCCGGCGAGGTGGTGGCGGTGAAGGACGGGGACACGATCGATGTCCTGCCGCAGGATGTCCTGCCGCAGGAATCCCTGCGGAGCGGCCGGGCCACACTCTATTAACTCATTACACACTCACTCTAAGTAAAGTATTTAAGGAGGTTTACAAGTACACAAGTGCGAGCGAGTCGGGACGAACTGCGAAGGAATCGGGACTGACCTCATTGCATGACGAAGGCGCAATGTCAATCTATTCGGTGGTGGACTGTGCTCAGGAACGCTCACGGTTCGGCTAGGACCCGCTCAAACCATCGTGTCAGTTCGCTATCCGCCCCTCTTTTAAGGCAGTCGCTCAATACGTATCGCAAGGCGGCTTCCACAATGAGACTCTTGCTGGCTTCGCCCCCGAATCGTCTCCGGAGCGTCAGGTAGACTTCTTCAAGAGCCCTGTTCACGTCGTCCGAGACATATGGGCCAAGCTTTTGTCCTAGATTTGGCCGCTGCAGTGGGTGCACGGAAAGAGGCTCCTCGGGGCCGTCGAGTTTGTTTGGCGAGGCGCCTGCGTCCTGGGCTGATGTACTCTCTCTCGTCTGATGCAGGTTCTCTCGGTTGGGGTCGTGTTTGTGTCGCTGGTGGGCGGCGCCCTGTGAGGATGGGGCGCTTCCCTCTGAGGGTGTAGTACTCCCCTCCTTGTCTCCTGTGGGCGATTCGACTTTAGCTGGTGCTTGCTGGCTTCGGGATAATGTAGAACTAGAGTTCTGTAGTTCTTTAGAACTATCTCTTTCAGAAAATTGATCGGTCGGCGCTTCGCTTTCCTCCGCAGATTCTTCGCTTTCTTCCAGAGACACATCTGGGAAGAGCTCTGACATAGCGGTTCCGTGATTTGCTCTGTCGCTTTTCTTTGGCATAGCGGTTCTTCTCGATTCAGCTGTCCGGCGGATTTACGTACTCATCGGCGAGTTCTGCTCACGACGTATGCTCTGCTTCCTGTTCTACTTCCCTCCCCTCTTGCATGCGCCCTACCACCTCACGCGCCAAGTCTTCATAGGCGCCCACGGCATCACTGGATGGAGCGTGGTCATATAGCGTCGTCGCGTACGTCGAGACTTCAATGATCTTGGACCGCCACGGAATGACGGTTTCGAAGACGAGGTCGCGATAGTTGGACCGAAGGGCGTCGAGCCCCTCGTTGACAAGACCGGCGCGCCGGTCAAGGTTGTTAGGCAAAATGCCAAGGATCTTGATTTCATCGTTGAGATACTTGCGAACCTCTCTCGTCGTGTTCACGAGTTGCCCAAGCCCCTGCATTGACATGCCATCCACCGAAACGGGAACAATCATCCCTTGTGAAGCCGTGAGCGCTTGCACAACGAGCAATCCCAGTGAAGGCGGGCAGTCGAGTAGGCAGAGTTCATATCGCGCGTTTAAGGGCAAATGCGCGTCCGCTTCGTGCAGATGTTCAAAAGACAGACCTGCGCTCAACTCCTGAATGCGTTCCCGAAGAAGGTAGGGGCGTGACGGTTTCTCTCCGATCTCGCCTCCGATGTTGGCCAGGTCGGCGTGGGCGGGGATGAAGTCAAAACCCAGATCCGATGGCTCGACAAGGCGGGCTAGCGGCCAGTCGGAAGCAGCTCCCTCCTCGTCTCCTGCCGTGATAATGGCATCGAGTACGGAGGCTTCGTCGGATTCGAGCTCTCGGCCGAGCATCCACTTCGTGGCGTTCATCTGTGGATCGAGGTCGATGACGAGAACGGAGTGTCCGAGTTTGGATAGAGCGGTCGCGAGGCAGACGGTGGTGGTTGTTTTTCCAACGCCGCCCTTCTGGTTGACGATCGAGAGCGTTCGCATTATCGAGTCCAAGCTTCTATCAGGGCTAAGTTTGTTGGGAAGGAGCTTATTTCACAGAGGGTATGCGTAGAACTACAGTTCTGTGCGGGAGCCGCCTTGTATAGATCTATAGTTCTATATTTCGCTAGTGCTATAGAATAGTAGCACTGTAGAACTATAATGGCAAATTGGCCCTCTTGGTTTACACTTTGCCGCTTATGGGCCGTCACGTTTCACGTTGAGGGTCAACCTGACCCTTCTGTAGCCCGCGATCGCGCGCATGCAACGAGGCATTCATTAGTTGCGCAAAGGATTACTCGGAGAGGGAAGCGCTCTCCGGTTTCACGTGGAAGACGCCGAGAAAAACCGAGGCCAAGATGCGCTAGCTGATGTAGCCAGCTGGTGAAGCTGCTCCGGGACGCCCATCTCCTGCCTGAAGAAGCGCTCGCTGGGGAGGGGGGATGAGGTAGAGGACGTGTTTCCTGAGCGCAATGGCTCCTGGGTGCGATGGCGCTATGCCACACGGTAGCAGGGTGGGCTGTGCTGTCGCAGCAAATCCTTCCAGGCGTAGCTCTTCCAAGTCTACCGGCCTGCATCCACTGAGCCGGCTGGCAATTCTCTACACGAGCGGATTGCCCCCCGCTGAACCTTGATCCTTTTCCCAAGGTCGCTCCCCCTCGAGTGCGCGGGGAGCGACCTCGGGAAAAACGAATCCCAGCGAGAATGCGCTCCGATGCATCAAGTGTATTGATTCGTTTAAACGATTGACGTGTTATGAAAGACGCCATCAGGGTCATTCCGTTCGATTCGCCTGCGTCCGATGAGCCGACCGGCAGGCGGGCGTATCCGGCCGTAAAGAACGCCTTTCAAGAGGATGCCAACGAGGAGCACCGGGCAGCGGTGCGCAGCCCGGTGAGCGCGTGGCGCCTTGAAGACCGCCCGGCCGAGAAGCTCCTGCGGCAGGGCGCCTCTGCATGCACCGACGCCGAACTCCTCAGCCTGCTCATCCCCCGCGGCACGCGCCAGAGCGGCCAACTGCTGACCCGCCTGGACATCGCACGCTTCCTCGTCCGGCGCTACGGCTCGCTCGAAAAGGCGCTTGCTCGCAGTCCGCTGGAGCTTGCAGGTGCGCCCGGGATCGGCCGTCAGGTCGCCGCCCGCCTCAGTGCCGCCGGTGAGATCGCACGGCGCATCGAGAGCCAGCGCGGCCACGGGGAGCGAATACAGGTCGGCTCTCCAGCTGACGTGGCCGCCACGTATGGCCCGCTCATGCGGGATCTCCGCAAGGAAATCTTCAAAGTGGTCCTCCTCAATACGGCCAATGTCATCATCTCTGACTTCGACGCAAGCGTCGGAGGGCTGGCGGCAAGCATCGTCGAGCCACGCGCCGTTTTCCGGCAGGCCATACTGGAGAGTGCCGCCGCTGTGATTTGTCTCCATAATCATCCCTCGCACAATCCTGAGCCCAGCCGTGAAGACATCCGTATCACGCGCCAGCTCATCGAGGCTGGAAAGCTCATGGGTATTCCGCTACATGACCACGTCATCATCGCGGGCGCGGCGTACACTTCACTTGCCGAGCGCGGCCTTCTGGAGTGCTGATCCGCCGGCTCTGGAACGAGTGCGGAGAGCTCTCCAGCAAGAATGGCAGGTCATCCGTTGTCTGAAGTGCCAGACCTGGCTGTCGCTACGTCGACTAAAGATGTCTTCGTAGGTGCCGATAACTGCCCCATGAATGCTGCGCGCAGTCTCGACGGTACCCAACGTCGGGAGTATCCAGCGACGGAGATCTGATCCGCTCTCGCGGACTGTTCTCAAGACCCATGTGTCCTCAGGCGGCGCGAACTCGGTCTCTCCGTCTCGTGATCGTTTCGCAGCAGTAGGCTGGCCGCAGATCGCACACAGCGGGCGCCATGTGCTGCTGCGAGCCGTGGCTTTTCTACGGGCCTGCGTATTTGACCGGTCGCGGCTCGTCTGCAATCGATCCTGTTCTCACGTCGATCCTGATTTCATGACCGAATACCTGGTGACCATTCAGCGGGTCGACAGCTACGTCGGTGTCAGGATGAAGACCACGTACGAAATCGACGTGCAAGCGACCTCCGAGCCGGAAGCGATTAAGAAAGCACACGACGCGTTGGAGCGTCTTGACCCGGACAATCCCGAGTCACAGTCCACAAGAATCCAGGCCCGTGTTAAGGAGGGCTCCTAGCATGAAAAGACGAACACCCATTTCAGGGCCTGTTTTATGGACCTGGGGCCTATCACCACCGTGCGCTGCTCCCCAAACGCTGCGGAAAAGAGCGGCTGTGGCTGCATCGGCCACGGGGGAGGAGGGGAGCCGCCTGTGGTTAACCGCCTGTGGTATAGGCGCTTCTCGCCGCGGCACGTCCGAAAAAGGGCGTTGGCGGAAACATGAAAAGAATCAAGACGAGGATCGAATGAGCGCCGTGCTTCGGCTATGCGGATAGCTCGGGGCGGTCGCTTCCCCGATCGAACGCCGGTTCACTTCGCGGGCGGTGTTCGGTGCGCTTCCGTGGCGGCTGGTACAGGCGTATGTGAGCAACGTAATCGTAGCAACGTAATCGTATATGTCGTCACCGTTGCGGGCGTAAAGGGCGTTTCGGGCATAGCTGTGAGCTGCCGGGAAGGGCGGGCGTTTTACGCTTCGGGAAATCGCTGAACATCCGGCTCCTCGCTTCCCATTTCCTTGTGGAGATCGAATTGCATCTGCTGAGTCAGCCAGCTTTCGGGGGAGCCGCCGAACGCTTTCGAAAGGCGAATCGCCATGTTCGGGGAGATTCCGGCGTGTCCGTTCAGCAGGTTCGACAGGTGCTTTCGGCTCACGCCCAACCCTTCGGCCGCTTCCTGGATGGTCAGGCCCAGCGGTTCGATGCAGTCTTTGCGAATGATTTCTCCGGGATGCGGAGGGTTATTCATCGGCATGATTCAGCGGTGTGGGCTGATGTAGGATTCAGTGATAATCCAGGTAATCCACGTCGGTTGCGTAGCCTACCTTAAACCGAAAGGTAACGCGCCAACTCCCGGATACCTTCACGACCCAATGCCCCCTCAGGTTTCTATTCAGTTAAAGCCAGATATGCCCTTATGCTGGCTTACCTTCTCATTGCTATCGTGCTCGGCTAGGGCCTTCCATCGCTCGACAAACCCGGCGCCGGTCAGCCCTTCAAGCTCGGCCACGTATTCGAGCGGGCCGCCGCCCGGCTGCCCTCTTCCCAGTTGTTGCTTCCCGAAGGATCGTGCCGGCGTCCTCCCCATTGGAAGAAACCTCTCGGCATGCAGCTTCCGCACAGCAACATGCGCAGAGGTTTTGTATACTACATTCGACTGGTTCTCTTCCTCCGCCGGCGCGTGCCTTCGTTTCCCTTCCGGGGAGCAGGCGGTAGTTGGAGCTGCCACCGGCCTGCGGCCGGGCTGCGCCAGGCGAGGTTGAGTGCCGGGTTCTTCGAGCGGGCGGGTTCCCTTTTGGGGGCCCGCCCTTTTGTCATCGATCGTTGTTGTCGTCGACCGTCCCTTTTCGTCGACCATTGTCAG
>CAYFRX010000191.1:0-5963 GCA_964345515.1 uncultured Rhodothermales bacterium
ACGTCGCGCCGGCGTTACTGCGGGCCGAGGAAGTAGCGGAAGCCAATCGCCCCGTCGAAGCGCAGCACGGTCGGATCCGTGATTTGAAGCGTGGGCGCCACCTCGACAAAGATGTCGGCGGGCGTGCCCTCGAAGATGTAGTTCAATCCGATGGGTGCCCGAAACGCAAGGTCGTTGTCCGCGTCTTCGTTGACGACAAATTGCACGCCGGGGCCGACGTACAGACCGAGGTCGCCTTCTCCAACGGACAGCGACTGAAAATTGTGGAAGAGGTAGTTGCCTTCGAGAATCCAGAAGGATCGGGGGCCAAACACGTCGTCGTCGGCGACGAGAAAGGAGGTCGATCCAGTCACGGCCTGTCGGTCGTTGATCCACGTCTTGACGCTGAGGCCAACCGGGGCGCGGCCGCCGTTGTTGGACGTTGCGATCTGGGCGCCCAGACCGATGCCACTCGGCTGAGCAGCGGCCGGGTACGTGAAGAAGAGAGCAAGGAAGAGCGCAGAAGCAGCGGTCAGGATGCGCATGGTCGGTTGAGTCGCAGTGAAAGAGGACAGGTGGGGGAATGACGCCAACGAATGCATCGAAGCCGCATACAACATGCACGACAACTTGGTCCGATACAACCCCCCTGATTCGGTGAAGCCGCACATGCCTGCTGCATTGAACGTCGTCTACTGCGACGATGCACTCCTCGTGGTGGACAAAGCCCCGGGGCAACTGGCCCAGGCCGATCGCACGGGCGACCCGGATGTGCTCTCGCTCGGTCGGGAGTGGCTGGCCGAGGAGAAGGGGACCGCGCCCGATGCCTTTCTGGGGCTCGTCCACCGGCTCGACCGTCCCGCCTCCGGCCTTATGGTGCTCGCCCGCACATCCGAAGCAGCCCAGCACTTGAGTCGTCAATTTCGCGAGCGAACCGTTACGAAGCGGTACCTGGCGCTGGTCGAAGGCACGGCCACTGGCATCGGCACGATGGTCGATTACGTGCGGAAGGACGGGCAGCACGTGCAGGTGGTATCCCCCGACGCCCCCGGCGGGCAGCGCGCCGCCCTGGAGTGGCAGAGCCTCGCGCAGGAGGGCGGCATCAGCCTGATGCAGGTGCGCTTGCAGACTGGCCGCCGCCACCAGATCCGGGTGCAACTGGCGCATCGCGGGCATCCCATCGTGGGCGACATCCGGTACGGGGCCACGCAGGAGCTCGACGGGAAAAACCTGGCGCTCCATGCGTACCACCTCGCCCTGGAGCACCCGACCGCCAAGACTGGCATGCGATGGCAGGTACCACCGCCCGCGGCGTGGACCGCGGCGCTCGGCGAGGCCCACCGTGCGGCCATCGATCGGCTCATGGCGGTCGCATGATGTCTCCCGTTGGTCCGTCCCAACTCATCAATCCATTCCGTATCTATGTCCGATTCCCACGAGCGCGTCGACGTGTTGCGCGACGAGCCCCGCACCGACATCCCGATGGCGCATCGCATGCAGCGGTTCGTCGAAGCGCTCCAGATCCGCATCACCAAGAAGCTAGAAGCACTCGATGATAGCACCTCGTTTCGGCTCGATGAGTGGGACCGAAAGGGCGGTGGAGGCGGCCTGACGGCCGTCATCGAAGACGGCGAGCTCTTCGAGAAGGGCGGGGTGAACACGTCGGCGGTCCACGGTAAGCTTCCGGCGCGCATGGCCCAGGTGTTGGAGGTCGAGCAGAAACCGTTCTTCGCCACCGGACTCTCGCTCGTGATCCATCCGCGGTCGCCTTACGTGCCCACCGTGCACGCCAACTTTCGGTACTTTGCCCTCGGGGACAATCTGATGACCCCCGACGATCAATGGTTCGGGGGCGGGGCCGATCTCACGCCGTATTACCCGCGGCTCGGCGATGCGCAGCACTTCCACCGCGTGTGGAAAGCGGTGTGCGACGCGCACGACGTGGCCGACTACGCGGCGTTCAAAGAGGAATGCGACGACTATTTTTACCTGCCACACCGGAAGGAAGCGCGCGGCGTGGGCGGCATCTTTTACGACTACCTGCGCGACGATCCGGAAGGCACGTTCTTCTTCTCGCGCGAAGCAGGCCGGGCGTTTCTGCGCTCGTACGTGCCCATCGTGGAGCGGCGGCGCGCCATCCCGTATGGCGAGCGGGAGCGGCATTTCCAAACCGTACGCCGCGGTCGGTACGTCGAGTTTAACCTGCTTTACGATCGCGGTACCAAATTTGGCGTGGAGACGCGCGGGCGCACCGAGAGCATTTTCATGAGCTTGCCGCCTGAGGTGCAGTGGCGCTACGACTACCAGCCCGAGTCCGGGACGCCTGAGGCGCGCGCGATGTGGTTTTTCGAACCGCGCGACTGGCTGGCCCTCACGGCAGCGGACGTGCCAGCGGGCGATCAATGAAATTCGCTAAGTCCTGACATGCACTGCATTTAGCCGGAAATGGATTCGGTAAAAGTTCAACGCTGTGTAGGAACTGTAGAAGCTCAATTTTCGCATAATGGATGTGCCACCCTACAAAAGCGTATTCGTCATCCGTAACCGCCGTACTGCTTTATGACTCCGCGCGAATTCCTCCAGGTGTACGAGTTCGACAGACGCATCATCCGTGGCACGTATTTTCCTACGGATCCTTTGCCCATCGAGGAGGGGGACAAGGTGGGGGTGATGATGATGAACTTGGGCGGCCCGGACACGCTGGAGGACGTGGAGCCATTTTTGTACAATTTGTTTGTCGATCCGGCGATCATCGATCTCAATGTGCCACTCTTCGGAGACGCCGAGCTGTCGCTCAACTGGCTGTTCAACAAACCCTTCGATGGGGCGCTGCGCGATAAGCTGTCCAGCTTCATCGCGCGCAAGCGGTCGGAGTCGGTGCGCGATGATTACGAAATGATCGGGGGCGGCTCACCCATCAATTCGCTGACCCGCGAGCAGGCACGCAGCTTGGAGCATCTGCTCAACGAGCGATACGCCGAGCCCACGGGCGCCTCGTTCCACACGTACATCGCCATGCGGTACTGGCATCCATTCAGTGAAGAGGCAGCAGCCCGGATGGAGGAGGACGGCATCGATAAAGTGGTGCTCCTCCCGCTGTATCCGCATTACTCGAAAACGACGACGGGGTCGTCGCTGGTCTACTGGAAAGCCCTCGAAGACGCCGGCGAAATTCCCCAGTGGCCGACTACCACCGTCGTGGAGTACGCCGCGAATCCTAAATTCATCCAGGCGCTGAGCGAGCGCATCGATGAAGGCTTGCAGCGCTTCCCCAGCGCAGTCCGCGACGACGTGCACCTGCTCTTCAGCGCACATGGCACGCCCATCAAAGAGATGGCCGAGCGCCGCGATCCGTATTGCTGCCTGGTGCACTCCACCGTGGAACAGGTCATGCGTCACCGCGGGTTCGACCGCCCGTTCCACTCGGCCTTCCAGAGCAAGGTCGGGCCCGTGAAGTGGCTGGAACCCAGCACGCCCGACAAGCTGGAAGAGCTGGCCGAGGCGGGGCACACGAGTGTGCTTGTCATTCCCGTCGCCTTCGTCACCGACCACATCGAAACGAGCTACGAGCTCGACATTGAGGTGCGCGAGGAAGCGGAGGAGTTCGGCATCGAGCACTACGAGGTCACCAACGGGCTGAACAGCCACCCGCTCTTCATCCAGGCGCTCATGGAGGCTACGGTTGCCCAACTCGATCTTGCGGACGACCTCAAGCGGCCCCACGTGGCGGGTAACGGCATGCCGGCCGAGGACGATTATCCGCTCCGGCCGCTGGATCAATTGCCCCGCCATTCGGCGGATAAGCGTGACACCCGCTGCCCGCAGTGCGAATGCATCACGGAGGCGCGGTGTTGGACCGGTGACCCGAACCCGGCTGATATCGAAGCCAATGGCCAGCAGCAAGTCGTCGAATCGAAGGCGAAGACGTGACCGCCGCACCGAGCCCTGACGAACTGCTCGCACGGCCCGTACATCTCATGCTGCCGCCCTCGAACCACTTGTTGCGCACGCTGGCTGCCGTCCCGGTGTCCAGTAATATCCTGGATCTCGGTTGCGGGGCCGGGCGGCACACTGAGCCCCTGCTGCGGCTTGGATTCCCCGTTCACGCCTGCGACGCACGGCCGCCTGCCGTAGCGGCGACGTGCGAACGCATCACCGAGCTCGTGGGCGAGGACACCGCCGAGCAGTGCGTCCGCATGGTGCCGCCGGACGGCTTCGACGCGTACCCCGACGATGCCTTCGACTGGATCGTCGCGTTCGATCCGACGGCCTACGCGCCGTCCGACACCGATTTGCCGGACCTACTCCGCACGATGCGTCGTCTTCTGGCGCCCGGCGGCTGGGCCTACGTGGCTGCCACCGGGCGCGCCGACCCGTCCACCAATGGAGCCACCGAGCCCGTCCTCCGGCTTACGCCGGGCCGGCTGGCGGCCTGCGGTGAAGAGGCGGGGCTTGCGGCCTCCGTCGCCGCCGAGCGCGTCGAAGAGCACGGGCAGCCGCTCGTCCGCGCCATCTTCCGATACGTCACCGAGGCCACACCGCGGTAGGAATTGGCCCGACCCGGCCTCCGCTCAGCCACGTTTCATCACCAATCGCTCTCGCCATGGAAGTTGCTCCTTCGACCCTGAACACCGAGCGCAGCCGACGTTTCTACGAGCAGGCCCAACGCACCATTCCCGGTGGTGTCAACTCGCCGGCGCGCGCCTTCAAGAGCGTCGGGGGCACGCCGCTCTTCATCGAGAAAGCAGAAGGCGTTTACCTGACCGACGTGGATGGCAACCGCTACGTAGATTACGTCGGGTCGTGGGGACCGATGCTGTTTGGCCACGCCAATCCGGACGTGGTGCAGGCCGTGCAGGAATCGGCCACGCGGTCGACCTCGTTCGGCGCGCCGACGAAGATCGAGATCGAAGTGGCCGAGCTCGTGTGCGACATCGTGCCCTCCGTCGAAAAAGTGCGGATGGTCAACTCGGGCACGGAGGCCACGATGAGTGCGGCGCGGCTGGCGCGCGGCTTCACGGAACGCGACAAGATCATGAAGTTCCAGGGTAATTACCACGGCCACGGCGACTTTTTCCTGATCGCGGCCGGCAGCGGACCGATGACCTTCAGCGAGCCGGACTCCCCCGGCGTCACGGAAGGCAACGCGAAGGACACGCTCCTCGCGCGCTACAACGACATCGAGCACGTCCGCCAACTCGTTGACGCCAACCGCGGCGAAATTGCCTGCATTATCGTCGAGCCCATCGCCGGCAACATGGGGTGCATCCCGCCTGAGCCCGGCTTCCTGGAGGGCCTCCGCGACGTGTGCGACGCCGAAGACATCGTGCTCATCTTTGACGAGGTGATGAC
The DNA here is from genome assembly GCA_964345515.1 of uncultured Rhodothermales bacterium. Lineage (GTDB taxonomy): Bacteria > Bacteroidota > Rhodothermia > Rhodothermales > Salinibacteraceae > JAAAPH01. Next base: position 5,332 of record CAYFRX010000191.1, read on the forward strand.
CGGCTTCCGCGTGGCGGCTGGCGGCGCGCAGGAGCGCTTCGGCGTGATCCCGGACCTGACGTGCCTCGGCAAGATCATCGGCGGGGGCCTGCCGGTGGGCGCGTACGGCGGCAAGGCTGAGATCATGGACTACATCTCGCCGGTCGGTCCCGTCTACCAGGCGGGGACGCTGTCGGGGAACCCGCTGGCCATGAGTGCTGGTCGCGCGGTGCTCTCGAAGATTGCGGAGCAGAGAGATACGCTGTACGACAAGCTGGAAGCGTACAGCACCGCGCTCGCTGAGGGCACGCAGGAGACGCTCGACGCGCTGGGGCTCGACTACTACCTCACGCGCGAGGGCGCGATGGGCAGTCTCTTCTTCACCGATCAGAAGGTGGTGGATCAGGAGACCGCGCAGACGAGCGACACGGAGAAGTACGCGGCTTACTTCCACGCGATGCTCGAAGAAGGTATCTACCTGCCGCCGTCTCAGTTCGAGGCGTACTTCTTTTCCGCCCTCCACAGCGACGAGCAACTGGAGCAGACCCTTGCCGCGCAGCGCCGTGCCCTGGAGCGGGTGCACCGGTAGGTCCGGCTAGCTTGCAACGTCTTTCGAAGCGCTCATCGCTCGCCCGGTGAGCACTTCTTTTGGT
>CAYFRX010000192.1:0-5963 GCA_964345515.1 uncultured Rhodothermales bacterium
GCCTGCATCTGAACCGGTTCGTCCTCCTCGATCGGTTGGCGCTGCAGCGGTTCGTCCTCCTCGTCCCGAATGGGCTGCCGCTGGAGGGGCGCCTCGTCCTCGGTGGAGGTACGAGCTTGACGCTGAACGGCCCCCTGTGCACCCGACGCGTCCGGCTCGCCTCCGGAGAGCCGGGAAATGGGCGATGCGGCCTCCCCCCGGGTCACGCGGTCGGCCACGGCATCGGCCTCGCGCTCGTACCGGTCGCCCGGCGCATGCACGCGCAGCTTGGGCTGGGCGCCGATGGCGTGCACGGGCCCGGCCGACCGCATTCCTCCGCTGCGCTTTGAAGGCGCCGCCGACTTGGCCGGCGCCGTGGTTTTCGGCGCGGTCGCGCCTCCGTGCCGGGACGACGTCTTCGTTGCCGCCCGCCGAGACGGACGCTTGGACGTTTGGTGGCGGGCCATGGCGTTGAGCTATTCGGGACAGGGCATGAGGTGAACCACATAGGCTACAGCCATTCCGTGTCGGCTGAAAGCCGGAAGAATGTAGAGAGCGGCCCGGCCCAAAGGCGTGGATGGAGCGCTCGGGCGGGGCCATCGCGGCCAGGCGGCCTCCTGGGGAGGATGGGGGCGGATCCTCCAGGTGTCATCGCAACCCCTGCAGGAAGGTGTGCACGCTACCCCGCCCCGCTCGACGCGGCGCCCCGGCATCCGGGCCGGGCCCGAGGGGGCATCCGGCGCCCATTTTCTGATACTCGGCGCGCACGGCCGCCCGGAGGTCCGCTTCGCCCACCGCGGGGCGACCGGCATCCAGCGCGTGGAGCGCGGCCCGCTGCGCCGCGTTGCGGATCTGCCCGCCGGTCAGCACGCAGCGCGCCGCGATCGCCTCCAGGGATGGGGCAGGCACGGCGTGATGAGCCGGGAGATGGATCTGCCAAATGCGGATCCGTTCCAGCGCGCGCGGCAGCTGAAACTCGACCGTCAGGTCCATCCGTCGCTGGAATGCCCGGTCGACGTTCTCGCTCAGGTTGGTCGTGACCACGACGATGCCGCGGTAGTGCTCCAGCCGCTGGAGGAGGTAGTTCGTCTCCAGGTTGGCGTGGCGATCGTTGGCCGACTTCACATCGGTGCGCGTGCCGAGCAGGGCGTCGCCTTCGTCCAGAAGGAGGATGACATCGAGCTCCTCGGCCGTCGAGAGCACGCGGTGGAGGTTCTTTTCCGTCTCGCCCACGTATTTGTTGATGACCGCTGCGAGGTCGACGCGGTACAGGTCCATCTCCAGTTCGGCCGCGAGGATCTTGGCCGCGAGGGTCTTGCCGGTCCCGCTCGGCCCCGAGAAGAGGGCCCGCACGCCCGGCGTGGCGTTGCCATCGAAGGCCGGGCCCAGGTGGTGCAGCAGCGCCTCCCGGTGGCGGCAACGGCGCTCCAGTTCCCGCAGGGACCGCCACGGCGCATCCCCCACGACGAGGCCGGACCACGCCCCCGTCGGCTGTAGCGGCTCGGCGAGCGTATCGAGCTGCTGCCGGCCGAGCGAGCGGCACGCCTGGCGCACGTCCTGCGGCGTGACGTGTGACCGGCCGTCGAGGGCAACCCGCGCGCGAGCTTGGGCTCCCGCCTGCCGGATGTAACGCCCCGGCAGCATGAACCGCCGCGTGATGGCATCGAGGTCGTCGACTGCCATGCCGTCGAAGGCGGCTACCCAGTGCGCCCGCCGATCGTCAGCGCGAAGCCGGGGCATCACCAGGGTCAGCGCGTCGTCGAGCCCCTCCTCCGGCCCAGCCTCCAGGCCGCCGACCGTTCCCATGAGCACGCATCGGGGACCGGTGTAGCCTGGGATGCGCGGGAGCCGCACCGTCTCACCGGGCCCAAGCTCCACGTGGAGGGCCGGCATGGCCCCGGTGAGCGTGCAGAGCGGCCCGAGCGCCTTCACGTCGGCGGTGAGCGCCGACGGACCCGAACGGGCTGCGGTCGGGTGGGCCGGCACGGCCAACAGCCGCCGCCCCGCCGCGCGGCCGATGGCGCCCAGCACGGTGCGCCGCTCGCTGCCGGGCGTGCCTCGGACGACGAGAGTGCTTGTGCGTCCCTGCGCGAGCAGCCGTGGCACGCGCGCCACGTGATCCGTGAACGAAGCCGGCCCTACGAGGTCCTCGATGGCGGGAAAGGCCTCCATGGGGTGTAGCGTGAACCCCGGACCGCGCGGCTCATCCCCCCGGGCGGCCTCCCACACGAGCGTCGGCACGCGCAGCACCCATTCCGATCGCGGCGCGCTCTGATCGCTCGCCATCACGAGGCCGTGCTGCAACAGCGTGCGCGTGATGGGCCAGGCATCGAGGGTGTCATCCGGGCGCCGCACGATGCGGGCAATGAGCTCCAGCGTAGGCCGACGGCTGCTCAGCGGGGCTTGGGTCTCGGCAAAAAGCGTCCCCAGGCGCGCGTCCTCCTCCAGCAGCCCGATGCTGACGAACGCCATGCGCTCCGTCATGGTTAGCCCGAGATCCGTTTCCAGCGCACGCAGGGGCAGAAACACCGAGCGATCCGACTGCTCCCACTGCCGAATTTGGTCATCCCACCAGGCCGCGCCGTCGCTCCACGCGAGGCCGTCGGGCATGAAGCGGCGGCTCTCCGCAAGGTAGAGCTTCAGAAACGGATGCGTGTCCAGCACGCCATCGGGCGGGTCTCCGGCGCGTTGCGCCAGGTGCCGCGCGTAGTGAACGACCCGAAACAGGGCGGCGTGGAAGTGCAGTACGAAGTGGTTGGCCGGCGTGACCGGCAGGTCGTCGAAAGCGCTCGTGCGCGGACCCTCGTGGCCCGACGCCGTTTCGGACGCGGGCCGCCGGTACGGACGCCCGGAAGCGGTAAGGATGGGACGGGACGCGGTGGATGACATGGCGACTCAGTCAAAGTGGAAGAGGACGACGCGGCCGAAGGACGGCACCCAACCGGGGTCCTGGTCGAGCCCGGCGAGGCGCACGGGAAGCGACACGGCATCGAGCGGTGCCGTCCAGTCGACGTGCATGGCGGAGAGATGAAGCACGCCCGGGACGGCAAAGAGGGCGGCCGTCAAATGCGCGTCGAGCGGACTACCGAGTGCCACCGCGAGTCGGTAGCGCACGAAGGGCGTCACCCAGGCGGTCCAGGCTGACAGCGACGAGGCAACCTGCGGGGGACCCGACTGGCCCCACCAGGGATCCGGCGCGTCCGCGACGTGGAGGGCGGACGGCCGGAGGCCCACGCCGCGGGCCACATTCTCTGCCACGGCGACCGGGTTGTCCCCGCGGCGGGGACAGTCGGCGAGAAGATAGTTCGCCGTCCAAACGCGAATCCGGTCGCCCGCCACGTGCCACCGCAGCGGCGCGGCGAGGCCTCCGCCCTCCTCCACCCAGCGCGGCGGACAGACGAATGCGCGCGGCGGCAGAAAGCCCTCGCCCGGACGGGTGTCCGGTGCGCGGCCGTCGAGCCGGGCCAGCGCCGTCCACAGCGGGTCGTCCTGAAACCGCTCCCCCTCCGCACCGAGGAGACTCCGCCCGAGGGCTTCCAACACCCCCCACGGCCCGACTGTGCTGGCGAGCCGGTCGCTCGCCTCAAAGCACCCGGGCAGTTCCAACTGCTCCATCACGTTGATAAGATAGAGGATCCCTCCAAGGTCGGTCGCCAGCGTGACCGGCTCGACCCGAAAGGCAAAGGCGTCGGACGGGAGCGACGGCCCCGCCGCATCATCGGGGACGGGTGCCGGAGCGGCCGGGGCGGTCGTGGGAGAATCCTCCGCAGAACGCGTCTCTTGTTCGACGTCGGAGCGGCTCGGCGGGGCCGGTGCACCTGTTGGACCGGGGTCCCACGCCGCATCCGGACCGTCCGCTAATGGATTCGCATCGGTAGTGGGAGATAAACGGCGCGCGCCGCCCTGCGGGCCCGCCAGCCGCACGGTCGGGGATCGGCGCAGCGATTCGATCGATGGGCGGGCCGGCTCTTTGAACGATAAGGCTGGGGGCGCTGTGGGGGGCTCGGCCTCGTCGCGCCCGTCTGGCACTGTGGCCGGTGGGATGGAGCGTTGGGCATCCGCCCAAGCCAACGACTTGCCGGGAGTACGCTGTGCGGCGGAGGTCTCAGGAGCAGCGGAGGCCGCATCGGCGTGGGGTGCATTCTGCTCGCCCGCCGTGCCCTTCTGCTCGTCCGGCCCCCTCCCCGACGCCTCCGCCGAGACGGAGGCTGCCGCTGATTCAGCCGGTGTCGGGCCAGCGGACGCGGCATCAGCCACCGGGCCCTTCACGGCGGCGGCGTCTCGCCTCCACCGCTGCAGCGCCGCAGCGAAGGACGGACGGGACGCCATCGACGGATGGCGATGCAGCGTCAGCCCTACGCCCACGAGCGTCACATGAACAGGCGACGGAGCGTCGGCGGGGACGGCGTCCTGGATAGCAGCCTCCCAGGGCGGGCGCTGGGGGGCGCTCCAAGGCTTGGCATACGCCCCCGGTGAAGGGGCGGGCGCGCCCGAGGCACGCGAGGACGCATCGGCCGCAGGAAGCGGCAGGTCGAAGGCACTCGCCATCCGCTCTAGCACGCACGCGGCCTGCTCCGACGAAAGCGCCCGCAGGACCGCACGAACGCGCCGCCACGCGGCGAGATGGGCCCACACGGCCGGAATGGCCGAAGGCACGCCGGTGAGCGCCTTGGCAACATGCCCCCCCCGATCGAGCGGGGCCGCCGATCGCAAAAACGCACGCCACCACCACCGGGACGACGCGGCGCCCTCCGCGAGGTCAAGCGCCAGGCACGCCACCCACTCAGCCCGATCCGCAAAATGCACGGCCTCAGCATGCGGGGAGACGCGACCGTCGACCGGGCGGACCGCGCGGTGTGCAATCTCTCCCAATTGCTGCCGGACGGCCTGCACCCATTCGGACGTCGGTTTCGACCCGGGTGCCAGGGGCCCGCAGCGCTCCGGCATCGGATCGGGCAGGGCACGAACCACGAGCACGGCCGAGGGGGCCAAGCCGGGAGGGTGCACGTCGGCCGTCCCGAGCCAGGCCGCTGCGGCCTGCTGTAGGCCAGAGGCCGCCCCGCGCCTTGCGTTGCGCAGACGCAGCGTGTCGACATGGAGGGTACGGGATTCCATCATCGTTCCCTGTGAGCGCTCGATGGATGCATGCGTGTGGGTGCCGGTGCATCATCCGCCGATCCCGTGCAGACCGACCGGGCGTTCGCCCGCGATCGGTTCCCGGCCGGGGACGGCGGCATCGGGGCGGACGGCTCCGCGCTCCGGCGGACGAGGTAGACGGCTCCCATGAGCGCAATGCCTAGGGCGGCGAGGCTGCTCCACTGTCCGAGCGTCAGGCCGCCTGCCAGCACGGGCTCCTGGCGCAGCGCCTCGAGCAGCAGCCGAGCGGCCCCGTATCCGCCCACGGCCAGCAGCACCTGCTCGCCGCGGCCGGTGCCGAACGGCTCCGCCCGAAGCGCCCCGTACAACACCACGCCGAGGATCACGTGGTACCCGCCGATCGGGTGCACCGGGAGACTCGGGCTCGCCGACGCAATCCACCCTTGGGCAACGTGCGCGGCATGGACGCCCGTCCCGGGCGGATAGGCCAGCCCCCACGGGCCGTCCGTCACGATGCCGACCTCGCATCCTTGAATCACGCACCCGATGCGGTACGCGGCATACCCGAGAAAAAGGGCCGGCACCGTAGCATCGGCGTACTGGAGGATGGGCTGGCGTAGTGCGCACAACACCGCCGCGCCGCCGACCGCAGCGCCCCCAAACGCCCCGAAAGCTGCCTTGGGCGTCTCCATCACCGCCCACAGCCGACTCGGGTCGGCCGCCAGGCCGGCCGGGTCCGTGAGCACCACGAAGAGGTGCCCGCCCACGAACGCGCCGGCGAGCCCGCCCACCCCAGCCGCATATGCGACGAGGGCGTCAAGCCCCGCGGCCTCCGCGCGCCGTGATGCCTCTACGAGCACGAGCAAGCAGGCCGCGACCTGGATCCA
>CAYFRX010000193.1:0-5959 GCA_964345515.1 uncultured Rhodothermales bacterium
CGCTCTATTCCTCTTCCGATCGGCCATGCTTCGCATCCAGAACGTCGCTGCCCTCCTTCTTGCCGCTTGCGTGCTTGCCAGCTCCGGACTCGCCTGTGCCCAATCCTCGGGTGAGCCAGACCTGGATCGCGAACGCCTTATCGAAAACCTGAAGCTGCAAATCCCGCAGCTCCGCCAGGCCCAGACGATTACCGTCGGCCCGATGTCGTCGAGTGAGGTGCCCGGCTTTCAGCAGACGACGCTCACCATCAACAATCGCAACCAGGTGCCCGCGCTCGTGCGGGACGACGGGCAGCAGCTGCTATTGCTCGCCGCGCCGCCCGTCGACGCGAGCCGCTCGGTGGACGAGGTGCAGGCCGAGTTGGGCGCCGAGGCGGAGGAGCGAGCAGCTACGCTGACCGAGGCCGCCGCCGAGATGCCCGCCCGTGGCGCGGCGGATGCGCCCGTCACGATGGTCGCGTTCTCCGACTTCCAGTGCCCGTATTGCAAGCAGAGCACGTCGCTCATCGACGAGGTACTGGCGACGTATCCTGACCGCGTCAAGTTTGTGTTCTTGCACTACCCGTTGCCCAACCACGGCTGGGCCAAGCCGGCCTCCATCGCGGCGCAGTGCGCGGCCCGGCAGAGCGATGCCGCCTTCTGGACGCTCCACGACGCGTACTTTGCCAACCAGGGCCAGATCACCGAGCAAAACGTGATCGGCCAGACGGCGGACGTCCTCCAGGGTACTGACATCGACATGGAGCGGTGGCGCACCTGTGCGACCGACGAAGCGTCGGAGGCGTACCAATCGGCCCGGCAGGTGGTCGAGCAGTCGCTGCAGACCGGCGAGCAGCTGGGCGTCCGCGGCACGCCCACCTTCTTCATCGACGGCGAGATGATGCAAGGGCCGCGGAGCGTGGAATCGTTTGGGACGCGGATTGAAGAGGCCGCATCTGAGTAAGGATCAGCCCACCATCGCCTCTGTCACCATCGCCTCTGTGCTGGCGTCGTTCTGGGAAGTAAGCGGCAGGGTGGAGCGCCCATGCGCGTTCCACGCGTGCTGGATGAAGCCCGCGTCGCGATGAACCGGAGCAACTGATTTCCACAACCCTGCAGGATATCACCCACTATGGCCGACGTGGCATCCATCGCCAATGAGGCGGAGCTGATAGATCGTCTCTCCGCCCCCGATCCGGAAGACATCGACCTAGCGCGTCGCCTCGACGGGGACGTGCTCGTGCTCGGGGCCGGCGGCAAGATGGGACCCACCTTGGTTCAGCGGATCGTGCGAGCCGTCGAGCAGGCGGGCACCGACGTGACGGTTTACGCCGTCTCCCGCTTTTCCGACGACGAGAAGCGCGCACGCCTCGATGCCATCGGCGCTGAGACGGTGGCCGCGGATCTGCTGGACGAGGAGCAACTCGCTGCGCTGCCAGACGGTCGCAATGTGATCTACCTCGTGGGCATGAAGTTCGGCGCGACGGGCCAGGAGCCGCTCACCTGGGCCATGAACGCCTACCTGCCGGGCCGCGTCGCCGAGCGGTTCGCCGACGCCCGCATCGTCGCCTTCTCGACGGGCAACGTCTATCCGCCCACGCCGGTTGCGTCTGGCGGTCCGACAGAAGACGACCCCGTCGGACCCGTCGGCGAGTACGCCCAGTCGTGCCTCGGCCGGGAGCGCATCTTCCAGCACTTTGCCCTTCGCAACGATACGCCCACGTGCCTGCTGCGGCTCAACTACGCCGTCGAGGCGCGCTACGGCGTGTTGCTCGACATCGCACAGAAGGTGTACGATGGAGCGCCCGTGTCGCTGGACATGGGCTACGTGAACGTGATCTGGCAGGGCGATGCCAACTCGGTCTGCTTTCGCTCGCTGGCGCGGTGCGACGTCCCGGCAGAGATCCTCAACGTGACCGGGCTGGAGACGCTCTCCGTGCGCGACCTCGCCGAAGCCTTTGCTGAGCGCTTCGATCGGTCCGTCACCTTCACCGGCAGCGAGCAGGACACGGCGCTGCTCAACGACGCGAGCCGCGCCCATCGCCTTTTCGGCGAGCCGCGCGTCTCTGTCCGTGAGGTAATGGACTTGGTCGCCCGCTGGGTGGAGGGAGACGGCGCGACGCTGGGCAAGCCGACCAAATTCGAGGTGCGCGACGGCCAGTTCTGACCGGTCGCACATCTGCAACACGAAGCATCCCAACGCCTGACGAGCACGTTCCAGCTTGAGCATGGAGATCGAAACGGTGCGCGACACGTTGCTGGCGGGCCACGTCATCCCGGCCCATCCGCTGGCGCTGACGCCCGACCGCACGCTCGACGAGCGCCACCAGCGCGCGCTGACGCGCTACTACCTGGCGGCCGGTGCGGGCGGACTGGCCGTCGGAGTCCACACCACTCAATTCGAGATTCATGACCCGGACGTGGGCCTCTACGAGCCAGTGCTCGAACTGGCGATGGAAGAGGGACGGAGCGCCGGGCGCCGCCCCGTCATGATCGCCGGCCTCGTCGGTGCGACCGAGCAGGCCGTAGCGGAGGCGCGCATGGCCCGCGCGCTGGGCTACGACTGCGGCCTCCTGAGCCTTGCCGCGTTCCCGGACGCGACCATCCGCGTCTTGATCGAACACGTGACGGCCGTCGCCGAGGTGCTGCCCGTCTTCGGCTTTTACCTGCAGCCGGCCGTCGGCGGGCGGCGGCTCCCGTATGCCTTCTGGCGCCGCTTTGCCGAGGTGGACAACGTCGTCGGCATCAAGATCGCGCCCTTCGACCGGTACGAAACGGTCGACGTCGTCCGGGCCGTGACGGACGCCGGACGGCTCGACGACATCGCGCTCTACACGGGCAACGATGACACCATCGTCGCGGATCTCTTGACCGAGTTTCCGCCCGAGGGCGCGCGCATCGTTGGCGGCCTGCTGGGCCACTGGGCCGTGTGGACAAAAAAGGCAGTCGAGCTTCTCGACGAGATCAAGGCCGTGCGCCGCGCCGGCGGACCCGTGCCTCGCGAACTGCTGACGCGCGGCGCCGAAATCACGGACGCCAACGCGGCGTTCTTCGACCCGGAGCACCGGTTCGCGGGCTCGATTGCTGGCATCCACGAGGTGCTACGGCGCCAGGGGCTCCTCCGCGGGCGCTGGACGCTGAATCCGGACGAGACGCTCTCGCCGGGGCAGATGGACGCCATCGATCGCATCTACAACGCCTATCCGCACTTGAACGACGACGATTTTGTTCGCGCGCACCTGGATGAGTGGCTGTCATGAGCACCGAGACGACATCAACCGAACCGCTGTCGCCCACGCTGTGGCAGCGCCTCAAGCAGGTGGGGCCGGCCCTCGTGCTGGCGACGGTCGTGCTAGGGCCAGGCACGCTCGCGCTGAGCACCATCGCCGGCAGCGTGTATGGCTACCAGCTGTTGTGGGTGCCGGTCGTCACGACGGTTTTCATGATCACCTACACGTGGATGTCGGCCCGGATCGGGCTGGTTACGGGGCAGACGCTGTTTCAGGTGACGCGGCGCAAGCACGGCAGCGGGCTGGCGAAGATCGGTGGCACGTTCGGCTTTTTGGCCATCCTGGCGTTTCAGGCGGGCAACACCGCGGCGATCGGCTTCGCGGCCGAGGCCCTGTTCGGCGGCCCCGTGCGGGGGTGGGCCGTCGCCTTCGTGGCACTCGCGCTCGGCCTGCTTCTCTTGCCGAATCTCTACGACAAGGTCGAGCTGCTCGTCAAGGTGGTGGTCAGCCTGATGATCATCACGTTCGTGGGGACGGTACTGCTGGTGGGCATCGATGCCGAGCAGGCCGCTGCTGGGCTCGTCCCCGGCTTCCCGGACACGGAGGCTGTGTTTCTGGCGCTCGGCATTGCCGCGACCACCTTCTCGATCGTGGCGGCCGTGTACCAGAGTTACCTCATGCAGGAGAAAAACTGGGGCCCGGAGCAGCTCTCCATCCAGGGGTTCGAGAGCTTTCTCGGGATCGGGATGCTCGGGTTGATCGCCATCATCGTGCTGCTCACGAGTGCGGGCGCGCTCCACGGCACGGGCAACCCCACGTTTTCGGCACAGGAGATGGCCCGCCAGCTGGAGCCGCTCGCCGGGCCGGCCGCCTTCTACCTCTTCACCATCGGCTTCTTCTTCGCGACACTCTCGTCGCTGGTCGTTAACCCGCTCATCGGCGGCACGCTGATGGCCGACGGGTTTGGGCAGGCGGCTTCGATGGACAGCCGGCCGGTAAAAGGATGGACCGTGTTGGCGCTGGCCTGCGGCCTCGCTCCGGTGCTCCTCTTCAGGGGATCGCCCGTCGAGCTGCTCCGGATCGCGCAGGGGTTCGCCGTTGTGGCCTTTCCGGTCCTCGGCTACCTGGTGCTGTCCATCGCCGGAGATCGTGATGTGATGGGGCCGCACACCAACCGGACGTGGGTGCACGGGGTCGCCATCATCGGGTACCTCACCATCCTCGGCATCGTCGTCAATTACGTCCGACAAATCATCGAGACGAATTGGTTTTGATCGCGGAACGCGGTATCACACAGGTCACTCTGGAGTCAGTACTTCACGAACACGAGGACGAGACGCGATGACATCACCGGATCACGATAGAGGAGAATCGCGGCGGCAGTTTGTCAAAAAGGCCGGTGCGTTGGCGGGCCTGTCCGCAGCCGGTCTATCCTCGATTGCCTGGACCTCCCATCGAGAACGCAAATCCACGATGCCGATCCGTATCCACCACGTCGATTCGAACTTCGAGCGCGAGCCGCTCGCGCATCCATTCGGCTTCAAAGGCGGCTACCTGACGGAGCTCTGGCAGACCGTGGCGTTGATGGAGAGCGACACCGGCCACGCCGAGATTGGATTGGGCACGCAGAGCGTCCTGTGGGCGGATTCTAGCGTTTTCGCGGCGCACACCGAGAGCGGCGGTAACGCGCTCATGTTTGCGCTCACCGAGCGGGCGCTGCAGATCGCCGAGGGCACGTCCTTCGAGACGCCCATCGATCTGGTTGAGGGCCTCGTGGACGAGTTGCTGCCCTACGCTCGGAAGCTCACGGGCGACCCCGCGCTGCAAAAGACATTCGTGCTCAACGCCCTCGTACCGGTCGACCACGCGGCTTGGCTGCTCTACGCGCAGGAAAACGGCATCCGGGATTTCGATGCGATGATTCCCGAGTCCTATCGCCCGGGCCTTGCCCACCGCCACGACCGGGTGGCCAGCATTCCGGCGTTTGGCTACGATGCGCCGTTGGAGGACATCGAGGCGGCGGCGGAGGCCGGCTACTACTTCATGAAGATCAAGATCGGACAGCCGGGCACGCAGGACGAGATGCTGGCGAAAGACCGAGCGCGGCTGTCCGAGATCCACCGTGTGCTTGGGGATCGCCGCACACCCTACACAGAAAGCGGCACGATCCCCTACTACCTCGACGCGAACGGCCGGTACGCGACGAAGGACACGCTCCGCCGGCTCCTGGATCACGCCGATCAGATCGACGCGCTGGAGCAGATCGTGATCGTGGAGGAGCCGTTCCAGGAGGGGGTTGAAGGCGGCGTCGGCGATCTGCCGGTGCGGATCGCAGCAGACGAGAGCGCCCACACCGGTGAAGAGACGCGGCGCGTCATCCAGCAGGGCTACGAAGCCATCGCGCTGAAGCCCATCGCCAAGACGCTCAGCATGACGATGCAGATGGCCCAGGTAGCCTACGAGCACGACGTCCCATGCTTCTGCGCGGACCTCACGGTGAACCCCATCCTGGTCGACTGGAACAAGAACGTGGCGGCCCGGCTGCCGCCGCTCCCCGGATTCAAGACGGGGCTCATGGAGACCAACGGTCACCAGAACTACGAGCACTGGGCGAAGCTGACATCCTATCATCCGCAGGCCGGCGCGCCGTGGACGGAGGTGCAGGACGGCGTCTTCCGGCTGGGCGAGGACTTCTACGCCACGAGCGGCGGCATCTTCGCCACGCCGGAGCACTACCGAAATCTCGTCCG
>CAYFRX010000194.1:0-5859 GCA_964345515.1 uncultured Rhodothermales bacterium
CCCAACGCGAAACGCCCAACGCTATGCGCTACGCGCTGGCTTTGCGCTCGCCGTACATCGGCGGCGTACCGTCCTCCACGGTGGAGAGCGTCACGCGGCACGTGCCGGCCTCCGGGTGGGTGTGCATGTCGAACATGATGTCGAGCATGGTGTCTTCCATCACCGATCGCAGTCCGCGGGCGCCGGTGCCCAGGGCACGAGCGCGCTCCACAATCGCATCGAGCGCCCCGTCATCGAACGACAGATCGATGCCGTCGAGCGCGAAGAGCTTCTGATACTGCTTCACGAGCGCGTTCTTCGGCTCCAGCAAGATGCGCTTCATGTCTTCGTTGGTGAGGGCGTCGAGCGCCGTGGTCACCGAGAGGCGCCCGACGAGCTCGGGGATGAGGCCGAACTGGAGGAGGTCGTCGGGCTCGGTGTACCGGAAGATGCGGGGGGCGTCCTTGCTGATGCGCCCTGTGGTGTCCGACAGAAAGCCGATGGTGCTCGCCGAACGGCGGCGGGCGATAATCTCGTTGAGCCCCTCGAAGGCCCCGCCGCAAATGAACAAGATGTTGCGCGTGTCGATCGTGACGAGACTCTGCTCCGGATGCTTGCGGCCCCCCTTCGGCGGCACGCCGGCTTCGGTGCCTTCCAGCATCTTGAGCAGCGCCTGCTGCACGCCCTCGCCCGAGACGTCGCGCGTGATGGAGGCGTTCTCCGCCTTCCGGGCCACCTTGTCGATCTCGTCGATGTAGATGATGCCGCGCTCGGCGGCCTCCACGTCGAAGTCGCAGCTGCGGAGGAGGTTCGACAGGATGCTCTCCACGTCTTCGCCCACGTAGCCCGCCTCGGTGAGCGCCGTCGCGTCGGAGATGGAGAACGGCACGTCGAGGATGCGCGCCAGCGTGCGGGCTAGCAGCGTCTTGCCCGTGCCCGTCGGGCCGATGAGGAGGACGTTCGCCTTTTCGAGCTCGACGTCGTGGTAGTCGTGAACGTAGTGGTCGGCGTTGATCCGCTTGTAGTGGTTGTAGACGGCCACGGACAGCGCCTTCTTCGCGCGGTGTTGCCCGATCACGTATTTGTCGAGGGCGGCCTTGATCTGGTGGGGCACCAGCTTGGAGGCCTGGTCGCGCTGCGGCGCGGCGCGGCCCTCCGGGGGGCGGGATTGCTGGTCGTTGTGTACGATGCCAGCGGCTTCCTCCACGCACCGGTCGCAGATGTACACGTCGGGGCCGGCCACCATCGAGTGGGCGTCCTGCGCCGTGCGCCCGCAGAAGGAGCAGCGAATGGTTTCGTGGTTGGATGCGTCGCTCATGACGGAAGGGGAAAACGATGGACAAGCACGGGGGCGAAAACAGGATCACATCCTTGAGTCAGAATAAGACGAATGGACACTGGTTTTGCAACTCGTGGAGGGCGGTGCGCTCACTCCCAGATCGGCCAGAACACACTGAAGCGGAAGCGTTGCTCCGGGAGGGGATACACGGGAACGGTGAGCACGCCCGGCTGCAGCTGCGTACCGCTCAACACGTTTTCGAAAGTTAGAAAGAGGGTGGCGTCCCGGATGCCCGCCTCCAGCGCAACGTTCAGGGTGCCGTTCGGTCCAAAGGACAGCGGCGCATTTTCGATCACGGGCGCATCCGCCGGGGGCACGGCCAGCAGGCCGGTCGGCGGATGAAACTGCCGGCTGCGCATCGCCGTCCAGCCCCGGCCCTGCACGTATAGATCCGCGTCGAGGTCGCCTTTGAACGCCACAAACCGCGCGCCAAGACGGCCCTGGCCGAACGCCTGCGGCAGCGTCTCGGCCACGCGGGCATGCACCGTGCTGGCGTCGGGGTTCAGAAACTGGAGCCCGGTGCCCTGCATGGAGGCGTACAGGCCGGCCTGCGCGTCGCGCCGCCACCCGACCTCCAGTGTGGCACCGGCGCGGCGGAAGGGTACGTCGCTTGCCTGCACCACCAGCTCGTCGGGGGTTGCCGTGGCATAGAGGTCAATCGGGTGGTGGATCGTGTGCGCGAACCCCGTCAGGCGCACGTCGAAGGGGCCCAGGTCGGCGCCTAGGCCGGTCCGGCCGTGGAGGATGCGGCCGGTGGGCACCGTGTCGAGCGGCACGAGCGTCTCCCCGAACCCGGCCCGCTCGATCCAGGAGACCGGCTGCCCGGCCAACCGCCCGTCGACGAAGACGCGGAGCCATCCCCACGAGTGGTCCACGTCCGCCGACGCGCTGGGGTGCGACTGCTGGTCGCTCACGTGCAGGCCGCCATTGAGCACGACGGACGTGGCGCCCCAGCCGATCGAGTCGCGCAGGGTCGCGTGCAGCCGCTGTCGCGTGGTGTGCCCCGACCACGCGTTCGTCGTGCGCAGCCGGTCGAGCGTGGCCGCGACTTCGGCCCGAAGCGTCTGGGGGCCCAGCGTGACTTCCTGTCGGAGGTATCCGCTGAACCGGTTCGTTTTGGCCAGCAGCGTGTCGGGGTCGTGGTAGCGAAAGGTCTGCGCCGTCCAGTTCGCCGACAGCACCGCGGGCGCGTTCACGCCGGGGAGGAGCGGAGCCCGCACCGTGAGCCCGAGG
This sequence comes from uncultured Rhodothermales bacterium, assembly GCA_964345515.1. Lineage (GTDB taxonomy): Bacteria > Bacteroidota > Rhodothermia > Rhodothermales > Salinibacteraceae > JAAAPH01. The sequence goes on from CAYFRX010000194.1 coordinate 2,552, forward strand.
TCGTTGCGAATCGTCTGCCGGCGGGCGTCATTCAGGCGCACATTGGCAATGGTGCGATTGTAGACCGTTTCGAAGAACGTGCCTTGTGGCTGGACTCCGCCGTGGGCGCCGATCTTGCGGCGGCTGTGCAGGTTGCGCAGCGTCGCCGACCAGTTCGCACGGCGAACGTGCAGCCGGCCCAGGAGCCGCCGTTCCCGTCGCAGGTCGCTGTTCGGATATTCGTTGTCGCCGGCACGTCCGTAGTAGCCGCCTACGATCTGCAGCAAGCTCGGCCGCCCGAACGGGGTGATGTACCGCTGCTGGGCGTGGACGGCTGCGATGCTCTGCACCGAGGTGTTGTCGCGCCGGTAGTGCAGCTCGGTCAGCGGCCGCTTCACGTCGTACGAGCGAGGTTGTGCATAGACGGCCACAGGCCCCCCCAGCCGATCGGCATCGACGTGCGGGGCGTAAAGAAACTCAGGCGGCAGCAGGTCGAAGCGCGGGCGTCCGGTGACGGGGTCGTTGTGCGGATGGCCGTCGAAGACGAGCGCGGGGCGTTGCGGGTTAAAGCCGTTCCAGCTCCACCCGTCGGGCCATCCGTTGGCGCCGAGGTCGAACAGGAAGGTGCCCGGCACGGGCGCGAGCAGGTGGACAAGGTCCGACTCGGCGTGCTGGACGGGCGGCACGTCGATGGTCGGGCGGCCGGGCAGCATCCGGAGAAAAGGAAGGGGCGCCGTGAGCGTGTCGCGCTGCGCTTGGACGCGCTGCTGCGGCGGGCGCATCGAGTCGGGCGGAGCGGGCTGGGGCGTGTCGGCCACCGTGGTGTCGGCGCGCACCGAGTCGGGGACCTGCGCCTGGGCCGGCGTCGGCGCGAGGCCAATCAGCACGAGGAGGAGTGCGGAAGTGGAGAGTCGGAGAATCAGCGAGTCGGAGAAACGGAGGGACACGAGCCTGAATGGATGGCTTGGGGTCCTTCTCGCTCTGCCTCTTCGGGTCCTCGATGCCTCGCATCCGTACCGCCACACGTCCATAGGCCCACACCCCGCACACAATCACTCATCCGGAAACAGCCCAAACAGACGGCTCTCGATGCGACTCACGACGTCGCGCCGGTCGTCGTCATCGTTGACAAAGTCGAGCTCGTCCACGTCGATAATCATCTTCGGCCCCAGGTCGTAGCCCTCGATCCAGTTCTCATAGTGGCGCTGGAGGCGTTCCAGATAGTCAATCCGAATGGTCGACTCGTAATCGCGGCCACGCTGCTGGATGTGGTTTACCAGCGTCGGCACCGAGGCGCGCAGATACACGAGCAGCGACGGCGGCTTCAGGTACGACGTCATGATCGCGAAGAGCTCGGTGTAGTTTTCGTAGTCGCGCTTGCTCATCAGGCCCATCTCGTGGAGGTTGCGGGCGAAAATCTCTGCATCCTCGTAGATCGAGCGGTCCTGCACGACGGAGTGGTCGGTCTCTTCGATGTACTGCTGGTGCTTGAAGCGGCTCGACAGAAAGTACACCTGCAGGTTGAAGGACCACCGGCGCATGTCGTTGTAGAAATCCGTGAGATACGGATTGTCGTCGACCCGCTCGTAGAAAGCTTCCCAGCCGAAGTATTCGCTCAGCACCCGCGTCAGCGAGCTTTTCCCGGCGCCGATGTTGCCGCCAATGGCTACATGCTTCTTGGGAGGCGCCAACGGCGTCTCCAATTCGTCACTCATGGGGAGGGGACTGTTACAGGCGGTTGCAGCGCAGCCAGCATGGGGGGTCATGCTGGGCCGCTCAACATACGGCGCGCGCGGCTCGGACGCATCCGGTTCGACCAAAACTCAAACGACGAGTGGCCAGAGCACCGCGGCTCAGGACCGGACGGCCAGCGGCTTGCGCACGTAGGTGAGGTGTTCGGGGAGGAAGGGGGTGGGGTCGACGTCGAAGTCGCGATAGAAGGCCGTCGGGTCGCACACGTTGCCGGCCACCAGCATGTCGAGTTGATCGATGGAGATCGGGATGAGCCCGAGGCGGCTCAGCAGCAGAACAAAGGGGCGGGCAAACCACATTGGCAGAAACAGCTTAGGCTTGAGCGGCTGGCCGAGGGCCTGGGTGATGTAGTTGAGTACGGAGGTGTACGCCAGCGACTCGTGCCCGGCTGCGCAGTAGGTCTGCCCGTGAGTCGCCTCGCGGTCGAGCGCCTGCACGAAGGCTGCGGCCGCCGTCTCCACGTCGATGGGCTGGAGTTGGTACGTGCCGTCGCCGAAGACGGGCAGGATGGGAAAGGGCCGGACGAGCGTTCGGGCGAGCCGCGACACAAACTCCGGTCGGTCGCCCGGATCGCCAAATAGGATGGACGGGCGGAAGATGACCCAGTGGTCGAAGCCGGCGTCTTCCACGTACTGTTCGGCCCGCCACTTCGTCGTCTGATAGGCCGAGACGCCATCGGGGGCTGCGCCGTTGGCGCTCATATGGATGAACCGGTCGATGCCCGCCGCCTGCGCGGCCCGGGCCACGTGGATGGTGCCCTCGACGTGAATGGCTTCGAACGTGACGCCGCGGGCGGGCTGCTCCTCGACGATGCCCACGAGGTGGATGGCGGCGTCGCATCCGTCGAGGGCGCCGTCCAGCGAGGCGGCATCCGTCACGTCGCCGACGACGCGTTCGACGGGCGCGCCGCCTTCGGACAGGTGGGCATCGGGCCGGCGGACGAGGCAGCGCGCCGTGTGGCCCTGCCGGATGAGCTCGCGCAGCACGTAGCCGCCTACAAAACCGGTGCCGCCGGTGAGAAAAACATGCATGGCTGATTGCAGGACGGTGAAAAGGAGACGCGAGAGCAGTCAGTCGACTGAAACGGGCGTGGCGTCGGCAAGGGTCACGTCGAGGTCGGGCACGCCGAACGAGGTGCCCACGGCGAGGCCGGCGGCAATCAGCGGCGCGTTGCGCGGCACGGTGCGCGTCCGGTTGGCCACGTCGCTGAGGGGCACGTGGGCCAGCTTGCCGTCCTGGATGGCCACCATCCGCCCAAAGGTGCCCTCGCCGACGAGGGCGGCCGCGTGTGCCCCGAAGAGGGTCGACAGGTTGCGGTCGTAGGCGGTGGGCGTGCCGCCACGTTGCATGTGCCCGAGGATGGTGGTGCGGATCTCGCTGTCGATGCGATCTTCGAGCTGTTGCCGCAGCACGTTGCCGATGCCGCCCAGACGCACGGGGTCGGGGCTGTCCTCGATACGCTGGCGGACGGCCTGTGTGCCCCCTTCCGGTTTGGCGCCCTCAGCGACGGCGATAATCGTGAATTGTTGCCCGCCGTGTTCGCGCTCCTGGCAGACGCGCGCTACCTCGTCGATGTC
>CAYFRX010000195.1:0-5788 GCA_964345515.1 uncultured Rhodothermales bacterium
TCCCAAACGGGATCGCCGCGCAAAACTAAATCTTCACCAACCCATTGCTGGCTGATGTGAGTCAAGCGCGGGTAAGGATCAGAACTGGGCGACTCCTTGGCATCGGTACCTGCTGGTACAGCCTCTCTTTCGAACGCTTGCATGCCGCCAAAGAACTCAGGCGCCATCATGAGGACGACGTGGTCGACGAGTCGTTCACGCATAAAGCTCCGGATCACACGTGCTCCCCCTTCGACCAGCACGCTCCGCAGGCCGCGCTGCCCGAGCTGATTGAGAAGTTCGTCCAGCGCTAGGCCGTCTTCACCGCGGCACGGCAGCCGCAGCACGTCCGCGCCTTTGGCCTCCAGCGCCTGCTGACGCTCTGTGCTCGGCCGTTCGTTCGTGGCAATGAGGGGCGGCGGTTCGCTGTCGCGAAAGATGTTGGCCGTGAGAGGAGTTCGAAGCTGGGTATCCAACACAACCGGTCGCGGGTGACTCCCCTCAGAACGACTCGCTGTCAACGCCGGGTCGTCATCGTCAATGAATGCACCGATGCCGACGAGGACCGCATCGTGAGCCGTTCGAAGTTGATGCGTGTAGGCGAGTGCCTCACCGTCGGTAATTGTGAGTCGCCTTCCCTCCTGCGTAGCGATCGAACCATCCAGGGACTGCACGTAGCTCAGCGTCACAAACGGTCGTCCGGTCGCACGGTAATGGTCATCAAAGCGTTCCCGTAAAGCGCGATCATCGGCCTGCGTTCGGGTCTGAGGAGCCGACATCGGACTCAGCTCCAGCATGTGCCGCATGCGGTTCACTTTGGTCCGCAAGTACTCGGAGTTGTGCCTATTGATGTGTGGCTGGAGGGGCACGCGCTCTGCCACCTCAATTTCTAAGTCCTGCAGCGCCTCGATCTTTTCAGGGTTGTTGGTGATCAGCCGCACGGAGGAGACGTCAAGATCCTGTAAGATGAGCGCCCCAATCGTGTAGTCCCGCTCATCGGCACCGTGGCCCAGGGCGAGATTTGCATCAACCGTGTCATAGCCTTCGTCCTGCAAGTTATACGCCTCCAGTTTGCTTTGCAGCCCGATCCCGCGCCCTTCCTGGCGCAGATACAAAAGAATGCCGGATCCGTGATCGGCAATCATGCGCATTGACACGTTGAGCTGCTCCCCGCAATCGCAGCGAAGCGATCCGAGCACGTCGCCCGTGAAGCACTCGGAATGCACCCGTACGAGGACGCTCGATTCGCTACTGATGTCACCATGGATCAAGGCCAGGTGGTCTTTTTCATCCTCGCTATTTTCATACAGCGCAAGCTGGAATTCGCCATCCCGCGTGGGGATGCGCGCAGTCGTCAGCCGTCGTACGACGGGGTCCTCGCTATCGGGAGGGTATTCAGTCATAGACGTCATGGGGCCATTGAATGTGAAGCGAGCTTGGGTCTCAGGGATCGAGGTGGTGTGCAACCCAACGCAGTAGCTGCGTAGACTTGTAGAGATCCGGCCGTCAAGGTTTCAACCGACGCCTGATCCCGAGTGGAATCCGTCCTCATTTTACGTAGGCTGTCGCTCATCAAAGAAAGCCGAGCTGCCGCCGACTATCATGAGAAGAAATGCACTGGCCACGACGCCGGCAAGCACCATGGATGGCGGCACGACGAGCGAAAGTAATGCACTCGTTGTGAGCAGTGCGAGAGCAGCCCATCGGCACCGCCAGCCGATGACGACGAGGCCCCCGGCTGCCAACGTGAGTGCGGAGAGGATACTGGCAACGATGCCGTGCGGAGAGGCAAAGACAAGCTGTCCAAACAGCCATGCGGTGCCCCCCCCACCGACGATGCGCAGGACAAGTGGGGCAAAGCTCAATACCCAGCGGCGCAAGCCGCTCGTGAGTCGCTCGTACGTGGCGCCACCGGAGTCAAGGCGACCCGTTGCGATCAGTCCATCCCACGTGAAGCTCGCAATGACGGGCAGCACGATCGCAGTCCCCACCGCCGTCGTGTACGGCGGGGCGAAGACGGGCCACAGCATAACGCAGAGGAAGCCCACCTCAAAGCCACCGATCGTGGAGCGCCACGGGCTGTACGGTAGCGCGTGCACCGGATACCCACGTCGCGCCCAGATCCACAGGTACAACCGATACGCGTAGAACAGTCCCCCGACGGCGGCAAAGACCGCGGGGATCTGACCAAACTTGACGCCTAAAAGGAACGCGACGAGAATACCGACCGAATCGACCTCGATGTCCAGTTTCGCGCCGAGGTCGGTGGTTTCGTCGCGTTGGCGGGCGATGCGCCCGTCGAGCAGATCCGTGAGTGAGGCGACGGTGTACAGCGCGCCCGGCACAAACGCCCAGATGCCACTCGGCGCCGGAAGAACGATGAACCCAGCGAGCAGGCCATACAGCAGTCCGCGCACCAGCGTCAGGGCGTTGCTCACCCCGAGCCAAGGGAGCACAGATGCCTCGGCGTGACGGCGGTTTAGGGGCAAGTGCACCCGCGTATACCCGAGCAGATAGAGCAGCGCCCCGGACGCGCCGAGTCCCCAGTGGCTAGCTCGAGTGGGGTGCCACGCCAGATAGAATACCGCGTAGCCCCCCAGCGCCGTCAGACCAAAGGCCAAGACCACCGCCCACCACCGGCGTTTTAAAGCAACAGGGAGTACAGTCGAGGATCGAGGGGTCATACTCTCGGTGGCAACATGCCATCTATCGGTGGAGGCACGGGCGTTTAGCTGACATACAGCCAAGCGGTCGCGGAAGTTGATGTTTCTCCTTTCTTCTACAATTTTACAAGCTATGGAAAGTAAAGGCGATCCCACGCATTTATTACGGAGATTACATGGGGTTTTACCCTCAAACCGATAGCCAGAAGCGAACTAGCGGAATCGCCGCATCGTTGAAGAGATCCTTGCCGCTACAGTAACGCTATAGGAAGAGACCCAACGAACGTGAATCTTCAAGACGCCGAGTCCCCGTCGTTCCATCCCATCAGCATCGGAGCCCTCTACCCAGGCATCGAACGGGGACTCTCCGCCGACCTGATCGCCACGCGTGCGCTCGAAGGACAGGCGTTCCCGGTCTGCACGTCGCTCGTCGTGGCGGGCCACGGCGTCGTGACTGACGTGCTCGACGTGCCCACCGACTCCGTCGCTGCGCAGTTGGAGCACCTGTTTGAAACCCAAGAGCCCACGGCGGCAAAGGTCAGCGTCGTGAACCACCCGGCCACCGTCGAGGTTGTGTTCCGGCACCTCGATCAGCTGGACGGCCCGCTCATCCTTGACATGACGTTGAGCGGGCCGAGCGGTGAGGACATTGTGGATCAGCGCGGCATCGAAGCGCTGAATGACCATCTGGAACAGGCCGATCTCGTTACGCTACGCGTGCAGGACGCGTCCCTCATCGCAGGGATGAAAATCCCCAGCCTCGATGACGCGCAGGTCGCCGCACAGCGTGTCGGGCAACTCGGGGCGGAACGCGTCCTGCTGCGGTGCGGGCAACTGCCCACGCATTTCTTTGACACCGATTCGCCTGCGCCCGAATACGCCGTCGATCTCTACTACGACGGCGACGACTTCGCGCTGTTCGAAGCTCCATACGTGCAGGCCGATGACCTGCACGGCGCTTCGAGTGCATACTTGATGTCCATCCTGCGGGCGATCGCGGACGGGCAGTCCTTCCCAGAGGCCCTGCAAGCGGCCAAGGCCTACGTAACCGAAGCCTTAAGGCACGGCGTTGAGGATGAATCTATTGATGCTCCGAACTATTTTTGGGAGTGGGTGACAGAGACCTCCCTCTCATAACCTCCCTGCTGTAGCCCCACAATCCTGTTCACCAGGCCATCGTCCCAGCTATGCCCAAAGAGAACGCGAATAAGCCCACGATCTACGACGTGGCCGACCGAGCCGGCGTAGCCATCTCGACGGTATCGCGCGTCCTAAACGACTCGCGCGACGTTTCGGATCAGACACGCGAAAGCGTCCAGGCTGCCATCGAGGAGTTGCAATTTCGCCCGAGCCGGACGGCCAAGTCGCTCGCTCAGCAGTCCACGCGCACCATCGCCGTAGCCGTACCGACGTTCACGACGCCCTTTCACAACGAGCTGCTGAAAGGGGTGCGCAGCCAGCTCAGCGATATCGACATCGACCTCCTGCTCTGCGATCTGAAGTGGGCCGCCCCAGAAACCACGCTTATGAACTTCCTCGCCCGCGGCGCGATGGACGGCCTGCTCGTTGCCGGGCTGCCGGTTGACGCCGCGATTGGCGAAGAGTTGGTTCAACTCGGCGCCCCGGTGATCCTCATCGGCAGCCGGTGGGATGAGCTCGACTCGTTCTACTGGGACGAAGATACGGGCGTACGTCTGGCTGTGGACCACCTGATCGATCAAGGCCATGAGCGTATTGGAATGATCACGACGCACTTGGAGAGCGCCCTCCGCGACGCACGCATCCGAGGGTACCAGGAATCCCTCGCGAATGCCGGGCTGGAGGCCCGCGATGAATGGATCGCCGAGGGACGGACCGAAAAGCACGCTGGATTCAGTGAAGAATCGGGCTACGAGGCGATGCAAGACCTCTTGGGCATGGAGCCGCCCCTGACGGCGGTGTTCGCCAGCAGCGACGTGCAGGCGATCGGCGCGTGGCAAGCCATCCGACACGCCGGCATGGAGGTTCCCGACGACTTCGCGCTGGTGGGCTACGACGACATCAAGGTGAGTCGCTTCATCGGGCTCTCCAGCGTTGCGCAGAACATGCACGGCGTTGGAGAGCGTGCGGCCGACCGGCTCCTCTACCGCATCAACAATCCGGGGAAGATTGACGCCTTCGTGTCCGAACTGGTTGACCCTGAACTCATCATCCGGAAATCGAGCCAGTAGATTCAGCACAACGCTCGCCCGCTGCAATCCCTTTTCGTCCTTCTCAGTCTCCCTACCCTATGCACCGAGCCACCATCCGTGAGCACCTCGACCACACGCTGCGCGAGACACACTTCGACGCGGTCGGCACCCGCTATCAGGGGAAAGTCCGCGATACGTATCGCCAGCCCGATCGGCTCGTGCTGGTGACCACCGACCGCATCTCCGCATTCGATCACGTCTTGCACCAGACGATTCCGTTCAAAGGCCAAGTACTCAATCAGGTGGCGGCCTATTTCTTCGAGGCCACCGCGGACGTCGTGCCCAATCACGTGCTTAGCGTCCCCGACCCGAACGTCACCATCGCCGTGCCGTGCGAGCCCATCCCCATCGAGTTTGTCGTACGCGGGTACGTGGCCGGTCATGCGTGGCGCGTGTATCGCGATGGGGGCCACTCGCTCTGTGGAAAATCACTGCCCGACGGCCTGAAAGAGAGCAGCCGCCTGCCGGAGCCCATCCTTACCCCGGCCACCAAGGCCAAAGAGGGTCACGATGAGGACATCACCCGCGGCGAGGCTATCGGTCGCGATCTAATTGACGCTGAGACGTTCGACCAACTAGAGGATTGGGCGCTCCGCCTCTTCGAGCGCGGCTCGCAACTCGCGCGCGAGCAGGGTCTGCTCCTCGTCGACACAAAGTACGAGTTTGGTCGCCGGGCCGATGGCCAGCTTGTGCTAATCGACGAGGTCCACACGCCTGACTCATCACGGTACTATTATGCCGACGGCTACGAAGAGCGCCTTCGTCGTGATGAACCCCAGAAGCAACTTTCTAAGGAGTTCGTGCGCGAGTGGCTCATGGATCACGGGTTTCAAGGGAAAGAGGGCCAGACGCTCCCGGATCTGCCGGACGATTTCCGGATTACTGTTGCCGAGCGCTATATCGAATTGTATGAGA
>CAYFRX010000196.1:0-5733 GCA_964345515.1 uncultured Rhodothermales bacterium
CTTGCCCCAACTACTCCGGATACGCGGCGAACGCTTCGATCTCGACGCGCCAGCCGGGGTTGACGAGCTGCGCGACGCCCACCGTGGAGCGGGCCGGCTTCGTCGGGTTTGCCTCCGTGCCGAAGAACTGCGCGTAGGCGTCGAACCAGCCCTGGAAGTCGATCGTGCCGTCCTCGCCAGGTACGAGGTAGACGCGTAGGTACACCACGTCCGACAGGCTGAGCCCTTCCTCGGCGAGCTGCGTTTCGAAACGCTCCAGAATGCCCGTGGCCTGCGTCTCCATGTCGCCGTAGCGGGCGGGGCTATCCGCCGGCGCCTCCTCGTCAACGACGGGGGGCACCGTGCCGCTCGTCCAGTACAGCGCACGGTCGGGCGGCACCTTTACGGCTGAGGAGATGGACCAGTCGGGGTTGCCGAAGAACTGCACCGAATCGGCCGATTGAGCGTGCGCAGAGCCCGGAGCGAGGGCCAGCCAGAGGCCAGCCGCAAAGAGAGCAATGAAGCGGTTGTACATGCGGTTGAAGCGGTTGGATGTGAGAATATAGGAGGGGTCGAGAGCCGGTGCAAACCATCAGTTTGCACTCACGACGCGCGTTTGGATCGCGTCCACCGCGCGGTGGGCCGACTCGAAAGCGCCGGCCATCCAGCCGGTCAGGTAGCTCGTGTGGTCACCAGCAAGGTAGATCGGCCCGTCCGGCTCGACAAGGCGCGGATAGTACTTCTTGCGGGTTTCTTCCGTGTACTGCGCCCAGCCGCCGCGGCTGAAGGGCAGCTTGTGCCAAGCCACGGAGAAGTCCGTCTCGAAGCATTCGGCGTATTGGGGATGGATCTTCTGGCCCTGTGCGAGGGCGCGCTCGCGGCGGCCCGCCAGGGAGCGATCCGCCATCGCCTCGGCCGTCTCGCCGAAGTTGTAGTAGCCGACGAGCACGCCTTTCGCCGCGAGGTAGTTGTGGCAGGGGTACCAGATCTGTGTGATGTCCATGTTCGTCCGCGTGACGCCGCCGAAGATCTGATCATCTTCTTCCCAGAAACGCCGCGAAAACTGCAGGCCGATTTTACCTGTCGAGGCGTAGTCGATGGCCTCGATGGCTGCCTGCATGCGCGGCGAAAAGTCGGTAGATAGATCGGTGAGCACGGGCAGCGGGAGCGTGCAGATGCAGTAGTCGCCCTCGATGGCTTGCGGCTGCTCGTCCGCGTCGCGGTACGTGATTCGGACGCCGCCGGGCGTCTTGTGAATGCCCTCCACGCGCGCTCCATACGTGATGACATCGCTGAGGCGGTCGGCAAACGCGTAGGCGAGGCGGTCCATGCCGCCGACCGGCTCGAACATGGTGGGCTGCTGGTTGAACGCGTAGGCGTCGCTGTACTCGTCGCCAAAGCCACACCGGATGAGCGCCTCCAGATCATACGGCTCGGCCATCTCGCCCTTCTGGAGGCCCGCTCCTGGCGGCGTCGTGTACCCGCGCCGGGTGGAGCCCTTGTAGAAGAGATCCGGGGAGAGACCGCCCTCGCGCCGGAGGTAGTCAATCAGGTGCTCGGCGTCCTCCTCGGACAGCGGTGCGTCGAGCCGGTCCTGATCGAGCGCCTTGGCGAGCAACTCGGCCGTGTAGCCGCGCAGGTCGTTTTCCACGGCCCGGGCGCGCAGGGGCCGGTGGGCTAGCTCGCCCTCACCTTCGAGGTAGTAGTAGGCCGACTCGTTGTCGTTGTTGAACACGTTCAACTCGATGTTGAACGCGCGGCAGTAGTCGATAGTGGCTTCGTGGTGCTGCGGGATGCGGGCCGGCCCCGCATTCATGTACAGGCCGGGGTCGAAATGGGCCGTCTGCGCAGAGCCGCCGCGTTCAGTGGCGGTAGAGCCGCCGCGCACGGTCCAACAGCGTCCGCCGGGACGGTCGCGCGCTTCCAGCACAGTACATCGGTAGCCGCCCTTGCGGAGTTCGTAGGCGGCAGCCATGCCCGCGAGGCCGGCGCCGAGGATGACCACGTGCTGGCCCTCGCCATCGCCGCGCCGGACAGTGGGCGTGCGTCTCGGCGGCGACGGCAGGTGGCCGAGGGCCGTGAGGACCCCGGCCACGGCACCGCCCTGCCGAGCCACGCGAAGAATGAACTCACGTCGCGTCATGTGTCGCTATCGATTGTGGGTTCGAGGAACACGAAATGAGGCAAGTGACGAGCCGTGACCTCGATGCTCCGCAATCGAGCGAGTAGACGCGTACTATGCTCGGGGAGGAAAGGCGAACAATCAAGGCAGAAGTTGACACTACAGCTTACCAACAGGTATTGTAAGCCCTTTCAGTGGTAGAATTGCACTCAGTTTACACCTTCTTTACTTTTCGCGAATGGAAGAAAAAAGCGCTTTCATTGCCTTTTAGCCAATATCATCGGCGTTTTTACGCAATCAGTAGATTATTTTTGGTTTTTGGTCCAAATGGCCTATAATAATGGCGAGGCAAAAAGACGAGTCAGGACCTTGATTTCTCTGCGAGGCGGGCGGGTTGCATCCGAAGCTCCCGTTAGAACACTATCCGTCGAAGGAGACGTCATGAGACTGCACACTACTACTTTTCGTCACCACATTTCACACATCATTGTACCGTTTCACTCGTCCCGCCACACTGCAGGACGCCCCGCTTCTCTGCACGGAGTGCTCGCTGGGCTGATTTGCCTGCTCAGTGTGTTTTTGATCGCACCACACGCCGCCCAGGCGCAAGAGGCAACCGTTAGGGGTACGGTGACGGATGCGAGTGCGGGCGGCCCGCTCGTCGGCGTGAATATCCAGGTTGCCGAGACGACGGTAGGGACCGCGACGAACGCGGACGGCACGTACCGCCTTACGGTCGAACCGGGAACGGTCGTCCTGCGCATCAGCTACACCGGTTTTGAGCCGATGACTCGAACACTGGAGCTGGAAGCCAACGAGACGCGGACGGTGGACTTTGCCCTCGAGCCCGCGCTCATCAACATTGACGAGGTCGTTGTGGTTGGCTCTCGCAGTGGCAACCGGACGGTCCTTGGGTCGCCCACGGCCGTGGACGTGATCTCAGGCGAGCAGTTGGAATCCGCCGGAACGATTGAGACGGCCCAGATGCTTCAAAAGATGATTCCCGGCATTGATTTTCCGCGGGAGGCTATGGGGGACGGGACAGAAACCATGCGCCCTGTTCGGTTCCGTGGACTCGGGTCCGATCAGGTGCTCGTGCTCATCAATGGCAAGCGACGGCACACCTCGGCCATCGAAACGGGCGGTCACTCGGCTGGTGTCGATCTCAACGCTATCCCCGCTGATGCGATCGAGCGCGTGGAAGTCCTTCGCGATGGCGCCTCAGCGCAATACGGCTCCGACGCCGTCGCCGGAGTGATCAACATCGTCTTGAAAGATGATACGGGGACCTCCTTCTCAGTCAAGAGTGGCCTCTACGGCGAAGGGGACGGCGAGACAATCGGGCTAGACTTTAGTCACGGAATCCAGATCGGGGATCGAGGATTTCTTCGGCTTTCGGGGAATGCGGAATACAACGCCCTTGTGAACCGCGCCGGAAAGGATCAGCGACAGCCATGGTGGGGCACCACGGTGAATGAGGATGCCAGCAAGGGCGTCGATGAAGGGCCGTATCAAGACGTGAATGTCAACGACGGCATCGACACGACGTTTTTCTCTCCTGAGCAAGACCGGCTGAACGCCCAGTGGGCGGAAAACCCGGAGCGGACGTTCAAAATGGGCGAACCCGAGAAGGTGGAGGGCGGAGTTTTCTTCAACGGTGAAATCCCGATCGAGTCGACGGGAGCAACGGCCTACACATTCGGTGGCGCCACGCGCAGACATGCCGAAAGCGGGTGTTTCCCCCGTCTTCCGAGCTCGTCGAAGCGATTCAACGTACAGTTCCCGAACGGCACTACGCCGATGTACGTCAACAACACCACCGATGCATCGGCCGCTGTCGGGCTGCGCGGAAGTGGATCGGCCTGGACGTGGGACGTGACCTCTCAGTACGGCGGCAACTTCTTCGACCGAAACATGGACGATACTCACAACGCCACCTACCAGGAGTTCAGCCCCACCTTCTTCCACGTGGGATCGAAAACGTCGCAACAGATCACCAACAACGCCGACGTGACGCGCACCATCGAAACCGGGCTCTTAAATTCCCTGAACGTGTCGGCCGGTGCGGAAGCTCGGTTCCAGAACTACCGGATTGGAGCAGGCGAGCCGAAGTCGTACCTCGATGGAGGACAAGATATCCCCACGGGACCCGATCAAGGCGGGCAGCCGTCCGTGGGCAGTCAGTGCTTCCCCGGCTTCACCCCGGAGAATGAGGTGAACACGTGGCGAGAAAACGCCGGCGCGTACATCGACGTGTCCACCGACGTGACCGAAGACCTCCTCCTCACGGCGGCCCTCCGCTTCGAAAGCTACAGCGACTTCGGATCGACCCTGACGTACAAGCTCGCCGGGCGCTACGAATTCCTGGACGGATACGCCCTCCGCGGCTCGTTCAACACGGGGTTCCGGGCGCCGGCCCTCCTACAGAGCAACTTTTCATCGACGCAGACCGGGTTTCAGGATTTAGACGACGACGGGTTGCAGGAGGGGTTTGAGATCCGCACCTTTCCTCTCGACAGCAAAGCCGCGAAAGCGCTGGGTGCTCCTCAGCTCGATCCGGAGACCTCCGTCAACGTGAGTGGTGGCATCACGGCTGAGCCAATCCAAAACCTTTCGCTGACCTTCGACGCCTACAACATCCGCGTCGAAGATCGCATCTCGACGACCTCGACCTTCTTCCGGTCGCAGAATCCGAAGATCGACCAGCTGTTCGATCAATTTCCGGAGCTGGACGATCTCAACGCGGGCACCTTCTTCGCGAACGCGTTCGACACCCGTGCCTACGGCATCGACGTAGTAGCCCAGTACGGCTTTACGTTGGGGAGCTATGGGCGAGCGCGTCTGTCGTCAAGCTTCAACTGGCGGCAGCGGGAGATCGTGGAGGTGAACGAGACCCCGGGAGAGCTGTCACGGCGAGATGCTGAGCTCTGCGATCGGCTGTGCCGCCTGAGCTACGAGAAGGATCTACCGCAGTCGACCCTGACAACCACCCTCAATTACCGGTACAAGGGGCTGAATGTGACGCTGCGTGGCTGGCGTCCGGGTGAACAGATCAACCCGATGACGAACGACTTCGACGGAGACGGAACGAGAGATGAAGTCGTGCTCGACTACGTCAACCGGGTACCGCCTACGCTTCTCGTGGATGCCGAGGTGTCATACAGCTTCCGTCAAGGCCTCACGCTCGGCGTTGGCGGCAACAACCTCTTTGACACGCGCCCCCCTGAAACGAGGCGTGTGACGCATCGGGGCGTCACGTTTGACAGTAGCTTCGCTGGCAACTGGCCATACGTGAATATCTTCGACAATGCTTTCGGAACAGCGGGTGGGTTCTACTACGCTCGCCTCAAGTACGAATTCTAGCTAGATCTCGCCTCACAGCGCCCCCTGACGGAGCCCCCCAGCAGCGGGAGGGGCACACGGCTCGATGTCGTGCTGCCCCTCTCGCCGTGCTCCGTAAGCTGGGAATTTTTGCTATCTTGCACACCGCAATCCGCTACGAGCCTCATCCATCCCCCATCCCATCATGCCTGATTCTTCAACGCCATCTTCCGGATCTTCGATGAACCGCCGCCAGTGGCTGCAGCGCACCAGTGCCGCGGCCGCCGGCGTAGCCCTCGGTAGCGCCGCCT
>CAYFRX010000197.1:0-5715 GCA_964345515.1 uncultured Rhodothermales bacterium
ACGCCGAGCCACAGGAGATGCGACGAGATGCGCGCCAGTTCGCACATCATCATGCGGATCCACTGCGCGCGCTCGGGCACCTCGATGCCGGCGAGCTTCTCCACGGCCAGGCACCAGGCCACGTTGTTGGAGTAGGGCGACAGGTAGTCCATGCGATCCGTGTAGGGCATGAACTCCTGGTACGTCTTGTGCTCTGCCAGCTTCTCGATGCCGCGGTGCAGGTAGCCGATGTCCACGACGGCCCTTTCGATGGTCTCGCCGTCGAGCTTCACCACGCAGCGGAGCACGCCGTGCGTAGCGGGGTGCTGCGGACCCATGTTGAGGACCATCTCGTTTTCGAGCGGGTCCACGTCCACCTCGCCGACGGCCCCGTCGCCAGCGGGCGAGCGGCCTTCCGCGCGGGCTTGCTTTTCTTCGAGCCAAGCGTGCTTCGAGTCCAGGCGCTCGTACAGCGCTTCGTTATGGCGCGGCCAGAAGCGGAAGTGGTCGCCGAGATCGCCACCGGGAAAACTGGGAGTCTGAGCCATGTGGGTTGGAGGTTGAGAGTTCAGGGTGTCGTGTTCTGCGTTCCGAGATCAGCGCTTGCTTGCGAGATTGGCGTTTGCTTGTCACGCCCCTGACCCCAGAACCTTGAACGCTGAACTATTCGTCGTCGGCGTCGGGGCGGGGCTCTTCGTAGCTTTTGCGGGGCTTGGAGCCGTGGGCGGCGGCGAAGGGGTCCATCGTGAGCTCGCCCTCGGGCGTCTGCGGCGGGAGCGGCAAGGAGCCCGGCACGCCGAGCTGCGGAAATTCTTTGCGAAGCGGGTGGTACTCGAAGTCTTCCGGCATGTACATCCGGCGGTGGTCCGGATGCCCCTCGAAGCGGATGCCGAACATGTCCCAGCATTCGCGCTCGTTCCAGTTGGCGGCGCGGTACACGCCCGTCACGGTCGGCACGGTCAGATCCTCTTCATCGACGCGCACCTTTAGCCGAATGCGCTTCTGCCGCTCCAACGCCACGAGATTGTAGAACACTTCGTAGCGATCCTCCTCGGTGAACCGGTCGACGCCACCGAGGTCGACGAAGTAGTTGAAGCCCTGGTCTTCGCGGAGGAACCGGCACACGTCCACGATGCGCGCCTTGTCGACGAAGACGGTGTCTTCGTTGGCGTACGTCTCAACGCGCCAGATGACCGCTTCGCCGAACGCGTCGCACAACGCGTCCACGACATCCGGGACGCGAGTGGTCTTCTTCGCGTGGGGATTGCGTTCAGCGTCCTCTTCGCGCGGCTCGTCGACCGGCGTGAAATGGAATTTGAGAACCTCCTGCTCGTCCTGTTCTTCGTGCTTTGGCTGAACGTTTCGCTCGTCGTCGCGCATCGTAGGGCGAGGCGGTAACTGATCGGGGGGGAGGCGGGCGGGCTGGCGTGCCTTCGACTAGGCACGCTGCGGCACGTTAACATCGGAGGCGGACAGCTCGTCCTGCCAGGCCGTCATCGGCTTCTCCAGCTGGCCGGGGTAGCGGGCGTTCTCTTCGACGATCGGGGTAAGCTGGGACGGATCGCCGGCCGTGTAGTCCTGCACGACCGAGTACTCGTTGCGCACTTTCTCCTGGATGTCCATGAGCGCGTGCAGCACAGCCTCGGGGCGCGGCGGGCAGCCGGGGATGTAAACGTCGACGGGCAGGAAGTTGTCGCAGCCTTGCACCACGCCGTAGCAGCGGTGCATGCCGCCGGTCGAGGCGCAGGCGCCCATCGCCACACACCACTTCGGGTCGGCCATCTGGTCCCACACGCGGCGGATGGCGTGCGCCATCTTGTACGAGACCCAGCCGGCGACGATCATCAGATCGGCCTGGCGCGGGGAGAACCGCATCGCCTCGCTGCCGAAGCGGGCGGCGTCGTATTTGGGGCCGGCGAACGCCATCATCTCGATGGCGCAACAGGCCAGGCCCATCGGCATGGGCATCATCGAGTTGGAGCGGGCCCAGTTGAGCACCACGTCGAGGCGCGTGGTGAAGAATCCGTCACCACCTTCGAGGGGAGAAGCCATGGCGTTTGCTGCAGTTGATGAAAGAGGACGCTTTTCCGGCGCACAGATTAGAGACGAAGCATTGGGTTAAATGGCAGAGGCAAAGTCCAGTTTCGGTCGGCGCAGGGTACCCACCGAATTTTCAACGATGCATGAAAACGGGAGCCGACCGAATGCCGGCGGTCGCCTCGAGTCCCTTATCGGAAGCGGGGACCCCCTTCTTCAAAGTCGAGCCCGCCTTTCTTGATGTCGTACAGCAGCCCGATGGCCAGGATGATGGTGAAGAGCACGATGACGGCCATGACGCCCAGCGCCGCGCCGGCGTCGATGAATTCGTGGAAGCTTACGGCCCAGGGGTACATGAACACGACCTCCACGTCGAAGACGATGAAGATCATGGCCACGAGGTAAAACTTGACCGAGTACCGCTGACGCGCCGTGCCCACCGGATCCATGCCGCTTTCGTAGGGCGATGCTTTGACGCGATTGGGGCGGCGCGGCCCGATCAGTTCGGCTGCCTTGAGCAGCGTGAGCGCGAGCCCCACGGCGAGCGCCATCATGATGAACAGCGGGATGAAGTCGGCAAGCATGGCGCCGAGAGCAGTTGATTACGAAATGCGTAGCGTATGGAACAGTGCAACGTACCGAATTGCCGTGTCGTGCACAACGAAGATGCATTGAAGTCAGCCCGCGATTGCCGACCCCGTACGAGCATGGTGCGCGTGGCGCGCGTTCTGCTCCAGCCGAAATCGCGCCGTCACAGCGCGTAGGTGATGCGCGCGAGCGCCATCCGCCCGATGGCCGGCACACCCACGAACGCGCGATGCGCCCGGTGCAACACGTTCCGCACGGTGAGGTGGGCCTGCAAACCGGGCGCATACCGCTTCGCGTCGTAGTGCACCCCGACGTCGAGCGGATAGGCCGCCGGCACGGTGCCTGCGTACGGTCCCGCCCGCACCGAAAAGCGCGACGCGTAATGCGCCGTCGCCTGGACGCTCCACGCCTCCGCCACGTCAAACCCAACGCCGAGGTACGCCCGCAGTGGGGGCGCGTTCAGCACCAGGTCGGTTGCGCCTCGCCCTTCTCGGAAGCGGCTCGGATGCACGATGGATAGTGTGCCGAACGCATCGATCCGGGGGTGGACGTCGGCCTGGATGCTCACGTCGGCGCCCACGTACCGCATCCGCGGTGCATTGCGATACGTAATCAGCGTGCCCCGCTCGAAGGCCGACGCGCTCGGCGGAAGGACCGCCTGGTCGGGCTGGATGACGCCCACCGGCACGCCGTCGTACGCTTGCCCGACGAGCTCCGCCGTGAGCTGCGCGGCCTCGGCCGGCGTCACGTCCATGGCGTCGAGCAACGCGCTAAGCGGAGCACCGGGCACGCTCGCTGTCTCCGCGATGATCGGCGCCAGCACGGATGCCAAGTCCTCCTCCAACTGCGCCGCGTACACGAGTGGTGTCACCATCGCGGCCGGCCGAACGGCGTTTTTCGCCGAACGGAGGGACACCGTCGCAGCGACCTGCACCAGATCGCCGAGCCGTCCCTGATATCCGGCGGCGACCGATTGAACGATGGGCCGAGCGAGCGGAGCGACGTCTTCGGGCGGGCCAACGGGCCGGTAATCGGTGCCGCCGTGCGGGACGCCGAGGGTCCCTTCCGTCCGATCCTGCGGGCCGAACCCGTCGACCAGGTTCCGAAGCGCCGCGGCCAGCTGCTGCGTCTGGGATGCTGACAACCGCTCCACCGGCGCTGGATACGTGGCGGGATCAGCCAGCAGCTGGTCGAAGCGAGGGGCGGTCGTCTCGTACAGCGCCTGCAGGGGGATGGCGGCGGCGCGAAGCGGACGCCCGAAGCGCTCGGCGCCCGGAATCAGGGATGTGGTGCGCCCGCGACGCCGGTATTGGTCGAAGGTGAACCCATCGGCGGCGCCCTGGATGCGGTGGACGAGGTCGTAGGAAGCGCCCAGCGACTGTCGGCGGGTATTTACGTCCAGAAAGTGCGGACGGGCCTCGGGCGCAGCGGCGGCGCGCTCGTAACGAATGCGGATTCCGTGATCCGGCGTCAACGCGTACGAAAGGGCGGCGTGGGCGGCGGGCCACACGGTCGCGCTGCGGTTGTCGATATCCGCCCGCAGGGCCAGCGCCGCGTCGAGGCGCGGGGTGAGCACCGCATCGGCCGCGCCGTACACGCCATATCGGTCGATGGCGTCGTGCGCTTCGTGCCGTCCCATCAGGGTGCGCTTCGTACGGGGCCGGATCCAGTGCCCCTCGGTGCCAATGGTGAGGGCCGTCGTCCAATGGGGCACCTCGAAGCGGTAGCGCAGCTGCGCGCCGTACGCCACCCCGCGATCCACAAAGGGCTGCCCGGTGCCGTACAGATACGATGTGCCGGCCTCGTTATTGTTGAGCATCACCTGCGCGAACAGTCCGCCGGACGCTACCCGCACTTGTCCGAACGAGTAGCCCAGGAAGCTCGCCTGTAGCGCACCCATCTCCGAGCGCATTGGGCTGGTGAGCGATGCGTATCCGCCCTGCAGGGCGACGGTCGTCTCGCGGTCCAGGCGGTACGCAAATCGGCCTCGCACGCCGGCCTTCCAGTAATCCGGATCACGCAGCAACCGGCCCGTCGCGGGGTCGACGACCTGGTTCGCGCGGCGCTGTTCGGCGTCGTCGAACACGTAGTCCCGCGCCAGCCACGGCCGGCCGGTCGGATGGGCAGGATCCAGGGACCAGTCCGTGCCGCGGGCGGCGTGGGCCGTGACTTCATAGCCGAACGTGTCGCCAATATCGTCGGCGTGGCGAAACTGGCCGCGCACAAACTGACGCTGTCCGCCTGCGACATCCACCGTCGTGCCCGGGTCGTCGAACGGGTCCTTCGTGATGAAATGGAGGACGCCGCCCGCCGCGCCCGGTCCGTACTGCGCAGCCGCCGGCCCCTGCACGACGTCCACGCGCTTGAGGTCGACCGGCTGGATGGGCATGAGCGCGAAGACGTTCACCCCGAGCGCCGGCAGGCCCGCCGGCCGGTCGTCCACCAGGACGAGGGGCTCGCGGGAGAACGGCCCGCTGACGCCCGGCACGGTGAGTCGATACCGGTCGAGGCCCGTCCGCGCCGCGTGGAGGCCAGCGACGCCTCGCAGCATCGCCACCGGCGAGACGGCCGCTGCACGCTGTGCGGCTGCTCCCCCCACCGTCGTCACAGAGGCCGGCGCGTGGCGGACGGCTTCGAGCCGGCGGGAGGGCGTCGTGACGACGGCCTCGGGACCGGACGAGGCGGCCTGCAGCGCGACGTCGAGCCGATGCGCCCCAGCCGCCCGCACCGTGACAGTACGCTGCGCCGTGCGATACCCTGGCGCGCGCACCTCCACGCGGTACGTGCCGCGCGCTACCTCGGCCAGGCGAAACCGGCCTGCCGCGTCGGCCGTCGTGCCCGTGAGAACGTGGCGGCTTCCGGCCTCGAAGAGCTTCACCTCTGCCAGCCCGATGGGCGCCCCGCTCCGTTCGGCCGTCACGGTGCCCACCACGGCCTCGCCCGGTTGCCCCTGGGTGGGGCCGCTCACCAGCAGGAGGGCACACGCTGCGGCGCGGGCGGTCCAGACGAGGAAGCGTTGGCGCACGGGATCGGGCAGCGGGTGAAGGCGGTGGGCGGTGCATCGAAGATCAAACTTAGTGCCAGGCCGCGGCGCCGTCAACCGCGCGCCGC
>CAYFRX010000198.1:0-5702 GCA_964345515.1 uncultured Rhodothermales bacterium
CGCCTACGTAGCGCCAAAAGGCAGCGCCCCGTGAGGGACGCTGCCTTTTGTTTTTTGATCGGACTCGGGCCGGAGCAGGCGTTGTCTCCCTTGAACGGCGTATGCAACTAAGGCGCCTCCCACGGGGCCATCTCGGGAGGAGGGGTCTGCCGCACGGTCAGGACGACACGGCGCGCGCTTCGCGTGCGGGCAGCTTGGGCAGTTCGATAGTGAAGATGCTGCCCTTCCCCTTCCGACTCGTATGCCGGATCGTGCCGCCGATACGCTCTACCAGGCGCTGCGCCACAGTGAGCCCGAGGCCGCTCCCTTGGTGACTGCGGTTGGTCCCCTCGCTCTCCTGCGAGAACGCCTCAAAAAGCCGGCTCTGAAACTGCTCTCCCACCCCAACGCCCGTATCCTTCACGTGGATGCGCACCGCGTCGTCGGTCGCTTCAGCCGTGACCACGATCTCACCGTCCTCCGTGAACTTCACAGCATTGTCGATGAGATGGGTGAGCGCATGGGTAAAGAGATCATGGTCAAACCGGGCGTAGGCAGTCGTCTCGGGGAGGTCGACCGTGAAGGCCAACCCCTTCTGTTCGGCGAGCCCCGTCAGCGCCCCCGCCGTGCCGTGCACCACGTCGAACACGTTGTGCACCCCCTCCTGCACGGTGAGCGTGCCTGCCTCGATTTGAGCGAGATCGAGCAGAGAGTCCAGCGTCAGCAGGAGGCGGCGCCCGCTTCGCTCGATGAGGTGCACAAACCGCCGGTAGTCGTCCTGGATGCCCTGATGGAGCATCGAGGTGAAGCCGAGGATCACGGTCAGCGGCGTCCGAATTTCGTGCGTCATGTTGGAGAGCAGCGTCGAGCGGAAGCGTGCGATTTCCTCGGCCCGCTCTTTGGCATCGACGAGGGCGTCCTCGGCCTCCTTACGCGCCGTGATGTCCGTCATCACCGCCAGCACGCACGAGCGCCCCTCGACGTGAATGTGCTGGAACGAGGACAGCGTGGTCACCTCCTCCCCCGAGGCGGTGCAGAGCGCAATCTCCTGATCGTAGACGGACTCACCTTCCCGCAGCGACTTCATGATGGTTGCGTACTGGGCCGGATCCCCCCACAGGTTGAGGTCCTGCGCCGTCCGGTCCACGAGCGTGTCGGCCTCATAGCCCACCAAGTCGCACATCGCTTCGTTGACATCGAAAAACGTCCCGTCGTCCATGCAAAAAATACTGACAGCCGTCGGGCTCGCGTGAAAAATCTTGTGGAGGAGCGCACGGCTTTCTTGCGCGGCGGACGCGGCCTGGCGCCGCTCCGTGATGTCGATGGCACTGGCAAGCAGACAGGCATCTCCGCGCAGTTCGACGCGGTGGGCCGAGCCCAATACGGTGCGCGTCGTGCCGTCCTTGCGCTGAATTTGGAATTCGGCCTCCCACACCGTGCCGTCCTCCGTGAGCTGCTTGGCGAGGCGATCGCGCGTCGCGTCGTCCACCCACAGATCGAGCGCGCGCAGATCCCGTCCTACGAGTTCGTCGGCGCCGTAGCCCGTCAACTCGACCATCTGGTCACTGACTTCGAGGATGGCACCATCACTCAGGCGGGCAATGATGAGCGCCGCCGGGCCCAGATGAAACGCCTTGTCAAACAGATCGAGCGTGCGGGAAAGTGCCTCGGCCATGCTTTTGCGCCCGGTCAGATCCCGCGCCGCGACGAGCGCGGCTCGTTTGCCCTGATACACGATGGGCACCGACGCCGTCTCGACCGAGGTCACACTGCCATCGAGCCGAACGAGCTTCTGCTCCACAAAGTCGAACGACTCTCCCTGATGGAGCTGGCACTTGCGCTCGCGGGCATGGGCTCGGCTTTCGGGATGCACGAACTGCCAGATCGAGGCGCCGAGAACCTCGCCTTCGCTGGACGCGCCCAGCAGGTCGACGGCCGCGGAATTGACGAACAACAGCCGGTCGTTCGCGCCGGTGATGATGATGGCGTCCGGGAGGAGTTCGACGAGATGCTGCTGGATGGCCGCCGTCTCGCGGAGCGCTGCCCGGTTCTGCCGCGATTCGGTCACCTCACGCGCCGCGCCGAACAAGGCGCCCGCCTCGTCGGGCCGCGCCTCGGCCGGCACGAGGGTCACGTTCCAGGTGTGGCATGCTGCCGACTGCTCACAGACGACGTCGAACGTTTCGGCGCGCTGCTGCTGATGAGCCATTCGGCATTGCGCAGTGTGGTGCCGATTCAGCCGATCGCGCAGGGTGGACGCCGACAGCGCACTGGAGGCGGGCACGTCGTACACCGATCGCACGGTGCCATCCGGGTCGAGCGCGACGCGAAACGTAACGTCCGTCAACGCAGCCAGCATCCGCTGATGCTCGGCCAGACGAT
The DNA here is from genome assembly GCA_964345515.1 of uncultured Rhodothermales bacterium. Classification (GTDB taxonomy): domain Bacteria; phylum Bacteroidota; class Rhodothermia; order Rhodothermales; family Salinibacteraceae; genus JAAAPH01. Next base: position 2,362 of record CAYFRX010000198.1, read on the forward strand.
CGCTCCTGCGTTCGAGCTCCGGGGGTTGGTCCGACATGGTGCCTCATCCTTCTCCTCGCGGACTGTGCTAGCGTGCGAAAAGAGGAAAGGCAGGCCTTCGCCATGCGACTTACCTCTTGCGCTTCAACGTACACTACCGGCTAAAGCCGGCGAAAACAAGGGCGTCGCGTAACAGTCTTGCGAATAGGCGCCGGGCTCTCCGCAACCGCATACCGTGCCCAGGGGCAAATTCTACGCCGGAGGCTTCTGACATCCGCTACTCAAGCCCTTTCACAGCCTTAACCATCTCGTCAGCCATGTCGCCGCTGTGCACGATCTCAAACCCCAGCTTCTCGCTGACGTGCTGCATCGCCCGGTTCTGCACGAGGATGTCGGCCGTGATGCGGTCGAGCCCTTCGTCCCGTCCGATCTGCACCAGCCGCCGTAGCAGCTCGGTCCCGATGCCTTCGCGCTGGAACTCGTCGATGACGAGCATGGCGAACTCGGCCTCGTTCGTGCCGAACTCCTTCGTCAAGCGCCCCACGCCCACGATCATGTCGCGATCCGTCTCTGGGTCGTGCCACTCGGCGATGAGCGCCATCTCCCGCTCGTAGTCGATGTGACAGATGCGCGAGAGCCGCTCGTGCGCCACCCGCTGGCTGATCTGCAGCATGCTGGCATAGCGCAGGTACACGCTGCGCTCGGACAGGTGCTCGTGAAACTCGACCAGCCGCGGCTCGTCCTCCGGGCGGATCGGCCGAATCAAAATCTCTTTGCCGCTGCGCGTGGTCCACGTGTCGACGTACTGGTGCGGATACGGGCGGATGGCGGGGGTCGGAAGCTCGTCCCCGTCAGTGCCAAACGGGTGCAGCATGATGCGCGCGTCCAAGGCGAGGATGCGGTCGGGCGAGGCCAGCAGCGGGTTGATGTCGATCTCTTTGATGCGCGGCTGTTCGACGACGAGCTGGCTGAACCGCACCATCATGGTTTCGAGGGCGTCCAGGTCGACGGCCTTACGGCCCCGTGTGCCCTTCAACGCTTCGTAGATTTTGGTCTGCTCCATCATCCGGCGGGCGAGCGTCGTGTTGAGCGGCGGCAGGCCCAGTTCGCGGTCTTTGAACACCTCGACCAGCGTGCCACCCGTACCGAACAGGAGCACCGGCCCGAACTGCGCGTCGACGCTGCTTCCCACGATGAGCTCGTACCCATCGGTCTCGACCATAGGCTGGACGGTGACCCCGTCGAACCCTTCCGCGGCAATGCCGTCCTGGATCTGCGCGAAAGCGACCCGCACCGCGTCGGTGTTTTGCAGATCGAGCATCACCCCGCCCACGTCCGTCTTGTGCGTGATCGTCTCCGAGTGCAGCTTCACCACCACCGGATAGCCGATGGCCTCGGCGTGGGCGACGGCCTCGTCCTCGGTCGTGGCCACGTGCGTCTCGACCGTCGGAATGCCGTAGGCTTCCAGCAGCCGCTTCGATTCGTACTCGGTAAAGAGCGACCGTCCGGCGGCGTGCACGTCATCGACCAGTTGCTGCGCCGTCTCCCGGTCGGGGATGCCTTCCTCGTCGTCGGGCAGGCTGGGCGTCTCGTAGAGGCCGCGCAGGTTGTAGCTGTACTGCCACATGTTGTTAAACAGGCGCGCCGCGGCGTCGGGATAGGCGAAGGTGGGCAGCCCAGCCTCGTTGAGAATGCTTTCGCCCTGCGCGATGGCCGTGCCCCCCACCCAGCTGGCCAGGATGGGCTTGCGCCGATTCTTCGCGTACTCGACGAGCTTACGAGCCGTATCCGTCGGCTCCGTCATGGCCTGCGGGGTGAGCACCACGAGCAAGCCGTCGCTGTTCTCGTCCTCGCTCGCGACCTTCAGCGACCTCGCGTATCGATCGGGATCGGCATCGCCCAAGATGTCGACCGGATTGCTGTGACTCCAGGCGGGCGGCAGAAACTCGTTGAACTGCTCCTCGGTCTCGTCGGAGAGGGTCGTGAGTTTCCCGCCCCCTTTGATGAGCGCGTCGGTGGCGAGCACGCCCGGCCCGCCGGCGTTTGTGAGAATGGTGAGGTTGCGCCCCTCCGGACGCGGCTGCTTGGCAAGCACCTCGGCCATCGAGAAGAGATCGTCGATCTGATCGACGCGAAGCACGCCTGTGCGCCGGAAGGCCGCATCGAGCACGGCGTCGCTGCCGGCGAGCGTGCCGGTGTGCGACGCCGCGGCCTCCGCGGCGGCCTGCGTCCGGCCCGCCTTGATGACGATGATGGGCTTTTGCTGCGCCACCTCGCGCGCCGCCGACAGAAAGGAGCGCGCGTTGATGATCGATTCCATGTAGAGGACGATGCTGCGCGTATAGCGATCGGCCCCGAGGTACGAGATGAGATCGCCCCAGTCCACGTCGACCATCGAGCCGGCGGAGACGAAGGCGCTGAAGCCGACGTTCTCGCGGTAGCTCCAGTCGAGGATGGCCGTGAGCAGGGCCCCGCTCTGGCTGATAAACCCCACGTTGCCCTCTTGCGCCATCGAGCTGGCGAACGTCGCATTGAGGCCTGTGGGCGGCCGCATGATGCCCAGGCAGTTGGGCCCCACGATGCGTAGCTGGCTCTCCTGGGCCGTCTGCTTAATCTGCCGTTCGAGCGCCCTCCCTTCCTCGCCCACCTCGCGGAAGCCGGCCGAGATGATGATGGCGCTCTTCACGCCGGCTGCGGCGCACTCCTCCACGATGCCGGGCACCGTGCGCGCCGGCGTCGCGATGAGCGCAAGGTCCACCTCCGCTGGCACGTCGCCAATCGTCGGATACGCCTTGATGCCGAGGGCATTCTTCCGGTTCGGGTTGACAGGGAAAATCGTCCCGCCGAACGGATTGCTCACGAGGTTCCACAGCAGCGTCCGGCCCACGCTCCCCCGCTCGTCGCTGGCTCCGATGACGGCAATGTTTTCGGGATCGAAGACTGCATCGAGCGGCTGGCGGCGGGATCGGAAGAGGTCGTACGACGGGTCGGTGGCTTGCGCCTGCGTCGAAGGGTCACGGTCGGCCATGGAGAGGCGGAGGCATTGGTCGGAAGATGGATCACACCGTACGCGACAGATGCGTCATCGCTCCTGAGAACGGGCCGCCCCGCCGCGCTTAGGGTGTATCCTACAGGGCACACCTTAAGCCTGTCAACCCCGCCCCGGATTGCTTCCGTGGAATTTCGATGGAAGGTCCATCCCGACCGCGATCCGCCGGTGGCGTGCTGCCGGTACGAGGCCGCCTGATCGGCCTTGCCCCACGCTTCGTAAAGGTTCACCACGTGCTGGGCAACCTCGCGCGTGGAACAACGGTCGGGGCCTCGATCCGTTCGGAGCGTCTCGTAGGCCTCGACGAGCAGGG
>CAYFRX010000199.1:0-5642 GCA_964345515.1 uncultured Rhodothermales bacterium
GGTTCAGCGTTAGTTTAGCTACACACAGACTTCGCCTCAACTCCAAACCCAGAACGCTCAACCCAGAACGCTCAATTCCGATAGCCGCGCTCTTCGTCGCGCACGTGCACTACTTCGATGATCTCCTCTTTCTCCAGCGCGCCCTTACTCATGCGATGGATGAGGTTCGCAATCTGCTCGTCCTTGTGCGGCGCCTGATTCCACTCGGGATGAGCCTGCTCCACGAGGCTCACCAGGATGCGCAGGTACGGGTAGCGCGTCTCTTTCGAGTCCATCTCGGCCAGGGACTGCGCAAACAGCTCGGCGTTGCGACCGGTCTGTCGGTCGACCATCGGTTCATCGTATCGCATTGCAGGCTCAGGATCAGTCGGTAGAGAATGAGGTGAGGTGCCACAACGGCTCGAATGGGCCGAGCCTTGGCGCCGCGGACCGTATGCACATCAACCGTTTACCGACGAATGGGATGCGGGGTTCGGGCGTCCTTCTTCTCAACGTTCCTGATGGAGGAATCCGTTTCAGAATGGAAAAGCTGCCGCCGTTTTGGTTTAATGTTTGTGCGCAGTTCTTGCGCGACGGTGAACCAAGCCGCTTCGCGCTTCGTTTGTATCTGCGATGTAAATAGACGGACCGCACTATGGAACGACGTTCAGGACGCAAGTCAAGTCCCTATCGCCTGGAGCTGCTGGAAGTCGTCCCGGCCTTCTGCCGAAAAGCACGCCGGGACAAAGAATTCGAAGAAGGCCAACTGGTTTACTACGGCCCGCATCCTTCGTATTACGGCATCGGCGAAATCAAGCGTGTAGCCGGTCCCAACGTGGCCGTAGACTTCCGCGGCACGGGGCAATTTGGCGTCCATGAGGAAATCATGGATCAGCGGTATCTCATCCGCATCCCCCAGCGTAAGCTCTCGAAGCTGTAACCGCTCGCCGATCCCTCTCCCCTCAGCGATCTCTCCCCCTCTATCATGGCCCGCCTGGAGGTGGACAGCGTCACCAAACGCTACGGCCAAACTGTCGCCGTCGATGCTATCACGTTCGACGCATCTCCAGGGCGCATCCTCGGCTTGTTGGGCCCCAATGGTGCCGGCAAGACGTCCACCATACGGATGATCACGTATATCACCGGCCCCGATGAGGGCGCGATCCGCTACGACGGCCAGCCGGTGGGGCCGTGGAGCCAGCAGCGCATGGGCTATCTGCCCGAAGAACGCGGCCTCTACAAGAAGCTCAAGGTGCGCGAGCAACTCCTGTACCTGGGCGCGCTTAAGGGGCTCCCCCATGCCACCGCGGCCAAGCGCGCCGACCACTGGCTCGACCGCTTCGACGCCACGGATTGGGCCGGCATGGACACCGAGGAGCTCTCGAAGGGCATGCAGCAGAAGATCCAGTTCATCGCCACGCTGCTGCACGAACCGTCGCTGCTCATCTTCGACGAGCCGTTCAGCGGCCTCGACCCGATCAACTCCGAGCTGCTGCGCGACATCATCCTGGAGCTGCGCGACGATGGGCGTACCATCCTCTTCGCCTCGCACCGCATGGAGCAGGTCGAGCAGCTGTGCGACGACATCTGCCTCATGGCCGACGGCGAAATCGTGTTGCAGGGCGTCCTCCGCGACATCAAACACCAGTTCAGCCGCAACAGCATCATCCTCGAATTTGACGGCGACGACGGGTTCCTGGACGATCTCGTGGCCGATGGTGCGGTGCGCATCGAGACGAGGAGCCACCATCGCGTCCGCCTCCACCTGAACGACGGCGCCTCGGCCCGACGCGTGCTGCGGACGGCGCTCGACCGCACCGAGGCCGTGTACCGCTTCGAGCGCGTCGCCCCGTCGATGAACGAAATCTTTATCGACGTCGTCGGCGAGGAGCGCGCCCGGAAGCTGCGTGCGGAAATCCCTGCCGCCGCACCGGCCTGATCTCTCAACGCCCGACGCACAACGCCCAACGCACGACCCGCGACGCGCATGTGGCACAAGATCTGGATCATCCTGCGGAGTGAGTACTGGCGCCGCGTCCGGACGAAGGCGTTCATCCTGACGACGCTGCTGCTGCCGTTTGGCCTTATCCTGCTGATGGTGGCGCCCGGGGCGCTCGGCTACTTCGCCGCGCAGTCCAGCCAATCGCGCATCGCCGTGGTGGACGCAACAAACACCCTGTTCGACCGGCTTCAGCAGACAGGCAGCGAAGAGTTCGTCTTCACCCGAATGGACGCACCGCTCGACTCGGTCGAGGCCGCCGTGCGGGCTGAGCGGTTCGACGGGTACTTGCTCCTGCCCGACAGCCTGCTCGCCGGGAACGGCCAAGCCACATACGTCTCGCGCCAGGGCGGCGGCCTCACCACCCGCGCCGCGCTCGACGGCCTCATCGACGACGTCGTGCAGCGTGAGCGGCTGGCGCGCGCCAACGCGCCGCCCGAGGTGCTGGCCATCCTCGACTCCGACGCGTCACTCGCCACGCGCCAACTGACCGACGAGGGTGCGACCGCGGACAGCTCGCTGGCGTACATGGCCGTGGGCTGGGCAATGGCGCTCCTGATCTACATGGCCGTGCTGATCTACGGGCAGTACGTGATGCAGGGCGTGATCGAAGAGAAAAGCAGCCGCGTCGTGGAGATCGTCGTCTCGTCGGTGCAACCCTTCGAGCTCATGATGGGCAAGGTGCTCGGCATCGGCGCGATGGGGCTGACGCAGTTCGTCGTGTGGGGCGTGCTCGTGCTGGGCGGCACCTCGATGCTCGGCAGCGCCGCCGCCCTGCTGCTCGACCCGTCCGTGTTCAACCTGCCCGCGGGCGCCTCGGAGGAGGCCGTGCGCCAGGCGGCCGACATCTCGCTGCCCAGCCTCGCGCCGAGCCTGTTCGTTTGGTTCGTGCTCTTTTTCCTGGGCGGCTACCTGCTGTACGCCAGCCTGTTCGCGGCCGTCGGCTCGGCCGTCGAGCAGCAACAGGACGCGCAGAGCCTCGTGATTCCGCTCACGCTGCCGCTCATCATTCCCATCGTCCTGCTATTCTTCCTGCTGGAGACGCCCAACGCGACGCTCTCGGTCGTCATGTCCATGATTCCGTTCTTCTCCCCCGTGCTCATGGTGGCCCGCGTGGCCGTGACCGAGGTCCCGTTCTGGCAGGTGGGGGGTGCCTTCCTGCTGCTCGTGGGCACGTTCGTGGGCACCATCTGGGCCAGCGGACGCATCTACCGCATCGGCATCCTGATGTACGGCAAGAAGCCGAGCATGCGCGAACTCCTGCGTTGGGTGACGTACTGAGTCCCCGCCCGCCCAGCGGCCACAGTCGACTCAGCGGCCGCTGCCCCCACCGATGAGCAGACGCACGAAGGGGCCGCCAAATCCGGCATCCGGGCCGTCGTCGAGCGAGGCGTCATCGAGTTGCCAGTCGCTGCTCAGCGGCGCCAGCAGGTAGCCGGCCTGCAGCCCAATCCGAAAGCCGCCCTCCTCGTCCGACGCGCTGAAAGCTTCGTAGGTGAGGTTCACCGCCAGGCTTACGAGCAGGCTGCCCCGGGTGAGCTCGGCGCGGCGGTTCGGATCATTCAGCACGTCGTCGAAGTCCGTGGCTGTGCCCGCACTGCCGATGTCCACCGTGAGCCCGCCGGCGCCGAGACCGACCTGGGGGTACACCCGCGTCGTCGGGCTGGTCCACGCCTGGTATCCGAGCGTGAAGAGCCCGTATCCCCCGCCGACCGACACGGTGCGTCCTTGAAAGCTCTGCGACGGCCGGATGAGACCGTGCCCCTCACCCCCCAGCAGAAAGCGCCCGCCTACGAGGCTGTAGCCGCCGCCTCCGAGCGACAGAAAGGCGGAGCCAAACGTGGGGTAGCCAAACGATTCGATCCGGTCGTTCAGGGCGTCCATCCCGATGACATTGGTGCCGACGGCAAAATAGCCCGCGCCGCCCTCGTCCGCGGCCGGGGTCGGGCCCTCATCCGGCGCCTCCTGACCCTGCACGCGTTGTGCTGGGGCCAGCAGCCCCATCAAAAGAATGAGCATCGTGAAGAAAACAGTTGGCGATGTGCGCATGGCAATCGGTGTATGGTTGAGATTCACAGTTGCTACCGAGGCCGTGCAGCCGTGAAAAGATGCGTGGCACAGACGAATACTCACAAACGCCCTGCGGGTTTGACCTCGTTCGACGAATGGTATCATGAAGCGATAAACGGCGTGTCGCCGCGCCCTACCAGACCGAACCGGCTCTCACGTCCCCACCGCGCGCCGCTTCAGCCCTGATCACGGCGCCCCCGTCTCCTCCCACCGCGTGAAAAACCAGTGAGACGCTGCGTTTCCGCCAACTTCCCGCGGCCAACGTGCCGGTTCGGTGGCTACGCTGTTGATCTTTTCGCGCCCTTGCGCATTGTATCCTCTTGCATCAAAAGGTGCTACGGCGCGGCACGCGCTTTTCCGCATCGGTCCAGCGCTTCATTTTCCGACACGCAACAGCCCATCATGCACACTGAGATTAACCAAGTTTCTCCGGTCGAGTACGAGCTGGAGATCCACGCCACGGCTGAGGACATCGAGCCGGAGCTGAACGAAGCGCTTCGGCGCCAGCGGTCCCAGACCGACATGAAAGGCTTCCGCAAGGGCAAGGTGCCCCTCACGCTCGTCAAGAAGATGCACGGTGAGGCGCTGGGCTACGGCGTCGCTGAGCAGATGGTGCAGGAGGCCTTCGAAGAGGAGGTAGAAGCAGGCAGCGACCTGGAGGTGCTGGGCCAGCCGCAGCTCACCGAGCTGGACTACGAGCTGGACGGCGACCTCCGTGCGGTCATCCGCTTTGGCGTGCAGCCCGAAATTGAGCTGAAGGACCTCTCCGAGGAGCAAATCTCCCGCCTCGCCCACGAGATCACGGACGATGACGTCGAGGACGAGATCGAAAAGATGCGCACGAAGCAGGCCGACCTCATCCCCGTCGATGAAGACGACGAGGCCGGCGGGGAAGACTACGTGATGGTGGACCTCCAGCGCATCGACCCGTCGACCAACACGCCCGTTATCGGCGACAAGGAGGAGGACCTGAGCTTCTTCCTCGACGACGAGCGCCTGAAGGAGGAACTGCGCGATGCCATCATCGGCAAGGCGGCCGGCGCCACCTTCCGCGTGGACCTGCCGCACGAGCCGGGCCCGCCGAGCGACAGTGAACCCGAGACGCGCGTGTACGAAGTTCACGTCAAAGACGTGAAGCGCCGCGAGCTGCCGGAGGTCGACGAAGAATTCGTCCGCACCGTGACGGAGGGTGAGATGGACGACCCGGACGCGTTCCGCCAAGAAATCCGCGATCAGCTCGAAGACGCGTTGGAGGAGCAGTCGCGCGAGATGCTGCAGGGTGACATTATCGAACGCATGCTGGACCTGCACTCAGTGCCCGTACCGCAGTCCGTCGTCGAAACGTACCTCGACTCGTTTGTCGAGCAGGTGAAGCAGCGCAACGATGGCGAACTGCCCGACGACTTCGATATGGAGCTCTTCCGCAAGAACCAAGAGGGCGAAGCCGAGCGCCAGGGCCGCTGGATGCTCATCCGCGACGCGCTCATCGACGAAGAAGGGCTTGAGGTGACCGACCAGGACCTAATGGCCTTCTTCGAGGAGCAGGGCGACGACGAGATCAGCGCGCAGCAGCTGCAGCAGTTCTACCGCAGCA
>CAYFRX010000200.1:0-5630 GCA_964345515.1 uncultured Rhodothermales bacterium
GTTAGCGTTTTAGGTTGTTGGCGATCTGCAGCATGTCTTCCGTCGTGGTGACCATCTTCGAGTTGATCTCGTACGCGCGCTGCGCCTCGATCAGGTTGGTCATCTCACGGACAATGTTGACGTTGGACGTCTCCAGAAAGCCCTGGCGGACGAAGCCCATGCCGTCCTGGCCGGGCGTGGCGATCGTCGGCGGGCCGCTGGCGGCGGTCTGCTCGAAGAGGTTGCCGCCGATCGGTTCGAGGCCGCCGGCATTGGCGAAGCGGGCCAGCTCGATCTGGCCGAGCTCCACGCCCACGGGATCGCCCTCAAACTCGGCGGTCACGACGCCGTCCTGGCTGATGCGGACGTTCGTGGCCTCGGGCGGGACGTTGAGGTCGGGCTCCAGCATGAGCCCCGAGTGCGTCACGATGTTGCCCTCGGCGTCGAGGTTGAAGTTGCCATCGCGGCTGTAGGCGATGCTGCCGTCGGGCCGGCGAATCTGCAGGAAGCCTTCGCCGTTGATGGCCACGTCGAGGTTGTTGCCCGTCTGCTTGAGCCCGCCCTGCCGGAAGTCGCGGACGGAGGCGACGGGGGCGGCGCCGTGACCGATCTGGAGCGACGCCGGGGCCGCGTTGCCCTCGGCCTCGTTCTGGCCGCCCGTCTGGATGTTTTGGTAGATCAGGTCGTGGAAGACGAGCCGGGTCTGCTTGTACCCGTTGGTGCTGGCGTTCGCCATGTTGTTGGCGATGTTGTCGACGTTGCGTTGCTGGGCGTTCATGCCGAGCGCGGCGGTGTTGAGTGCACGAAGCATAGAGGGAAAAGGAGGTTAGTCCGTCAGAGAAGAAGCAAAAGAGGAGGCAGGGGCTAGAACGTGCCGAGGTCCTTGCTGACGCGCCCGAGCAGTTCGTCGGAGGTGCGCATCATGCGCTGCTGCGTCTCGAACAGCCGGTAGTGCGTGATCATGTCCGTCATCGTCTCGACGGGATTCACGTTGCTGGCCTCCAGCTGGCCTTGCAGGATCGTCGGCTCCTCCATCTCGATGGGCACCGTGGTGGGCGCAGCAAACGTGGCGCCCTCGCGGCGTTCGAGGCGGAGCGGGTCGTCGAAGCGGACGACGCGGAGGCGGCCGAATTCGCGGCCGTTGAGTTGGAGGCGGCCGTCCTGGGTGATCTGGATGTCGCCGGGCTGGTCGGGCACCGTGATCGGGCCGCCGTCCTGGCCCTGCACGGTGAGGCCGGACGGCGTGCGGAGCGTGCGGTCGCTGTCGATCATGAAGCGGCCGGCGCGCGTGTAGCGCTCCTCGTCGCCAGCGCCGTCGTTGACGACGAAGAAGCCGTCGCCCTGCAGGGCCACGTCCAGCGGGTTACCGGTCGACTGCAGGCCGCCTGATTCCATGTCGGCCCACTGCGTGGGGACGCGCTCGCTCCGGGGCGCGCTTTCGGCGTCGAGGCGTTCGTTGAGGGCTTCGACAAAGACGCGGTCGCGTTTGAAGCCGACGGTGTTGGCGTTGGCCAGGTTGGTGGCGATGCGCTCCTGATGGCGCGCCATCGATACCATGGAGGCCGTCGGGTTCTGAAGGCGTAACAGCATAAACCTATTGTTTTCGTCCACTTTGGATGTTCGCTTAAACCGAGCGTCCAAAGAGCCTACCAATGTGAACGAAAACCGCGTGCACGTCCTGAAAGCGCCGATGCCGCGCCGGCTACGGCATCATTTTCTGCGGACTTTTGGCATTTTTTGCCCCGGAATTGGAGCGGCCGAATGGGCCGAAACGCCGCGTCCACGCCCGGAGAAATGCGGTCCCCGGTGGGCCGCAGCGCGCCGAAGACGAGGGTGCGATGCCGCCCAGACGGGACGGCGAAGCAACGGCTAGCGAAGAAGGGTCATTTTGCGGCTGGCCATGAACTGCTCGGCCGTAACGCGCACGATGTACAGGCCGCTCGACAACGACCGAGCATCCACCTGCAGCGCAACAGGCCGCTGGGCGGGGATCGTTCCGTCGTGCAAGACGGCCACGCGGCGGCCGAGGACGTCGTACAGCAGCACTTCCACGTGTTGCGACTGCGCCACGGTCAGCGTGAGCGAGGCCGTCTGGTGGAAGGGATTCGGGTGGGGACGCGAGAGCTGGAACGACGCCGAGGAGGCGACGGTCACCTCGACGACTGGACTGTACGACGTCGTGCCGTCGACGTCGACCTGCCGCAGCCGGAACCGGTGCGTCCCGGCGAGCAGGTCGGACGTGGTATGACCGTAGGTCTGAGCACGCGTGGTGGTGCCGTGCCCCTCCACAAAGGCGCGCGTCACGAAGTCCCCCTCCATCGCGTGCTGCACCTCGAAGCCCGCATTCCCGGTCTCGCTTGCCGTCGTCCACGATAGGTGAACGGTTTCGCCGTCGACCACGGCGCGAAAGTTCGTGAGCTCGACAGGGATTGCGGTGTTGTTCTTCCGTCCGGGGGAGGGAACGATGCCCTCGGAGGCGAAGTCCTCGGCGGCCGGCGTGTGCACCTGCTGGAAGCCGATGGCCGTGGTGCCGAGCGCCACCTTGGCCTCCGCGTCGGTCGTCATGGCGCGAACGAGTTGCGGATCGTAGCTATAGTCATCCGCGCGCGAACGCGTCGTGCGCGAGACCGGGCACGCGCCGGCGTCTGCGTCGCCGGGGGCGTCGTACTGGTAGTCGAACACCTCGCGGCCGTCCGGGGCGCGCAGGACGATGAGGCCGTGACCATCTGGAAGCCGATTCGGGGCGTTCGCTGAGAACGGATGGTCCACGAGCGCATCGGGCAGGCCCGATCCGCCCACGACGAAGAACCCGGTCTGGCCGTCGTCAGGCGACAGGGGCGGGGCCGCCTCGATGGCTTCCGTAAATTGAAGCTCGGCGGTTCCGGCCGCGCAGGCGTATACGTCGAGCTGATAGCCGGCGAGCGACAGGCCGGCCGGCCCGGCTAGCTCGACAAACTCTGCGTCGTCCTCGTCGGTCGCGTTCGCCGTGCGCGTGTCCACCTCATTGATCCACGCCCGCGCAGCGGACGAGTCGGAGGGCGCGCTGTCAAGCCCCTCCAGGCGAATCGGGTTGAGGCCAGCCGGATCCAGGAAGTCGCGGACGCGCAGCCCGGCCGGCCCCGCGTCCCAGATGTGGGCCAGCTTGGGGAAGACGATGGTCGCGTCGTTGTCGTCGCCGTCGGGGCCGGAGCACGCGTCGAAGTCAATCGACCAGGCGCCCCGCACGTGGCCGACCATGCGGTGCTGGTCGTCGAAGAGGGGCGCCCCGGACGAGCCCCCTTCGATGGTGCCGCGGTCGAACGTTGCCAGCCAGCGCGCGCCCAAATCGGTGAGCACGTCGTCATCGAAGGCAATCTTTTGGATGTCGCCCCGGGGATGGCCCAGGGTGATCCCGCGCTGGGGCGGGGTGGCGGTGCGCGACCAGCCGGCGTAGTACGCTTCGTACGATGCGGGGATCGGGTTGAGCAGTTCGAGCAGGGCGTAGTCCTCTTGCCATCCCGACTGCGCCGCGCGAACGACGACGCCGGTCATCGAGTACTTCGGCGGCTGGGTGTCGGGGTCGGCGCACGCCGGGCTCGCGTAATTGAAGGTGACGAGCCAGTCCAGCGTGTCGCCCACGGCCGGCGAACTGCAGTGGTGGGCTGTAAGAATGTACGGCGAGAAGTCTTCCGCCGTGTTGTTCAGTAACACCCCGGAGCACGTGCTGCCGCCCCGATCGATGAGCACGGTCGCCCGCGCTTCCTTCGACCAGGCGTCGCCTTCCGGGCAGGCCGTGTTGATGCTGCATCCGAGCGCCTCGGCGTCGTACGGAACGCCCGAGAGTGGGGCCGTAGGATAAGGCCGGTCCTCGGCCCGCACGACCGTAGCCACGCGGATGCGCCCTGAGAAGGCCGCGTCGGGGGGTTCATAGTATTCCAGGACGGCACGCGCACCGGGGGTCAACCCCGTCGAGAATCCACCGTGTCGGGCGTTGTTGCGCTCGGTGAATGCGCCTTGGACGACGGCGCCCTCCGGATCGTACACGAAAAAACGAGCTCCTGGGGGGAGCCGAAATCGATCGTACATGAATCGCAGCCCTCGCGCGCCGGGCGCTTCGATGTGCACCCGCCACAGCATGCCGCCGTCGGCGAGGCGCTGGCGTGCGCCTGCATCTTTGAGGGCGATTGACGCGGGTGTGCGCGTGCCGTACGTATCAGGAAGGAATTGCACGCTGTCGGAGCGGGCCGGGCCCGAGGGGGCGGACCGAGCCTTGGTGGACGGCGCCGCGCTCACGCGCACCGTGGGGACATTCGCCGAGACGGAGGGCGACGCCTTGCTCAGGCCGAGCGGCGTGCCGGGAACGCTGATCTGAGCGCGGACAGAGGCTGGCGAGATGGACAGTCCGGCCAGAAGAATCACAATGGGCAGTACGCGATGCGGATGCACGGATGCGCGGTCTCGGGCTGCATGCGGAAGGTCCTCGAGCCCTGCGGGGCGGACACAGAAGGGAAGGCCATCCGCCATGAAATGACTCCGCCGCAAGGCATCTCTCGTTATCGGTCGCCCGAGTGCGCCCTTAAGCTGTTGGGGAAGCACGGCCGCCCGGCTGGGGCCGGAGACGGCGTGAGAAGCCCTAGACCCCGGTCGCGCGCGAACAAGGCCTCATTTTTGCTCCCTACCTTGGCGCATTGGTCCATCGTCCCATCTTCCTAGCATGTTTAAGTCTTATTATGTCGCGTGACGAGCCGCGTATTGCCATCAACACGGACGGTCATCTCCCCTCCGAGCCCGACACTGACTTCTCGCTCCGCGGTGAGTTGCGGCCGAGCATCAGCTTCCCGCCGTTGCCGCACACGGTAGAAAGTGTCTCGGAGCTGCTTTCCGAGATGGGCGTGGAACCCAACACGTTGCAACTTGCCCAGATCGTCGACTCGGATCCGATGGTCGCGGCCTCCGTGCTGCGCCGCATCAACTCGGCATACTACGGGGTGCGCCGCCGCATCGCGAGCGTGCAGAAGGCCGTGATGCTGCTGGGCTTCTTGGAGGTGGCGAACCTCGTGCTGACCGCGGGCATGGTGCAACTCGAAGAGACGTTCGGCGCCGAGGAGTCGTCTGAAATCTTTAACCGCGTCATGCGACGGTGCATCGGGACGGCCCAATACGCCCGCGAGCTGGCTGGGCATTTGAACTGCTCGTGCGAAGGGCCCGCCTTCTCTGCGGGCTTGTTGCATGCAGTAGGCCGCCTGATCATCCTGCACAACGATGCGGCCACGTACGAACAGCTGTGGGACCGCGCTGGAGGACCGCCCTCGCGAGCCGAGGAGGAGGACGCGTTCGGCATCGACCACGCCCGGCTCGGTGCCATCGCAGCCGACGAATGGAAACTCCCCGGACTGCTCATCAAGGCGATCCGCTACTACCCAACGCCGGAGAAGCTGGAGGAGCCGGAGCAGCGCACCGTGGCGCGCATCGTCGCGGCAGCCGCAGCGGCCATTGAAGGCATGCATCTGGCCGATGGGATCGATGCGGAGCGCGAATACGAAAGCACGCCCGAGCTCGAGGCCTTCGCCGACGAGACGGACGCCGATCCGACGCAGCTTGCCGTTTTCATCGAAAAGAAGCGCCCGCGCGTTCGGAGCTACGTGGATACGATGATGCAACACTGACTGTCC
>CAYFRX010000201.1:0-5595 GCA_964345515.1 uncultured Rhodothermales bacterium
GCGCACGGGCTCGTCATCACGGTCGGCATCGTGGACCTCATCCCAGTGCCACCGATTACCCCGCTCGATCCCATTCCAGCGGATCCACCGGGTGCTGTCCACGCGAAGCCAGATCGAGTCGTGATCGTTCGAGCGGATGCGCACGCGGGCCCAGATGACGTACTGCCCGGCGCGAGGCGTTTCGAAGGCGTACGTTGCCGGATGGGCGCGCGGCGGAGCGTCGAGATCATCGGCCCGATCGGTGACCTCGGCGTGGGTGCCTTCGGACGCGCGCTCGCCCGTGCGAAGGACGAAGGCGGTGAGCAGCGCGGTCTGTTCTGCTTCGAACCAGTGGAGGGCGCCGCGGTCGGCCCGCGGCGCTACATCCTCGAATTCATCGGGCAAAAGGAATATAGCGGATCTCGGTTTAATCTGACGTACACCACAGGGGCGACTGACACAGATGTCGAGGTTGAGAAAGGATTGGTGAACACGCTGGAGACTGGATTGGCCCCGTTCGCGCATGCGAGTGCCAACGGGTCGCAACTCGACGTGACGTACGAGAACGGCCCCGAATCGGAGGCGCCCCGGTCGCAGCAGGTCGAGGATCCGTGGAACCACTGGGTGGTCGACCGAAAAGAGTTGACGATTGCGTACCGCATCGGACCACGGCGGTTTGACTACCGCCAAGAGACGATCTTCGGGCGCACTGAGCAGGTCGTCGGGGAGCAAGCCCTCGACATCTCGCTCGACCTCCAGCAGCGCTGGGGATCCATTTTTGTGGGGTTGGAGGGATCGCATTTTCTGCACGAATTCCAAACGAACAGGTTGGAATTCAACAGCTTCCTATCGCTTCGCCTGATCGAGGGGCTGGCTCTGCAGATGGGCCTCCAAGCAGATCTTATTCACGACCAGCTTCACATCCCGAAGGGGGATGCCCCGCTGGAGGAAGTGCTCCTCCGGCACCGTAACCTCGTAACGACGTACGAGTACGAAATCAATGTGGGCTTCTCGCACACGTTTGGATCGATCTACAACAACGTGGTCAACGAGCGCCTATGACGACTGCGCCGGACGGTGCGGGGGACATCGTTCGGAAAAATGTACGACCTTCGAGGAAGCGTCTCCGGCCCGTTCTACGGCCGACGCGGGACGGTGTATTAATTAAAAGCAAAAGTCATTGCTCGACCAGGAGGGAAGGCCCCCCACGTTTGACATCACCGATACAGGCGACGTGCTTTAGAATGAAAAAATATTTTCATCGGTCCAATCTGACGGGCAGGGCCCGAGGGGACGAAAATCCCGAGAGACCCGGGCCCAAGCACATGCCCGCATGGCCGGTGTGGCCGATCCGGCATGACGATTGAGATGCTGACACGAAGTTCTTTGTTGCAGAGCGGTTAGGTGCAATCAGGCGTACAGCTGGGGCTTGCCCGCCGCCCAATGCGCCACCACGCGTCGTATACGCCGATTCCGACCTGCAACCTTCTAATACCGTTTCCAGATGATCATGTCGGGGTTCCCCCAGACGTTCTCTCGTCGCGTGCCCGGTTCGAGGCTTGGAAACGTCCAACGTTGAACGTTCGAACGTTCTCGCGCACGATCCACAGCGGTATGCGATGGACGACGCCTCTCAAGACCCAGACATTTTGAAATGGAAACAGTATAACCGGCAACCCGAAACCACTTGAACACGCACGGGCCGATCCGCCGCGTCCGGTGCGCGCCGTTTCGGTGTCAGTCCCCAATGCGCTCATCCATTCCGACGAGGTTCATGCACGTCGATTCCGACCCAGCCGTTCATGTCCGTGCTGCCCTGTGGCGGCGCTGGCGTTTTTTCGTGATGCTTCTCACCCTGTGCATTGCCGGCAGCACCGCCTCGCACGCGCGCGACGTGCCGCGCGACACGTCGAGGACCCCCACGGTGGCGTCCAGCAAGGTCCCCCTTGTTTACATCGACTGCGACCGGTGCGACTACAACTACATCCGCAGTGAAATCAACTTCGTCAACTACGTCCGCGACCCCGAGCAGGCCGACGTGCACGTGTTCATCACCGACGAGCGGACGGGCGGGGGCGGCCGGGAGTACGCGTTGTCCTTCATTGGCCAGCGCAGGTACGCCGACACCGATCACACGCTCACGCAAACCGTTGGGCGGAACGCAACGTGGTCTGAGACACGTGAGAGCCTGAATCAGGTGCTCAAGATGGGACTCGTGCCGTACGTCATGCGGACGCCTGTCGCCTCGGGACTGTCCATCAGCTATGAACAGGAAGAAAGTGAGGTGACTCCTCAGCAGTCCATCAGCGACCCCTGGGACTACTGGGTGTTTGAGGTCTACGCCGGGCGCGTGAGCATGGGCCTGGAGTCGAACCAGACCGAGTTCGATTCGCGATGGGGCTTCTTCGCCGACCGCGTCACGGAAAACTGGAAGACGCACCTGCGATCGTATTTCAACTTCAGCTACGACGCGATCGAGCAGGCCAACAGCGATCCGGTGACGAGTCGGCGTCACCGGCACGGGTTCAACAGCCGCGCCATCATGAGCCTGAACGACCACTGGTCAGCCGGGCTGTTCGGCAATTACCTGACGCGCAACGATCGCAACATCAACCATCGATTCCGGGTCAACCCCGGCATCGAGTACAGTGTGTTTCCCTACGAAGAAGCTACGCGAAAGGCGATCACCTTCGTCTATCGCGTGGGGTATACCCGAGCCGATTACTATGAGCAAACCATTTTCGGTCAAAACGAGGAGTCGCTCATCAACCAGGAGCTCGAAGCGTCGGTGAGCACGCGTCAGCCGTGGGGTGACATCTACACGGGGCTGTCCGGCTCCCACTACTTCCACGACTTTTCGGCGCGCCGGCTTGAGTTCTTCAGCCGCGTGTCCGTTCGGATTGCGGGTGGACTCTCTCTGTTCGTCCGGACCGACTTCGAGATGATCCAGGACCAACTCTCGCTGCCGGCCGGCGAGACGTCGCTGGAAGACGTTCTGCTGCAGCAGCGCGAGCTTGCCACCGATTTCTCGCTCTCGGGCTCGGTCGCTATTTCGTATACGTTCGGGTCTGAGTTTGCAAACGTCGTCAACACCCGGTTCTAAATCTACCGCCGTCTCTGCTGCCGCCATGCCTTCTGCCCGTGTCGTTCTGATGTTGATGGCGGGCCTGCTGCCCCTCTCGGCGGCGCTGGGCCAGCCCGCGGATTCCGCGGCCGATATCCGGTACGGGGTGCATGTAGGTCCCAGCGTTACGACGCTGGGGGTCGGAGGGAGCATCGGGCTGACGCTGGAGGCGGACCGTCACGTGTTTACGCTTCGCGCCGCGAGCACCGATCCAACGCTCGGACGCGAAACGTGGGACGTGGGCGTGCTGTACGGTCGCGCGCTATTCGTCCGCTCGTTCACGTTGACGGCCAGTGCGGGCGTGGCCGTCGTGAGCGGCCAGCGCTACACGACGCTCTTCGGCGACGGCCCGGGCGAAGACCTGGAGCCCATGATCGGATTTCCGCTGGAGGGGGCGTTCATGTGGAACGCCGCTCGCGTCCTAGCGCTCGGCGTGCGCGGCTTTGCCAACGTGAACACCGGGCAGCCCTTCGGAGGAATTGGCGTGGCCGTACGGGTCGGGCGGATGCGGTGAGACGGAGGCTGGAAGAGGGGCCTGGAGCTGCGTATCTTGCCCGTGTCGTCCTGGACCGGGACACCGCGCGCCGCTTGACCGCACAGTTTGCGCGGCGTCCCGTATTCCTTCGAGCCCACCATGCTGCGATCAGCCTTCTTTTCCGCCGTGCCGCGCCGTCTCATCGCCGTCGTCGTAAGCGTCGCGAGCGGCTTGCTGCTCGGCGTGGCGATTCGCCTCAACGCGACGTTGGGCGAGTACGTGGGCGTGTTAGAATCGTCGTTTATTGTGCACCTGACGGGTACGGCGTTCGCGCTCCTGCTGGTCGGCGCGCGGCTGAACATGCAGGTCTGGCGCACCCTCTACCGCAGCCCGCCCCATGAACTGACCGGTGGCATCATTGGCGTGCTGATGGTGCTGCTGGCCAACGTCACGGTGCCGCAGCTGGGCGTAGCGCTGGCCGTGAGCCTCTTCGTCGCCGCTGACCTGTTCTTTTCCAGCGTCTCCGATCATTTCGGCTGGCTCGGTCTCCCGCAGATCCGCGTCTCGCCCCAGCGCGTGATCGGGCTGTTGCTCGTGCTGGCCGGCGTGCTGCTCGTGCGCTTCGGCTGACCCGTTCCTCTCGCTGCTCTGCTGCCGCTCGATGTACATCCTACTCGCCATTGCAACCGGCACGATTACCGTGGTGAGCCGCGTGGTCAACGCCGCGCTCGCCATCCGCATCGGCAGCCTGATTGGATCATTCGTGAATCACATCGTGGGGGCTGCCTTCGCCGGGGTGCTGCTCGCCGTCGGCCTGCGGACGGGCGTACTGCGGTGGAGCGGTATCCCGCTCGTGTATTTTCTCGGCGGGGCGCTCGGCGTGCTCATCGTCGCGGCCAGCAACTACGCCGTGCAGCATGCGGGCGCCGTCGTCTTTGCCGTGCTGCTGCTCGCGTTCCAGCTGCTCAGCTCGGCCGCTATCGACCACTTCGGCTGGATGGGCGGCGACGTCATCCCGATGACCATCGAGCGCGGCGTGGGCCTCGTGCTCATCATCGGCGGCGCGGTGCTCGTCGTTACCGACCGCGCGGCGCGCCGACCGGCGGACGGGGCATCGGCGTCACCGGGCCCGTCAGCTGAAACGTAGCCGTCTGCACGTCGGCCGAGCTGGTGCCGGTGTGCACGTGGAAGCGGCCAGGCTCCACGACGCGCGTCAGGTCCGGTCCGAAGAACGCGAGGTCGTCCATCGTGAGGTGGAACGTCACCGTGCGCGTTGCGCCGGGGTCCACCTCGATGCGCGCGAAGTCGCGGAGTTCTTGCACGGGCTGTGTCACGCTCGCCACCGGATCCTGGATGTACAGCTGCACGACCTCCGTCCCGGCACGATCGCCCGTATTCGTCACGTCCACTTGTACCGTCAGCGTGTCGTTGATCGTGATCGACTCCGCACTGAGCGTCGGCGCGCTGTAGTCGAACGTCGTGTAGCTCAGCCCGTGGCCGAACGGGTAGAGCGGCGTGAACGGCGTGTTCAGGTAGCGCGACGTGTAGTCCTGGCCCTCGACGGGCGGGCGGCCCGTGTTCTTGTGGTTGTAGAAGATGGGCACCTGGCCCACGTTGCGCGGCACGGTCACCGGCAGCTTGCCGCTCGGGTTGACCTGCCCGAAGAGCACGTCAGCGAGGGCCGAGCCTGCCTCGATGCCGGGATACCACGCCTCCAGGATGGCGGGCACCGTGTCGTGGAGATCGGAGACCGCCAGCGGCCGACCGTTCAGCAGCACGGCGGCCGTCGGCGTGCCGGTCGACTGGATGGCTTCGGCGAGCGCTTGCTGCTGGCCCGGCAGGTCGAGGGTGGTCCGGCTGGCCGCTTCGCCGCTCATGTCGTACGTCTCGCCGAGGACGAGCACCACGGCGTCGGCGTCACGGGCGAGCTGCCGCGCCGCGGCAAAGCCGGTCGTGTCGTCACTCATCACGCTGGGCACGCCGGGCACGTGCTGCACGGTCACGTCGTCACCGAGGT
>CAYFRX010000202.1:0-5592 GCA_964345515.1 uncultured Rhodothermales bacterium
CGATTTCGCGCGGCTCCTCGCCCAACCGATGGATGCTGACCGTGGTGCGATCGACGTTATCGGCCATGGTCACGGAGTTTGTCCTGTGGGTATTGCTGCGGAGCGTATACGCGGCAATGAGGTGCAGGGTCAGTCTACTGTCCGGGCGAAGACAAGTCAGCTCGATACCCCACCACCCGAACCCGCACGGGGCGGCTCTGGACGGGCCGGCCATCGGCGTGGAGGGCGCGGAGGGTGAGCGTGTGCGTGCCGGGCTGGAGGCGCCACGTCGCGTCGCGGTAGTCCGCGTCGAGGCGCGTGCCGTCGACGGTCCAGTGCACGTCGCGGAGCCCCGAGGCTGCCGTGCCGCGGAGGTGGATCTGCTGGTGGTCGGCGCGCAGCACGGGGTCGAGGCGGTACGTCGTGCCATCGTCCGGGTACTGGATCTGCAGGCGGTCGGTGGGGATGGCCTCGGTGTCACTTGAGGACTGAGCTGCCGTAGCCGCGGCGTGGGTGACCGGCGGCGGGAGCGGAACGTTGTGTGCGCGCATCCACGGGTGAAAGCGCTCGGGGTGGACGGTGAACAGCTTCTCCTGCACGAACCGGTCGGGCGTTTCGGCCGCGGGCCGCAGGCCGGAGCGCGTGTCGATCCGCACGCGGCGGTGGACGGTGCACGTGTCCGTCGGCACGGTGCCAGCCAGGAACGTCTCTTGCCGTGGCGCTGGGCAGTGTACGCCGGGCCGCTGGCCGCTCGCCGGGCAGATGGTGGCCGTCTCGATGCCCGCGGGCCGCTCGAAATCGCCCCCTGGTCCCAACACGCGCAGGATCGACTGAAAGATGGGGCCGGCGCCCGAGACGCCGCTCACCCAGCGCATGGGCGATCCGTCGAAGTTGCCTGTCCACACAGCCACCGTGTGCCGCGGCGTGTAGCCCACCGTCCAGTTGTCGCGGTAGTCTTTGGACGTGCCCGTCTTCACCGCCGCCGGAAAGGGCAGCTCCAGCGAACTCCCGCGCCCGAAGGCCGGCGCCCGAGCCTCAGGGTCCTGCAGGATGTCGGTGATCAGGTACGCGACCGGCGGCGAAAGGCCGTTGGGGCGAGACGCCTGGAGCGGGGGCACGCGGAGGGTGTCGCCGCTCGCCGTCACGCGCCACCGCTCGGCGCGGAGGGGCGGGAGCGAGCCGCCGCGGGCGAGGCCGGCGTAGGCGCGCGCCAGCTCGATGAGCTGCACCTCGCCGTTGCCCAGCGTGAGGCCGACGCCGTAGTGCGCAGCCGATTGATCGAGCGAGGCGAAGCCGGCCTCGTTCAGCGTCTGCAGCAGCCGCTCGGGGCCGAGGGTACGCGCCACCCGCACGGCGGGCACGTTGTAGCTCGACGCCAGCGCCTCGCGGAGGGGAACGGGGCCGTGGTAGCGATGATCGTAGTTTTCGGGCGCGAAGGCGCCGCCCGCTTCCAGCACCTGCATCGGGATGTCGGCCAGAATCGAGGCGGGCGTGGTGCGACGCGTCGACAGCGCGGCGGCGTAGGTGAACGGCTTTAGCGCGCTGCCGGGCTGGCGCAGCATCCGTACGCCGTCGTTCTGCCCACCGGCGCGGGCGTCCCAGAAGTCGGCGCTGCCCACGTAGGCAAGGATCGAGCCCGTGCGGTTGTCGAGCACGACGGCGGCTGCGTTGGTGACGGAGCGATCCGCGAGCTGGGTGATGTGCCCGTGGACGATCGACGCGACGGTGCGTTGCAGGTCGAGATCGAGCGTCGTGCGCACCTCAATGATGGCGTTGGACGTTGAAACGTTGGCACGTTGAGCGATCAACGGTGAACGTTGGGACGCCGAACGCGCAATGCGTCGCGTGAAGTGGGGGGCACGAAACGTGGGCTCGGGTGGCTGGAGATCGAGCGACAGCGCGGCGAGGCGGCGGTGCTCGTCGGCGGTGAGGTGGCCGGCCGCCTCCATCGCGCGGAGGACGCGCTGCTGCCGGGCCTTCGCACGGTCGGGATGGCGGAACGGGTTGTAGCGGCTCGGGCTCTGCGGCAGGCCGATCAGGTAGGCCGCCTCAGCTGTCGTGAGGTCGCGCGCCGGCTTGCCAAAGTAGAGCTGCGCAGCCGCTTCGATACCGCGCGCCCGGTTGCCGAACGAGACGCGGTTCAGCCACAGCGCGAGGATCTCGTTCTTCGAACGCCGCAGCTCCAGCCGCAGGGCGAGGTGCATCTCCAGCAGCTTGTCGATCCACCCCCGATGGCGCTCGTTGCGGAGGAGGCGCGCCACCTGCATCGTGATCGTCGAGCCGCCGCTGATGATGGCGCCGTGGCGCAGGTCGGTCCATGCCGCGCGGGCGAGGGCCAGCGGGTCGATGCCGGGGTGCCACCGGAACCGCTGGTCCTCGGTGGCGAGCAGCGCGTCGATGGCGGCGGGCGCGATGGCGTCGAGCGCCACGGGCTGGCTACGGCCGTCGGGACGCGCTGTACGCAGGGGCTGTCCCGTGCGGTCGGTGACCTGCAGGCTCACCGCGGGCGGCACGTCGATCGAGGCCGGGAGCGGCCCGGCCAGCGACAGCAGGCCGAGCACGATGCAGCTCGCTATCGCGACCAGCACAGGATGACGCCAGATCCACATTGCAGAACGTGTGCGGCTCCTAAAGGACGAACGAATAAGCAGTCGCTTGCTATCAGAAAATACAAAACGATGCCAGAAGGTGCATCTGTATGGGGCCGTCGCATAAAAGATGGATTGGAAGCCCGGGCTCCACTCGTGACACCGGTGTGCGATCTGCATCAGCGGCGTGCATCTCATCGCGACCCATGAATCCAAGTCGTTGCTTCAGGCATACGCGTCATGTCCGGACGAACGATTAGGTGGACGAGACATCGTAACAATGTGCTCCGGTGATCCACCGGTACAATAGATCACGAACCGTTCTCGGGTCCGGATGTATAGCATTCCTATGTTGCTTCTCCAACCTCGATGCCCGGATCTTCGTGGGCTTCATCCATCGTTTTGATCATCATGACCTCTTCCGCATCCGGAGCCTCGACCTCGCCAGAGAAGCCCGGCCGCTCGTCGACGTTCAAGCGCATTCTTGGGTTCGGGATTGTTGCCGCCGTGCTCGTCGGTCTGGCCATTCCGAAGATCAGCACGTCCGACGAAGGCGAGCGCGTGGGCGGCCGAGCGCAACAGCCGCTCGGGGTCGACGCCTACGTCGTTCAGCCCACCAGCGTGCGGGATCAGCTCTTCACGACGGGCACGCTTCGCGCCGACGAGTCGGTCGAGCTGACAAGCGAAGCGGCCGGCAAGGTCACCGGCATCCAGTTCGAGGAGGGCCGCCGCGTGGAGGCGGGGCAGCTGCTGCTCACGATCAACGACGCCGAGCTACAGGCCCAGCGGAAGCGGCTCGAATACCGCCTCCAGCTGGCGGAGGACCGGCGGCAGCGCCAGGAGCGCTTGCTCGAAGAAGGCGGCGTGAGCCAGGAAGCGTACGATCAGATCGTAAACGAGGTCAACGTGCTGGAGTCAGAGCTGGAGCTGGTCGAGGCGCAGGTCGAGAAGAAAAAGGTGCGCGCGCCGTTCAGCGGAACGATCGGGCTGCGCTCCGTGAGCGAAGGGAGCTACCTCTCGCCGCAGACGCGCATTGCTACGCTGCAGCGCATCAACCCGATCAAGCTGGACCTGTCGGTGCCGGAGAAGTATTCGAGCCGGATCGCCGTAGGGGCGCCGGTGACCTTCTCCGTCCGTGGCTCCGACACACGCCACCAGGGCCGCATCTACGCGATCGAGTCGCAGATCGACACTAGCACGCGGTCGCTCCGCCTGCGCGCCCGCGCTGACAATCCGGCGGGCACGCTCCGTCCGGGTGCCTTCGCCGACATCACCGTGGTCTTCGACACGATCGACGACGCCATCACCGTGCCGGCGTTCGCCGTGCTGCCTGAGTTGGGCGGCCAGCAGGTGTTCGTTGTCGAAGGCGGACAGGCTCAACCGCGCTCCGTTGAAACGGGCGTGCGCACCGATTCCGTCGTGCAGGTGACGGGCGGGCTGACCGTGGGCGACACGGTTTTGACCTCTGGCATCCAGCAGCTCCGCCCCGGACTCTCCATCCAAGTCGAGAAGGTCGAGTGACGAATGGCGAGTAGAAATCGGCATTCGACATTCGCAAATCGAAAATCAACATGACGCTCTACACCCTCAGCATCGACCGGCCGGTCCTCGCCACGGTGATGTCGCTCATGATCATCATCTTCGGGGCGGTGGGCTTCTACTTCCTCGGCGTGCGCGAGTACCCGGCCGTAGACCCGCCCGTAATCAGCGTGTCGACGTCGTACATCGGCGCGAACGCGGACGTGATCGACTCGCAGATCACCGAGCCGCTGGAAGAGCAGATCAACGGCATCGACGGCATCCGCACGATCACGTCGGTGAGCCGCGAAGGCCGCTCGACGATCACCGTGGAGTTCGACCTCGACGCCGACCTGGAGCGGGCTGCCAATGACGTGCGCGACCGGGTGAGCCGCGCCCGCGGGCAACTGCCGCAAGACGTGGAGCCGCCCACGATCTCGAAGTCCGACGCCGACGCCTCGCCGATCGTCTTCCTGAACATCAGCAGCGATCAGCGCAACCTGATGGAGCTCACCGAGATCGCGGACAACGTGTTCAAGGAGCGGCTCCAAACGATCAGTGGGGTGAGCCGCGTCGACATCTGGGGCGAGAAGATGTTCTCGATGCGCCTCTGGCTGGATCCGCAGCAGTTGGCGGCCTACAACCTGACGCCGCTCGATGTGCGGCAGGCACTCGACCGCGCGAACGTGGAACTCCCGTCCGGCAGCATCGAGGGCGAGGCCATCGAACTCACCGTGCGGACGCAGGGCCGCCTGGAGACCGCCGAGGAATTCAACAACCTGATCCTGAAGCAGTCGTCCGACGGGCAGATCGTGCGGCTGAAAGACGTGGGCCGCGCCGAGATCGGGCCGCGCAACGAGCGCACGGTGCTCAAGCGCGACGGCGTGCCCATGGTGGGCGTGGTGCTGCGGCCGCTGCCGGGCTCGAACTACATCAACATCGCGGACGAGTTCTACAATCGGCTGGACGACGTCCGGGCCGACCTGCCGGCCGACCTGGAGCTGGGCATTGGCTTCGACACGACCGATCAGATCCGGCAGAGCGTGGACGAGGTGCAGCAGACGATCTTTATCGCGCTCGTGCTCGTCGTGCTCGTCATCTTCCTCTTCCTGCGCGACTGGCGGTCGACGCTCATTCCGCTCGTCGTGATTCCGGTGGCGCTCATCGGGGCCTTCTTTGTGATGTACGCGGCGGGCTTCTCGATCAACGTGCTCACGCTGCTCGCCATCGTACTGGCCATCGGGCTCGTCGTGGATGATGCGATCGTGGTGCTAGAGAATATCTACGCGAAAATCGAGGAGGGCGACGACCCCATCACGGCCGGCATCAAGGGCACGCGCGAGATCTTCTTCGCCGTCATCGCCACGTCGGTCTCGCTCGTCGTCATCTTCCTGCCGATCATCTTCCTGGGCGGGCTGACGGGGCAGCTGTTCAAGGAGTTTGGCCTCGTGGTCGCGGGCGCCGTCGCCATTTCGTCGTTCGTGGCGCTTACGCTCACGCCCATGCT
>CAYFRX010000203.1:0-5569 GCA_964345515.1 uncultured Rhodothermales bacterium
GCGAGGGTACCCGACGACCGAAACACCTCGCTTCGCTTCAAGTAATTAGCCGACCACATTTGAGTAAGTTGCTATTGGGGGCGTCCCGGTGCGCATGTCGCGTCTGGGGCTGAGACCGTACCCTTCGAACCTGATCCGGTTCACGCCGGCGTAGGGAATGCTGGCGCGCGCCTGCAGTCGTGTGCCTGTGCCCAGTTCCAGTTTCCGGGCCGCCCCCATCTGCGCCGATGGAGGTGGCATTTTTTATTGCTTTTGTTTCGTCCGTCGGCGCCCGCTGTTTGATGCATTCGCTCACACATGCAGGGCGCGACCGATGACTCGCTTTCCCGTCAGATTCTTCGTCGCTCTTTTCATTCTTCTTCTCGGCATGGGGAGGGGTGGATCCGTCCACGCCCAACCCGACGACCGCGCCGCGCTCATCGGACGCGTAGAGCAAGCTCCTGTAGGGGAGGCCCTTACAGGCGATCCCCTGCCGAGTGCCACTGTACTTCTTCAGGATCTGGCGTCCGGCGGGCGCCGATACGGCACGGCCACCGACTCGTCTGGAGCCTTCGCGTTCCGCGACGTAGAGCCCGGCGTGTACCGCCTCGTCGTCCGCTTCGTCGGATATGCCCGCCACACCGAACGCCTCACGCTGCCCGCCGGCGAAACGGTGCGCGACACGATTGCGCTGCGGCGCCGCGCCCTGTCGGGGAACGAGGTCGTCGTGACCACACGGCGGGCCCAGCCCCGGGTCAATCCCGTCACGATTAGCAACCTCACGACCGAGGAGATCGACCGGCACCTTGGCGTGCAGGACCTGCCGTCGCTCCTGTCGGAGACCCCTTCGGTGACGTTCCACAGCCAGAACGGCAATGGCATCGGCTACTCCACGCTGCGCATCCGGGGGTTCGACCAGCGCCGCCTGGCCGTCTCCATCAACGGCGTTCCGCAGAACGATCCGGAGGACTTCAACGTCTTCTGGGTCAACCTCTACGGCCTGCAATCCTCCATCGAGGACGTGCAGGTACAGCGCGGGGCCGGGTCGTCGCTCTACGGGTCTGTGGGCATCGGCGGCGCCATCAACATCGTCACCGATCCTTTCGAACCGGAGCCTTACGTCCGGTCCCGGGTCGGCACCGGCTCCTTCGACACGCGACGGCTCTCCGTTACGGCCAACAGCGGCCTGCTGGGGGATCGCTACGTCGTCAACGCCCGCTACAGCCGCGTGAGCTCGGACGGCTACCGCGAGAACGCGTGGACCGAATTCAACCGCTTCTTCGGCGGCCTCGCCCGCTACGGCGACCGCTCGGCGCTCAAAATTCAGGCCTTTGCGGGCGTTCAGAACGACGGCTTGGCGTTTCAGGGCATTCCGAAAGACGCCAACGAGGACGATGAGGCCCGCCGGCAGAACCCAAGCGCGGCCTCAGGCGACACCGAGCGCTTCCATCCTCCGCAGGTGCACCTGAGTCACGAGTGGCGGTTCTCCCCGAACTGGACCCTGGACCAGGCGGCCTTCTGGATCAAGGGCGAGGGCTACTTCGACTTCGGCGGCACCTTCCGCTCCGCCGACTTCCTCCGCCTGCCCGACGACTTCAGCCTCGGCGGCGATCCGCTTACGGACGCTGAGCGCCAGCTGCCGCTTTTTCTTGTGGGGGACGTCGCGCCCGACGACGTTATCCTCCGGGGGAATCTTGATCAGAATCAGGTGGGTTGGATTCCGACGGTGGTCTACGAGGAGGGAACGACGAAGACGACCCTCGGACTGGAAGCGCGCCTACACCGGTCGCTGCGATGGGGACGCATTCAAGAGGCGGGGCCGCAGATTCCGGATCCGGTCGTGGGGCCAGGCGCCGACCGGCGCCTCTGGCAGTTCCGGAACGAGAAGATCATCGCCTCAGCCTTCGGATCCCACCTGTTTCGGCCGGTCGATCGGCTAGCCGTGCAGGCCGACCTCCAGCTTACGTGGCGCCGCTACCGCCTCTACGACGAGAAGACCTTCGACCGTGAGGACATGCAGTCGCACG
Source organism: uncultured Rhodothermales bacterium (assembly GCA_964345515.1). GTDB lineage: Bacteria > Bacteroidota > Rhodothermia > Rhodothermales > Salinibacteraceae > JAAAPH01. The sequence continues at coordinate 2,007 of CAYFRX010000203.1, forward strand.
AATTTACGACGCCGTATTTCTTCGTCAACCCGCGGCTTGGCGCCACTCTTAATCCCGACCGGCCCCTGAGCGCGTACGCGAGCCTTGCCTGGGCCCACCGCGAGCCCCGGCGCACGCAGCTGTACGAGGGGCAGGAGGGGCCGGCCGGTGCCACGCCGCAGTTCGAGCAGAACCCGGATGGCTCGTTCGACTACGACGACCCGCTCATTGAGCCTGAGCAGCTCGTGGACCTGGAGCTGGGAGCCAGAGTGGAGCGGTCGCGGTACCGGCTCTCAGCCAACCTCTTCTGGATGGAGTTCTGGGACGAGATTGTGCCCAGCGGGGCCGTCAACCAGTTCGGCGCGCCGCGCACCGGCAACGCCGACCGCACGCGGCACGTGGGGCTGGAGGTGGAGGGCTCCGCGCAGGTGCTCCCGGGCTGGACGGTGTCGGGCAACGCGATGCTGGCGCGCACTCGCTTCGTGGACTTTACAGAATTCCGAACCCTCAGTGACACGACCGTGGCCCTGGAGCGTGACGGCAATCCCATTGCGTCGTCGCCCGAAGAGCTCGCCAACCTGCGCACGTCGTACACGTGGCGTGGCGTCACGGCGTCGGCGCATGTGCAGGCCGTGGGGCGGCAGTACGTGGACAACTCGGGGGGCACGACGGCAACGGTCCGGGACGGAATGATCGTGGAGGAGGAGAGCGACGAGCACACGATTGACCCGTACGCTCTGCTCGGGGCATCGCTGAGCTACGAGGCCTCCTCCTCATCGGCCTTCGATGGAGTAGAGGTGCAAGTGAACGTCGACAACCTGCTCGACACCCACGTTCTGCAACACGGCTTTCGGGGAGTGGGCGGCCCGCGCTTCTACCCCGCCGCGACCCGCAGCCTCTTCGTCGAACTGCGGTACACGCTTCGTTGACGCTTCGAGGATGGACGTGTGGAGGGGCGGATGCACAGATTTCCCCCCTTCACTTCCATATCCCCACGCCTACAGCCGTCCATACCTCCATGCTTCTCATCTTGATCGTCGGTGCCGGACTGTTTGCCGCCGTAGGCCTCGGGTACGTCCTGTGGACAGGCGCGGGCCAGAGCCTGGAGGACTACGTGACGGCCCGAGGCCAGTTTGGCACCACGGCGACAACGGCCACTCTGTTCGCCTCGGCGATGGGCTCGTGGATCCTGTTTGGCCCGCCGGAGGCGGCGACGTGGGGCGGCCTGCCGGCCATCGTGGGCTACGCCCTTGGGTCGGCACTGCCGCCCCTCCTTTACATCCCCCTCGGGCAGCGCCTACGGACCCTCATGCCCGAGGGGCATGCCCTCACCGAGTTTGTCCGGCACCGCTACGGGCGGGCTATGCACGTCTTCACGCTCGGCATCATGACGTTTTACCTGTTCATCGCCCTGACCGCACAGGTGACGGGCATGGCCTTCATCCTGCAACTCGTGGCCGACGTGCCGCTGTGGATCACGGCGGGCATCGTCCTCGTGGCCACCGTCGCGTATACGGCGGTCGGGGGGCTGCGCGCCTCCATCGTGACCGACGGCGTGCAATCGCTGCTCCTGCTGCCTCTGCTGGCAGGGGGCGCGGTGGCGGCAGTCGCGGCGGTCGGGGGCACGTCGCCCCTGGTGACAGGCGTGGCCGATCGGGCGCCTGAATTGCTACGCTGGACGCACCCGCCCGGCGTAAGGGGCGGCCTGGCCCTCATCATCGGGATCGCGGCGGCAAGCCTCTTCAACCAGGGCACGTGGCAGCGCGTCTACGCGGCCGACAGCACGGCGGCGCTGCGGGTGAGCTTTACGACCGTGGCCGCGACCATGGCAACCGCTGTGCTGGGGACCGGCCTGCTCGGGCTGGCGGCGGTAGGCAAGGGCGTGGCCGACCCACCCTCGACGGCCCTCTTCGGGCTGCTGCTCGACGCGGCCCCGCCCGGCGTGGGACTCGGGCTCGTCTTCCTCGGCCTCGCCCTCGTCATGAGCAGTGCCGACACGGTGCTCAACGCCCTCTCCAGCCTCGTGGCCGTGGACCTGCGACAGGCCGTGCCCACCCTCTCCGCCGATACTCTCATGCAGGTGGCCCGCTGGACGACGGCCGCGCTCGCCGTGCCGGTATTCGTCATCGCCGCGCAGGGCATCAGCGTGCTCTACCTCTTCCTCGTGGCCGACCTCGTGTGCGCCGCCGCCGTCGTGCCCGTGTTCGGCGGTCTTCTAAGCGGCCGCCTCACGAACTGGGCAGCCGTGCTCGCCACGGGCGCGGGACTCGTCTTGGGAGGCGTTCTGTTTCCCGCTCCAGGCGCGCCCCAGCCTGACCTCCTTCCAGCCTTTGCAACCGCGCTTGCGGTCCCGGCCCTCGTGATGGGGACCTCGCTGCTGCTCGCTCCGCACGACACCTTCGACCTGAGCACGCTCCGAGCGAAAGTGACGACGATCGACGAGTGAGACGTGTACTACGTGATTGATGGATAACGCGTCATCTGCGAGACTAGAGCATCATCGCGCGTCGCGAACCACGATGCCTTCTGGTTCCCCTTCTCAACGATCTCCCTCTCAGCGATAACGTCCTATGTCTAATCTCGTAGACCGGATTCCCGATTTTCCCCAGCGCTGTCTAGACCATGCTGCTGGCGCCTGGGGTGCCTCGTTCGACCACCCGTTTGTCCGCGCGCTGGTGGACGGCTCTCTGGGCTCGGACAAATTCAAATTCTACCAGATGCAGGACGCCCGCTACCTGGAGGCCATCGCCGACGCGTTCGTGCGCATCGGTACCCGCTGCCCGGCCCCCGAGGACAAGCTCTGGTTCACGGAAGCCGCCAAGCGAGCCCTGCAGACCGAGCGGTCCCTCCATCTCCACTATGGCGACCGTCTCGGCTACGGCCCCGAAGACCTACGCAGCCTCGAACTGACACCGACGAATCGCGCCTACCAGAACCACATGCTGGAGCGAACACAGCGGGGCACAAGGCTGGAGGCGCTAGCGGCCGTCGCGCCCTGCCCGTGGCTCTACCGCGAGCTGGGGGCCGAAATTTGGGACGAGCTCGGCGGCGCGGTGGCCGACGATCACCCCTCCGCCGACTGGATCCGCCGCTACGCCGACCCGGACCCCGACGAGACGATGGACCTCGGCGAGCTGCTCGGGCGGCTCAACCGGTGGGCGCAAGACCAATCGGAGGGCGTATGCGGGCGTGCGATGGAGGCCTTCCGGACGAGCGTGCACTACGAATGGATGTTCTGGGAACAGGCCTGGACGCAGCAGGAATGGTCCGTGTAGAGGCGAAGGTCTTCAGAGACCACACAACTGACAGGTAGCCCCTCCAGGTTGTGTCCTGATAATTTTGTAGCTGCTCCGGCTAGATAGAAAAAGCCGCCGCGTTCTGCCAAGTTGTAGCGGATCAAACCAACAACCAGACAGAACCATGATCTACCATTGAGGTCGAAATCGATAGCGAGAAGATCCTCAAGCTACTCCGATGCGACCGGGGAATAGTGGTCTATCTGGAGCTGATCAATCCGACGAGAAGATCCTCGGCGAGGAAAATTTGCTTGACGGTGACATGACTGCTCGATCGGCCGCTGTACC
>CAYFRX010000204.1:0-5552 GCA_964345515.1 uncultured Rhodothermales bacterium
AGGTTGGAACGTTGGGCGCTTCAACAGGGGGAAGGAATAAGCGCTGCGCAATGCTGCGCCGCCTCGATTCCTCATCTCCCCGAATCTCCGTCTCCCCGATTCCCCCACGCTCCCGCGTCCCGCTCGCCTGCGGTCAATCCTCACTGTCCTCCGCTAGCAGCTCGTCCAGCTCGTCCTCACTGTCGACGAGCACGTCGCGCGCCTTCGTGCCCGCGTAAGGGCCGACGATGCCAGCGTCTTCGAGCTGGTCGACGATGCGGGCGGCCCGGGTGTAGCCGACGGCCAGCTTGCGCTGGAGGAGTGACACGGAGCCCTGCTGGCGCCGGACGATGACGTGGGCGGCTTCTTTAAAGAGTTCGTCGGTGCCCTCGACGCCGAGCGTGACGTCGGGGCCGTGCCCGGCGTCCTGCAGCGAGGGCAGCGTGTACGGTCCGCGTCCCGGCTGGTCGGCGATGAATTCGTTGATGCGCTCCACCTCGTCGATCGACACGAACGGGCCTTGCAGGCGCTGGATCCGGCTGCCGCTCATAAAGAGCAGGTCGCCGTTGCCGACGAGCCCTTCGGCGCCCATCTGGTCGAGAATCGTGCGCGAGTCGACGCGGGAGGCCACCTCGTAAGCGATGCGCGAGGGGAAGTTCGCCTTGATGAGGCCCGTGATTACGTCCACCGAGGGACGCTGCGTGGCGAGCACGAGATGGATGCCCACGGCCCGCGCCATCTGCGCGAGGCGGGCAATCGGCCCCTCGATGTCTTTGCCGGATGTCATCATGAGGTCAGCGAGCTCGTCGACCACGACGACGATGTACGGCATGTGGGCGTGACCGTCGGCCGGGTCCAGGTCGCCCTGCTGAAATTTCTTGTTGTACGCGCGGATCCCGCGGACGCTGGCTTTGGAGAGGAGGTCGTACCGGTTCTCCATCTCCTTCTCGCAGCTTTTCAGCACACCGAGCGCCTGCTCCACGTCGGTCACGACGGGCTCGTCGATGTCCTCGGGCAGCGCCAAAAAATGGTCGCGCAGCGCCGCATGCTGCTGCAACTCGATCTTCTTGGGATCGATGACGACGAACTTGAGGTTGGCTGGGTGCGACGCGTAAATCAGCCCGGTGATTAACCCGTTCAGTCCTACCGACTTCCCGGAGCCGGTGGCGCCGGCGATGAGCAGGTGCGGCATCTTGGTGAGATCGGAGAGGAAGACCTCGCCCTCGATCGTTTTACCGATCGGGATGGGAAGCTCCATGTCCGTGTCCCGAAATTTGGCCGTCCCGATCACGTCGCGCAGCCGGACGAGTTCACGATGACGGTTCGGGATCTCGACGCCCACGGCCGACTTGCCGGGAATCGGCGCGATGATGCGGATGCCCTGCGCCGCCATCGCCATCGCCAGGTCGTCTTCCAGCGACTTGATGCGGCTCACCTTGATGCCGGGCGCAGGCGTCAGCTCGTAGCGCGTGACCGTCGGGCCCACGACGGCTTTGATGTTCTGGATCTCGATGTTGTACGTGTCGAGCTTGTCGAGCAAGATCTGCTTGTTCTGCTCCAGCTCGTCCATGTTGATGGACGGATCCTCATCCTGCGCCTCGTCGAGGAGATCGATAGGTGGGGGCGTGTACGAGAAGTCTTCGGCCTCGACGTCCCGCGCGCGCTCGATGTCGTCGGCCTTCTCTTCCTCGATTTGCTTCTGCACCTCCATCTCGACCTCTTTGGCCTCAGGGGCAGCGGCGCCGCTGGCGGTCGCCGCGGTGTCCTCGGAGGGCGAATCGTCTGAATCCGACTCGCGATTGGCTGGGGCGGTCTCCGGTGCGGGTGCGGTCGTTTCGGAGCCATCCTCAGCGGATGGCGAGGTTGCCGTGCGATCGTCTGGTGACGAAGAAGCGTCGGGTGGAGATGCTGCTCTGGGGCCGGTGGTGCGGAAGAGGTCGTTGCGGCGCGCGTACCGGGAGGGGCCGTCATCCGCGTCATCGGCGAGCCGGGGCGTTGGGTCAAATGAACCGGGTGGAGGGGAGGACGGCGCCGATGCGGAGGCGTCCTCCGGGGCCGTGGGGGCGGTCGGATCCGGAGCAGCGAGCGACGGCGACGGCTCGGCCGGGGAGGCAGACGACTCGGTCTTCTGGGATACGCGGTTGGCCTCGCGCTTCTGCGCCCGGGCTTTTCGGCGCTTGGCGCGTTGCGCAGCCATCCGTTCCCGACGCTCGGCCCAGCGCGTCTGGATCGACTGCCACCGGGTGGCGATCGCCTGGCGCACGGCGCGGAGCAGATCGGCCACGCGGTCCAGCGAACGCTGAATGTCGTGGTCAATGACCAGGAGCAGCGTGACGGTCCCGCCCAGCAGGAGCAGGATGAACGAGCCCACCGTGCCGAAGATGCGTTGCATCCATCCGGCGATGCCCATCCCCAGCGTGCCGCCCCAGCGGCTCAAGTCCGCGTCGAGTGCATGGCCAAACCAGCCAAACAGGCAGGCCGCGATAAAGGCTCCGATGACAGTGAGCACCGACACGAAGGGCAGATACACCACCGATCGGTTACGGAAGGCCACGTAGCCCCAGACGGCAAGGAGGCCGGTGAAGAGGAGAACGGTGTATCCCAGGAAGTTGGGCACCAGCATCCAGGCCAACGACGCACCGACGAGACCCAGCCAGTTTTGTGCGGGGATATCGGTAGGGTTGAGTGCCTCATCCAGCGAGAAGCGCTGCGCGACCGCGTTGTCCATCGGATGATACGTGAGGACGGCGAGCGACAGCAACACGGCGAACGCCATCAGCACGAGACCGAGCACCTCCTTCTTGCGCTGCGTCGGAATGAGGGGGGCGCCCGATTTCTTGCGATTCTTGGATTTTTTCTTCGTGCGCGTCGAGGCCATTAGAAGCACAATAGAGGCCGGTAATCAAACAACGATCAGGGGCGGCAAAGCGCGGTCACGCAAACGTCGTGCGAGGCGGCCGCACTGATCCCCCGTGGGACGGGCTCGTGCACACTCACGGGCACACTCACGGGCTGGAGGCCCGGCGTCGGGCCGATGGGGAGGAAGACGGCACCTCATCCCGCAGGACCAGACGGTTGTCTGTATAGTAGGGGAGCACCGGTACCGCGTCAACCCGAAAGCAGTAGTCGATATCGTCTTCGCAGCCCATGTCCTTGAGGAGCTGCACGGCGTTGCCCCGGCGCAACCGGGTGGACACGTCCGGCTGGTCGTGCATGTACAGCGTATAGGCCGCATTGGCGGCGTCCGAGACGAACGTGGGCTCGGCCCCGTCCCACAGGCGGTCGAGGATCAACCCGGCGCAGACGGTGTCTTCGAGGGAGATACGGTTGTGGCGCCCCGCGCACACGATCGTCACGTCGGTATCGACTTGTTTGATGAAGTCGACCACGCGGCCGGCGTTCAGCAGGGATCCGGCCACGAGGTGCCGGGCGGCCCGAGTGCGGGTGAGGGCCTTCGTGCCGTTGGTCGTGTTGAGTATGATGTCGCGGCCCTCCACTTCGTCCGGGGTGTATTCCAAGGGCGAGTTGCCCAGGTGGTAGCCTTCAATTTTTTCGCCACCGCGCTCGCCGCCGAGCCGATACACGTCCGGGTCGAGGTTGGAGGCAATCTTGCTGGCCTGCGCCATGTCGAGGACGGGCAACACCGCCCGCGCGCCGTTGTCCAGCGCCGTGACAATGGTGGAGCAGGCCCGCAGCACGTCGATCACAATGACGGTGCGGTCGCGGATATCGTCTTCCTCGATGCCGCTACTCGTTAAGAAAACCTCGATACTCATGAGTCAAATCGGTTGGTCGTAGCGCGAGAACAAAGGGAGCCGGAAGGTAGAGGCGATCAATGGAGATTACTCGTGGAAGGGCGGTTTGGCGACGGCGACGTCCAACGTACGGCGTCCGGTGTCAATGGTGAGGGATTGGCCCGGTTCCGTGTACATCGGCTCGTTCGGCACGTACCCCAGCCCAATGCCTCGTTCCAGCATGGGCGACTGCGTGCCGCTGGTGACCGTTCCAATAACCGCCCTGTCGGCATCCAGGATGTCGTGCCCATGACGCGGGATGCCGCGCTCCTGCGCGACGAAGCCTACGAGCTTGCGGCGGGGGCCCTCCTCGTGGGTCGGGGGGAGCGCGTCTCGGCCGATGAAGTCACTGGCGTCGAGCTTCACGACCCAGCCCAGGCCGGCTTCAAACGGATTCGTTTCGGTGGTGATGTCGTTGCCGTACAGGCAGTAGCCCGCTTCGAGGCGGAGCGTGTCCCGAGCGCCCAGCCCGGCGGGTTTCAAGCCGTGGTCGGCGCCGGCGTCGAGCAGCGCAGTCCAGATGCGCTCGGCGTCCTCGGCGGCGCAGTAGATCTCCAGCCCCTGCTCGCCAGTATATCCGGTGTGCGAGAGCAGCACCCGGTCGCCGTCCATGAACGATCCATCCGTCCGCTCCTTAACGTGGTAGAACGTGAGAGCGTCCAGGTCAAAGTCCGTAAACGGCTGGGCGATGGCGAAAGCCTCCGGGCCTTGCAGCGCCAGCAGCGCCGTTTCTGCCGAGACGTCATCGATCGTGACGCCGAACACGTTGTGCGTTCGCATCCACGCCACGTCCTTCCCAATGTTCGCGGCGTTGACCACTAACATGTACGTTTCCGCGTCCAACCGATACACGATGAGGTCGTCCACGATGCCGCCATCGGGCTGGCACATCACCGTGTACATGGCGCGCCCGTCGTACAGCTGTTCAGCGTCGTTCGTGACGAGGTCTTGCACGTAGTCAAGCGCCTGCGGACCGCGGACCATCACTTCGCCCATGTGACTAATGTCGAAGAGGCCGGCGGCGGTGCGGACCGCCTTGTGCTCGTCGATGATGCCGGTGTACTGCACAGGCATGTCGAATCCGCCGAATGCCATCATCCGGGCGCCGAGCTCGTTGTGGACCGCATGCAGCGGGGTCGTCTTGAGCGTGTTGGATGCGTCGGCCATACAAGCAATCAGTAATGAGGAGAGCGCGATATCGTCGAGTGCAATCAGTCATGATAGGCGATGGGCCGGGTTGAATCAATGGCCGGCCCGCTCGACGCGCCAGCACCCGTCCCGTGTCTCGCAGCCCTAGAGGCGGTGCGCCCGGAAGTCGGTGGCGGCGAGCACCTCGACGGCCGCGTCCGCGTCGGCTTCGTCCGGAAAGCCGAGACGGAAGGTCCCGCCCGTGCCCTCACGAAATTTCAGCAGCTCGATGTCTTTGATGTTCAGGCCGGCTTCGGTGAGGGCCGTGGTCATTTCGGCCAGCACACCGGGCCGATCGCTGGCTTCCACGTACACGTCCGCGAGCGGTTGCAGGAAGCCCTTCGAATCTTTGGGAATGCCGCGGCGCGTGGCTTGCGCTGACTGGAAGGCTTCGTCCAGCGCATCGAGGTCTTCCTCGATGAGCCGATTCCGCATCGATTGCAGGCGCCGGGCGAAGTGGCCCAGCAGGTCCAAGATGGGTCCTTGGTTGCCAATGAGCACGTCCCGCCACATCGAGAAGGGGGACGAGGCGATGCGGGTCATGTCGCGAAATCCACCCGCCGCCAGCTGGAGCGTCTGGGCGTCGTCCTG
>CAYFRX010000205.1:0-2297 GCA_964345515.1 uncultured Rhodothermales bacterium
CCATCCTGCTGACGGTGCCGCTCGCGCTCGCCGGCGCGTTCCTCTTCCTCTGGTATTTCAACCAGTCGATCAACATCTTTAGCCAGATCGGGATCGTGATGCTGATTGGGCTCGTGGCGAAAAATGGCATCCTGATCGTCGAGTTTGCAAACCAGCGCAAGGCGGCGGGGCTCTCGATCCGCGCGGCCATCGAGGACGCGGCGGCCGCCCGCTTCCGCCCGATCCTGATGACGGCGCTCTCCACCACGCTCGGGGTACTCCCGATTGCGCTCGCGCTGGGGGCCGGAGCGCAGAGCCGCATCCCGATGGGCCTCGCCGTGATCGGTGGGCTCCTCATTGGCACGGCGCTCTCGCTCTACGTCATCCCCGCGATGTACACGTACCTGACGAGCGAAGAGGCCGGTGCGAAGATGGCCACGGCCGATGTAACGGCGGGCGACGGCTTGCCGGGCGACGGCGAGGTGGCGCCCGCCGAGGCCGAGCCAGAGACGGCCGAGTAGCTCGCTGGGAGTCACCCACCCTCCTTCTCATCACACCGCACAAGCCGGGGGCGAACTGCCGTTCGTCCCCGCTTTTTCATGTCCGCACGACGCATGCCTTCATCCATGATGTTGTCCTTTCTCCTTCGATCGCTTGTTCTTTGTGGGCTCATTGCGCTCGTGGGCGGAACGCCCCGTGCCGCGGCGCAAGAGGCGGCGCCCGGCGACACGTTGCGCCTGGTGGAGGTCGTGCGTGTGGCGTTGGCGCGCAACTACCAGGTGCAGATCGCGCGCAACGACGTCGACATCGCGGCCAATGACTATGCCGTCGGCAACGCTGACTTCCTCCCCACGCTGTCGCTCGGCGGGGGATACAACGGGACCATCAGCAACACGCGGCAGCAGTTCATCGGACGCGAGGCCGAAGAGATCGTCGGGGCCCGCTCGACGCGGTACACGGCCGACTCGCAACTGGAGTGGACGCTGTTCGACGGGCTCGGCCGCTTCGCGACGTACAACCGGTTGGAAGCGCAGCTCGGCGAGCAGCAGACGGACACAGACGCACTGATCGAGTCGGTGCTGGCGGACGTCGTCGAGACCTACTACGACGTCGCGCGGCAGCAGCAACAGCTTCAGGTGCTTCAGGAGGCCGTCGACATCTCCGAGGAGCGGCTCCGCATTGCCGAGCTGCGGCGTGAGGTGGGCTCGGCGTCCGATTTGGAAGTGCGCCAGGCGCAGGTCGACCTGAATGCGGACCGCGCTGCGGCGCTGCGTCAAGAGGTTGCGCTCACCAACACGAAGGCGACGCTCAACCGGCTACTCGCGCGCCGCGGAGCGTCTACGACCTTCGACGTGGCCGACCGCATCGACGTGGAGCGCGGGCTCAGCCAAGATGCCCTGCTGGCTGCTGCCGAGCAGCAGAACCCGACGCTGCGCCGCGCCCGCCGGGCCGTGCGCGTGGCCGAGTGGGAGCGGCAGGAGGTGCGGTCCGAGCGCCTCCCCACCCTCGACGCCTCGCTGGGATACGGCTACGCCCGCAGCGAATCGGAGAGCGGCTTTTTGCAGAGCAGCCGCAGCTACGACCTCACGTACGGGCTCACGCTGTCGTTCGACGTGTTCGACGGTCTCAACCGCCGGCGGCGCCTGGAAAACGCCACGGTACGCCGGCGTACGGCCGAACTCCTCGTCGAAGACGTGCGCACGCAGATCCAGGCCGACCTCACGAGCACGTACGCGAGCTATCAGAACCGACTGGATCTGGTGGCGCTGGAGCAGGAGAACCTCGACGCCGTGGCGGCCAATGTCGATATCGCGCTGGAGCGGTTCGAACTCGGCGAAATCACGTCGGTCGAGTTGCGCGAGGTGCAGGAGCAGTTCATCCAGGCCGAGAGCCGCCTGCTCACGGCGCAGTTCGAAGCGAAGCAGGCGGAAGTCACGCTGCTCCGGCTCGGCGGCGCGCTGCGCGAGCGGATGGCAGGCAGCCAGTAGTCCGCGAAGCTCGGTGTTTCCATCTGGCAATTCCGCCTCCACCCGCTCCAGAGGCGTCGTTGGCACATGGAGGGATGAACAGGTGAACGGATGAGGGTCGAGTGCATCCACCCCCCGGTCAAGCCCGGGGCAGGCTGTACATCCCGCACTGTTCCAACCTGAAACTGCTCAACCCAAGTTGTGGCCCACGCAATGATGGTCTGACAAGACGGTGGACGGTAGACGAAAGACCGCCTCGCTGAGGCGACCTACCGGTCCACGGTCCATCGTCCGGCCGGCCGTCCGGGCGCCATGAAGACACCTTCGCAGCTTGGGGTGATTATTCTGGCA
>CAYFRX010000205.1:2397-5525 GCA_964345515.1 uncultured Rhodothermales bacterium
CGGCCGCTCCTCACGGGGCCGCTTTTTTCGTAGCATGGCTGCGCGATTGTGACCGGGCTGTAATGTGGGTGGGGGGATTGTGACTGGGCTGTAATGGACGCTTGCTGCAAGAAAATAACCACGCGGACCCCGCGTTCTGGATGTATAGTGTTGAATCATCTATCCTTTACCCATACGACTAACACCATGAAACAATCACTGCTGCGCAGCATCACCGCCTTCGTCGTTCTTCTTATGCTCACCGCCGGGACCGCACTGGCACAGGACGAGCAGCCGGACATCGTAGAGACCGCCATCAGTGCGGACGGCTTTGAGACGCTCGTCACCGCACTCCAGGAGGCCGAACTCGTAAGTACCCTACAAGGCGAGGGGCCGTTCACCGTCTTCGCGCCGACGGACGAAGCCTTCGCCGCGCTTCCCGACGGAACGCTTGAGACCCTGCTCCAGCCCGAGAACCGCGACCAGCTCGTCAACATTCTGACGTACCACGTCGTCTCCGGCCGCGTGATGGCGTCCGACGTCACCGGCCTCGACCAGGCGAACACCGTTGCCGGGTCGCCGATCAACATTCAGGTGAGCGACGGCAACGTCATGCTGATGGGCGACAACACGGCGCAGGTGGTCCAGACGGACATCGAAGCGTCCAACGGCGTCATCCACGTGATCGACACGGTGCTCATGCCGCCGTCGGAAGACATGTAAGCGCCTTGAACTGTAGGGTCTGCGCAGATACGTGGGCCTGTAAGCGGAAGGCAAAGGGCGGTTCGGCTACGCCGGGCGGCCCTTTCGCTGTTGATAGAGGCGCTCCACGATAATCATGTGCGGCAGCGTCATGACGCTGATGAGAATGAAGAGCAGCGCGATCATCTCCATCGGGGTGCTGAACGCATTGGCGGCTGCGTACAGCGCGCCCAGCAGCACGAAGGACAGCAGTGTGAAGAGCGTCGCCTTCCGGTAGAAATCGACGAGCGAGGTGGGCTGGTCGTGCTGGTTGAAGAAGCGGATGAGCTCCAGGATGTGGCCAAGCGAGTGCCAGAACCCGAAGTAGACGGCAAAAGCGACGAGGGGGTGGACGGTGCCGAAGAGGAGGCTCAGCACGACCACGCTAAGCAGCTCGCGCCTGAGGGCTGCGCGCGGGGCCACGCCCTGCACCCAGAGGGCCATCAGGGCGAATCCATGCTGCGCAATGAGACCGCCCACGACGGCAGTCTGGTGGCGCATCAAAAGCTTCCATCCTTGCAGGTTGGCACCGACGATCGCATCGAAGATGGGCGCCACGACGGTTGGGAAGGCGGCAATCGGCAGGCCGATCAGAAAGAGGCCCCGCGACAGGTAGGCGATGCGATGCTGGCGATCGGGCGATGCGAGATACGCCAGATCGGCCTGGCCGAAGTGGTACATCGTCATCCCCAGAAAAATCACGAGGGAGGCCACGGGAGCCACGAGCCACAGCCCCCCGTAGAGCGCCATCAGGGCGAGGTAGAAGCTGTAAAACTTGGCCTGATCGGCCCACGAGGCGTCCAGGTCGTACAGTTCCGCGGCCACGAGGTGGTCGACGGCGCCGTGGGGAATGCCGGTGAGCACCACCGCGCCCATCAAGATGGCAAAGGCGCCTGATTCGAGCGGTAGCGCGCTCCAGAACGACAGCGCCGTTACAGCAACCGTGAGCGCAAGCACGGAGCCAAAGACGGGCCATGAGCGAATCGAAGCCGAGGAGGAAGCAGTGTGCATGCGAGCGGGTGGTTCGGTCAAACAGAGGGTGGATTACATGATTGGCAGAACGCGAAAGAACCGCAATGGCTCGGACGCGCACCCGCAACCGATGGCGTCGGTAAACAGCACGGCTTCACAAGAAGGTTGAAATAGGGGGCCTGTTCCCACGTCATGTGGTGTGGCGCGCAGGAAGGGTCTTCATCATAGATGTATCGAACACTGATTCCAGCGCGGCGTAATGATGTATCACGTTGATCGAGAACACTAGACCTGATAACGTCGTGGCAAAAGCAAAAGAAGGAGACACCGTTCACGTCCATTACACCGGTAAACTAAAGGACGGAACGGTGTTCGACACCTCAGAGGAACGTGAACCGCTCAGCTTTAAGATCGGGGAAGAGCGCGTTATCCCGGGCTTCGAGAAGGCCGTCGTCGGCATGGAGCCGGGAGACACGAAGACCGAGGAGCTTCCGCCCGAGCAGGCGTACGGTGAGCATCGCGAAGACATGGTGATGGAGCTCGAACGCGACCAGCTGCCGGACAACCTGGAGCCCGAAGTCGGCCAGCAGTTGCAGCTTCGCATGCAGAACGGGCAGGAAGTACCGGTCGTGATCACCGAGCTGGGTGAGGAATCCGTCACGATCGACGCCAACCATCCCCTGGCGGGTAAGGATCTCGTGTTCGAGATCGAACTCGTCGAGATCGGAGAAGACAGCGAGGAAGAGGGCAGCAACATCGTCACGCCCTAACGTTCTCACACCCCCAAATTGCATTGTTTCAGGAGCCCCTGTGCGTATCGCCGCGCAGGGGCTTTCTGTTTGTGTGCTGCGGGCTCAACGAATCAGGTCGCGCACGTGAGGCGCGTACGTCCGGCTCACCCGCACGCGGCGCGGCCCCGTCAGCACGGCGACGTAGCCGCCCGAGCCGTCGCTCACGAGGTGGTCCACGGCCGGCAGTGCGATGATAGAGGAGCGGTGGACGCGCATGAACCGGTCGCCGGCCAGCCGCTCCTCCAGCGCGCCGATGCCCTGGTTCGAGAGGTACGTGTCGTCGGCCGTGTGGAGCTTGGAATAGTCGCCGGCGGCCTCGATGTGGAAGATGTCGTCGGTGGGTACGGGAATGATTTTCGACCCGTGCTGCACGTACAGGCGCTCGGGCGTGTCGCGGCCGCTTCGCGCGGCGCGGAGGAGCGTGGTCAGCTGCTCGGCGTAGTCGTCGCCGGGCGCGGCCTGCTCGGCGAAGCGATCCCGCACGCGGTCGACGGCCTTCCGGAAGCGAGCGCGCGTGTACGGCTTCAGCAGGTAGTCCACGGCACCCGCGTCGAAGGCCTGGAGCGCGTACTCGTCGTAGGCCGTGGAAAAGATCAGGTGCGGCAGCACGTCGAGCCGCTCCAGCACGTCGAAGCCGTCGAGGCC
>CAYFRX010000206.1:0-5480 GCA_964345515.1 uncultured Rhodothermales bacterium
GCTCCCCGTCGCGCAGGAGCGCCTCATAGTACAGATTCGAGGGCGCGTTGTAGACCACCGTCTCGCCATCGAACCGCTCGGGCGCCGTGTCGGGATCGAAGCGGGAGAGCGAGCGGCCGTGGCCGGTGCGCTGGTGCTGCGCGGACGCGTCGGCGTGGCACGACTGGCACGCCTGATCGCCCACGTACGCAGCCGAGTCGAGCGCGGCGTGTGGGGATGGGGGAACCGGTGCCGTCGTGGACGTCGGCTCGATCCCCGCGAGCACGAAGGCGACCAATACGCACAGCAGCCCGCCCCCGGCGCTCGCGAACGGGAGCGGCACGCGCTTCGGAAGCCGACGGAACCAGGACATTAGAGCAGACAAGCGGTTCGGTGACATCGCGGATTTATCAACGTATGAACCGGATCGTGTACGGGCAGCTGCGCCCGTCTGCCCGGCCCTCCGTGCCCTGAATGAACACCAAGCGGGCTTGACGATCTCCTCCTTGTTCTTTATCAATTCTTGAAAGCGCTTTCACTTTATCTCCTACAAAAGCCAGGGACTGCGATGAAGCTATCGAAGGAGCGGCTCCGGTGGGCGTACCGCGCGATGGTGACCGCGCGGATCTACGAAGAAACGCTCGCCGAGATCTACATGGAGGGCAAGACGCCAAAGTTCGACATCGCTGCGGGTACAGTCCCCGGCGAGATGCACCTGGCGGCCGGCCAAGAGCCGTGCGCCGTAGGGGTGTGCGCGCACCTGCGCGACAGCGACACCGTCACGGCGCCGCATCGTCCGCATCATATCGCCATCGCCAAGGGCGTAGACCTGCGCACGATGACGGCCGAGATCTTTGGCAAAGAGACGGGGCTCTCGCACGGCAAGGGCGGGCACATGCACCTGTTCGACCCGGACGTCAACTTCACGTGCAGCGGCATTGTGGCGGAGGGCTGCGGCCCGGCCGTCGGCGCGGCGCTGGCCGCCCACATGGAGGGGCGCGACGACATCGCCGTGTCGTACGTGGGTGAGGGCGCGGCCAACCAGGGCGGCTTCCACGAATCGCTCAACCTGGCGGCGCTCTGGAAGCTGGGCGTGCTCTTCGTCGTGGAGGATAACCAGTGGGCCATCTCTGTGCCGAAGGACCAGTCCGCCTCCATCGCCCGCATCGCTGACCGCGCCGACGCCTACGGCATCCCCGGCGTCCACATCGCTGACAACGACACGGTAGCGCTGCTCGAGGCGGCCGGTGAGGCCGTGGAGCGTGCCCGGTCCGGCGGCGGCCCCACCCTCATCGAAGTCGAGACGCACCGTTACATGGGCCACTTCCAGGGCGATGCCGAAGGGTACCGCCCGAAGGACGAGGTGGAGCACCTGAAGGAACGCGACCCGATCCCCCGCTTCCGCGCCTACCTCGAAGAGGAGGGCGTGCTCTCCGCCGAGGAGGCCGACGCGCTGGAGGACGAGGCAAAGGCGACCGTCGAGGACGCCATCGACTTCGCCCGCTCCAGCCCGTACCCCGAGCCCGCATCTGCACTGGAGCACGTGTTCGTCTGACGCGGCTGTCCTCCCTTTCGATTTTCCAATCAATCCAAAACTTGCAAACTGTTATGGCTGACCGGCGACTTACCATGGCTAAGGCGATGGTGGAAGGCATCGCCCAGGAGATGCACGAGGACGAGCGCGTGTTCGTGATGGGCGAAGACGTGGGCGCCTACGGGGGCATCTTCGACTCCACGCAGGGCCTGCTCGACGAGTTCGGCCCCGAGCGCATCCGCGACACGCCCATTGCCGAAACGAGCTTCATCGGCGCCGGCGTGGGCGCGGCCATGTCGGGCATGCGCCCCATCGTCGAACTCATGTTCGTCGACTTCTTCGGCGTCTGCATGGATGCCATCTACAACCTGGCCGCGAAGAACACCTACTTCTCGGGCGGCAACTGGTCGGTGCCCATGGTGATTATGACGGCCACGGGCGGCGGCTACAGCGATGCGGGCCAGCACTCGCAGTGCCTGCACGCGACGTTCGCCCACCTGCCGGGACTCAAGGTCGTCCATCCGTCGAACGCCTACGACGCGAAAGGCATGATGATCGCCGCCATCCGCGACGACAACCCCGTGCTCTACATGTTTCACAAGGGCATGCAGGGCCTCGGCTGGATGTGGAACGTGCCCGGCGCCACGACCGACGTGCCTGAGGAGGCGTACACGGTGCCCTTCGGCGAGGTCGGCGTGCGGCGCGAGGGCGGCGACCTGACCATCGTGACGCTCGGGCTGATGGTGCACCGCGCGCTGGAGGCCGCCGACGCGCTCAGCGAGGACGGCATCGACGCCGAGGTCCTCGACCTGCGCACGCTTGTCCCGCTCGACCGCGCAGGCGTACTCCGCTCCGTGGAGAAGACGGGCCGCCTTCTCGTCGTGGATGAGGACTACAAGAGCTTCGGCGTCACCGCCGAGATCATCGCCTCGGTGGCCGAGGAAGGCATCGCGCTGGCGGCCCCACCGCAGCGCGTGGCGCACCCCGACGTGCCCATCCCCTACAGCCGCCCGCTGGAGCAATTCACCCTGCCCGATGCGGATGACATCACCGCGGCCGCCCAGGACCTCATGACCGAATCCAGCACCCGAACCCCCGTCACCCCATGACTGCGATCCGCGTTCCGGACGACCTCTGGGACACCGACGACAACCCCGAGGGCGCCATCGGCAACTGGCTGTACGACGATGGCGAGACCGTCAGCGAGGGCACGACCGTCGTCACCGTGATGGCCGGCAAGACGGAGTATGACATCCCGGCGCCCGCCTCGGGCACGCTTCACATCGAGGCCGAGGCCGATGAAGCCGTGACGCCGGGGGCGGTCATCGGGCACGTAGAGTGAGACCATGGGGCACCCTCACGCCTGGCGCCGTTTCCTGCGGGACCGCTACTCGCCGTGGGACGTGCTCGACGACCCCGCCCCGAGCGACCCCGTGCCACAGGTTGAGCGCGACGTGCAGCTCGCCGCCTCCATCGCCCGGGCGCCGGGCGACCTCGCCACGGCGCCGCTCTACCGCGTCTGGACGAATCAGCGCTGCCTCGTCGTCACCAAGCGCGAGCAACGGCTCGATGGCTACGCCGCGGCCGCCACGGCGTCGACCGCCCGCGGATGGCCCGTGGTGCTGCGTGACTCAGGCGGGACCGTCGTGCCCCACCTGCCCACCACCGTCCTGCTCACGCTCATCCTGCCCCGCCGCGCGGCCCCCGAACCCCGCGCTGAGGCCGTGTTCGAATGCCTCGGCGCCCCCGTCATCGAGGCGCTCGACACGCTCGGCATCGCTGCCGACTACGGCGCCGTGCCCCATTCCTTCTGCGACGGGCGGTTCAACCTCGTAGCGAACGGCCGCAAGATCGCCGGCACGGCCCAGCGCTGGCGGGGCGGGCTGCCGGGCCATGCCGTGCGCGCCGGCTTCGTGCTGGCACACCTCGCCCTGTACGTCGCCGCCGACATGGCCGCGGCCACCGACGCGGTCAACACGTTCCTGCAGGCGGCCGGCCGGCCCGCCGCGTACGACCCGGCGGCCCTGACCACCGTGCGGACCGTTGCCCCACCGGACCTCGCCGCCCTCCCTGCCATGACCCTGCACACCCGCGTCCGCCGCGCGCTGCTCAACGTGCTGCGTTCATGACTGCGGTCCGCCCTTATGCAAGGCCTGCGCGCGAATCGAGTGCGCCTCGTCGGCGATGGCGTGCCACCCCGCCGGACCCCATGGCGAGTGTTGGCGGTAGGTAGAAGCCCTCCCACATGGGCCCCCTCGTCCGTCAACTGCGGGCGCTCCGAACCGCGCCCTCCCCTGCGGGACGTGCCGGTTCGCCGTCCCATGCGGTCTCGCAAGTCCCTTTAGTGCACCGTCCGTCATTATCATGGCATCGAACCGCACCTTCTGCTCGCGCCGGGCGCAGCACGCGGGCGCGACGCTGGCTGGAACGGCCACCGAGGCCACGCAATGGCTCCTCGTTGAAGTCCCTGATCCTTGGGGCCGTAACGCCCTCGCGGACAGCCGTCTCCCCACGGCGGTGAAATCGCACCTGCTCGCGTGGGAGGCGGCGGCCGCGGGTCGACGCGTGCAATTCATCCGCCGAGAAACACGCGTATTCGACGCGCCGGACCGCATCACCGTCTTCGCGGCCCGCGTCCCGGCTCGGTCATCCGCCCCCTCGCCCCCTCCGGCGCTCTACGCATTCCACCTCGCGGACTACGGCGATATCCTAGACCTTGACCTGGAGCGCTTGCCCGAACCCCACGGCGCCCTGCGCGGCGACCGCCGCACGGAGCCCATTTTTCTGACCTGCACGAACGGACGCCGGGATGCATGCTGCGCAAAGTGGGGGCGTGCGATGGCGAGCGCTCTGGCCGGCGCTGCCCCCCGCCATGCCTGGCAGACAACCCACCTGGGCGGGCACCGCTTCGCTCCCACCCTCCTCGTCCTGCCGCACGGCAGTCAGTACGGATGGCTGGAGCCCAACGATGCCGAGCCCCTGGTTGCGGCGCACCGCAGTGGGCGGCTGTATCGGCTGGACCGCTACCGGGGGCACGTGGGCTTTCCGCGCCCGGTGCAGGCCGCGGCCGTGTTTCTGCGCGAGCAGCTGGGCCGCCGCGCGCTCGACGCGCTCACGCGGGTGCACACCGCCGAGAACGGCCGCTCGTCGCGGGTCCGTCTCGGCGGGGACGGCCGTACCTACGACGTGACGATCCGCCACGAAGAGGGCGAGCCGATGGCCCTGAGCTGCGGGGCGGCGCCCAAGTCCACCCCCCACTTCATGCCCGTGAGCTGCCATCCGGTTTAGGCATCTGAAGCGGCATGGGCATCAGTTCAGGCCGCGTGCCGGACCCGAAGCGCAGAAAGGGAGAGGCAAACGGCCTCTGCGGATTGTAGTATCGCGACCCGGCTTTTGCATCGAAGGAGCGCTCGTAAAACCGACGCGCTCGCTCTACATCAGCGGTCCAAAGAGCAGCGTGCTCAATGCGAGGCATCGTGTGCACTGGCTGAGCGTGGAGATGGTGTAGGCCGGCGCGTCGAGCCCGGCGTGCCCTGTATGGCAGTGAAAGGTGAAGACGTATGCGGCCCCGTTACCGGCGTGCGGTGTCGCCTACTCACTGTCCGGCGCCGGCGCGAGCGTGAGCGTGTAGGCCGCCGTCCGCGCCGAGGGGTCGAGCCGCACCCGCTCGCCGCGTGCCCACGTCTCCGTGAGGTTATGTAGTAGGGCGACTTGAAATGGCCCGATGACCCGCCGCCGGTCATGAACAGGGAGCCTTCCAGGTTTGACAAATCGTAGATGCCCTGATAGGCCGAATTAAATGCGGCACGAGGAAAGTGCGGGGCCTCCTGCAAGCTTACTGCGTTCAAAAAGAGCGACTCCGGCCCGCCCGGCATGGCCACTTCGCGCGAAAAGAGGTTATCCAGCAACGGCAACCCGGCGAACCCGAGGTGCGGCAGCTTCATGCGGTGGGTCGTCCCCCAGGTCC
>CAYFRX010000207.1:0-5473 GCA_964345515.1 uncultured Rhodothermales bacterium
CGCACAACGCGAACCGCACAACGCGAACCGCACAACGCAAAACGCATGATAAAACAGCTTTGGGGGACGGTTCTTCTCATCCTTGGAATGGGAGTGGCGAGCACAGCCATGCCGCACGCTGCTTCGGCGCAGGAATACGATGTGCTGATTCGCGGGGGGCGGGTGCTCGACGGCACGGGCATCCCGTGGGTGCGCGCCGACGTCGCGGTCCGGGATGACCGCATCGCCGCGGTCGGCGATCTTGCCGGCGCCACGGCGCGCGAGGTGATCGACGCGGCCGGGCTGTACGTCGCCCCCGGCTTCATCGACGTGCACTCCCACGCCGGCTCCGGTCTCACCGACGACACGCTGAGCGCCGCCGAGCCGCTTCTGGCGCAGGGCATCACGACCGTCGTCATCAATCCGGATGGCGGCGGAGCGGTTGATCTCGAAAAACAGCGCGCGGATCTGCTCGAGCACGGCCTCGGCGTGAACGCCGCGCCGCTCGTCCCGCACGGCGCGATCCGCCGCGAGGTGATGGGCATGGCCGACCGCGCGCCCACCGCCGACGAGCTTGCTCGGATGCAGGACCTCGTCCGTCAGGGGATGGAGGACGGCGGCTTCGGCCTGTCGTCGGGTCCCTTCTACGCGCCCGGCAGCTACGCCGAGACGGACGAGTTCATCGCGCTCTCCGAGGTGGCCGCGGAGTACGGCGGCGTCTACCAGAGCCACATCCGCGACGAGTCGAACTACACGATCGGCCTCATCGCGGCCGTCGACGAGGTGATCCAGATCGCTCGCGGGGCGGACCTCCCCGGCATCGTCACGCACATCAAGGCGCTCGGGCCACCGGTGTGGGGCTTCTCTGCGGCCGTCGCCGCGCGCGTCGAGCGGGCGCGCGACGAGGGCGTCGAGGTCTTCGCCGACCAGTACCCGTACGACGCGTCGGCGACGAGCCTGACGGCGGCGCTCGTCCCGCGCTGGGCGGAGGCCGGCGGGCGCGACTCGCTCGTGGCCCGCATCCGCGACGCCGAGACGCGCACCCGCATGCTGGAGGCGATGGAGGCGAACCTCGCCCGCCGCGGCGGGGCCGATCGGATCCAGTTTCGCACCTTCGACCCCGACCCCTCGATCGAGGGCCAGACGCTGGCCGAGGTGGCGCAGGCGCGGGGCGACGATCCGCTCGTGACCGCGCTGGACCTCATCGTGCAGGAAAACCCGGGCATCGTCTCGTTCAACATGAACCAGAAGGACGTGCGGCGCTTCATGCGGCAGCCGTGGACGATGACGTGCTCGGACGGCGGGCTCGTGGCGATGGGCGAGGGCGTACCGCACCCGCGCAACTATGGCGCCTTCCCGCGCAAGCTCCGCCGCTACGTGATGGAGGAGGGCGTCGTCGAACTGGGCTTCGCGATCCGCAGCATGACGCATCTCTCGGCCTCGGTGATGGGCATCCAAGACCGCGGGCAGCTCCGCGCCGGCGCGTACGCCGACGTGGTCGTCTTCGACCCGGAGCGGCTGCGCGACACGGCGGAATTCCAGGATCCACACCGGCTCGCCGAGGGCGTCGAGCACGTGCTCGTAAATGGGCAGTTCGCCGTGCAGGGCGGCGCCTTCACCGGCGACCGGCCCGGGCGCGTCCTTCACCGGCAGCGGCCGTAGGGCCCGTTTGGTACGCGAGCGCGCTGACCGTTATCGTGTGGCGGACCCCACTCTGTGATTAATACCTCCTGACTCATGGAAGAGACTGCACCGCCTCCCACGGAATCTGTGTCCGGCCCCAACGGTGGAGGGTCCAGCTACTCGTCGATGCGCTGGTGGTTCGTCGGCCTCGCGCTGCTCGTCATCGCGGGCGCCGTCGGGGCGTCGGGGCACTTCCCGCAGCAGGACGGGCACTACGGGTTCTGGTCCGTGCTGCCGCCGCTCGTGGCCATTGTGCTGGCGTTCTGGACGCGCGAGGTCGTCAGCGCGCTCTTCCTCGGGATCGCCGTCGGCGGCGTGATTGCGGGGGAGCTCAATATCGTGCAGGAGTTTCTGATTCCGGCCATCGGCACGCAGGACTTCGCGCTCATCCTGCTCGTGTACCTCTGGGCACTCGGCGGGCTCATCGGGCTGTGGACGCGCACCGGTGGCGCGCTCAAGTTCGCGAACTGGGCGAGCGGCAAGATCGTGCGCGGGCCCAAGACGGCCAAGTTCTTCGCCTGGATGATGGGGCTCGTCTTCCACCAGGGCGGCACGATCAGCACGGTGCTCACCGGCGCCACCGTGCGGCCCATTAGCGACCGGCACAACGTGTCGCACGAAGAGATCTCGTACGTTGTCGACTCGACGGCCTCGCCGGCGGCCACACTCATCCCGTTCAACGTGTGGCCCATCTACGTGGGCGGGCTTGTGGTAGGCACCATCCCGCTCTTTGAGACGGCGCAGGACGGCATCGCCTTTTTCTTCTCGTCGCTGCCATTCAACTTCTACGCGATCTTCGCCATCGTGCTCACGCTCGGCTTCGCGTGGGAGAAGCTGCCGTTCGTGCCGGGCAAAAAGATGCGGGCAGCCATCGACCGGTCGCGCACGACGGGCAAGCTGGACCGCGACGGTGCCAATCCGCTCACCTCGGACGAGCTCACGAAGCAGCAGGTGCCGGACGACTACGCGCCCGGCCTCGTCGACTTCTTCGGGCCGATCGGGGCGCTCTTGGGCGTCGCCATCATCCCGTATGTGGTGACGTATTTCATCATGGGCAACACGGAGGATCCAACGCTGCTCATCGCCGAGGCGTTTGTGCTGGCCGTGCTCGTGGGGATGGGCATCGCGCTCGCGAAGGGCCTCTCGCTGCAAGAGACAATCGACGGCTTTGTGGACGGCTGCCGCGGCGTCACGATCGGCGCCATCATCCTCGCGCTGGCCGTCACGCTCAAGGAGGTGGCCGACGCGGTGGGCACGGCCGACTACGTCGTCGCCACGATGGGCGATGTGATCACGCCCGTCGTGCTGCCCGGCCTGCTCATGGTGCTTTGCATGCTCATCGCGTTTTCGACGGGCACTTCGTGGGGCACGTACGCGGTCGTCTTCCCCGTGGCCATGCCGCTGGCGTGGGCCGTGCTGGA
This sequence comes from uncultured Rhodothermales bacterium, assembly GCA_964345515.1. GTDB lineage: Bacteria > Bacteroidota > Rhodothermia > Rhodothermales > Salinibacteraceae > JAAAPH01. The sequence continues at coordinate 3,084 of CAYFRX010000207.1, forward strand.
GGTTCCGTTCTTCATCACGCTCTGCTTTGCGGCCGTCGTCGGCGGGAGCGTCTTCGGCGACCAGTGCTCGCCCATCTCCGACACCACCATCCTCTCGTCGCTCGCCACGGGCACCGACCTCATGGACCACGTCTACACCCAGTTCCCGCTCGCGCTCTGGGCCGGCGGCATGGCAATGGTCGTCTACGCCGCGCTCGTGATGCTCTTCGTGTAGCGATGGGCTTGCCTGCGTGGAGCAATTATTGGATGCGACGGTATCTTAATTGCTTCGGGGGACATCGCATTCCCATTCACTCACCGTACAGCGCGTCATGCCGGAGAGTCTTGAAGAGCGGGTGGCCTATCTGGAAGGCCGCGTGTCCGACCACGCGCAGGCGCAGAATGAACTGCGCGAAATGGTCATCCATCTTGATCAAAAGGTGGATCGGTTTCGGGAGGAACTGGCTGCGCGCATCAGCTCGCTAGAGCAGTCGATGAACGCGCGGTTCGAGTCGATCGACCGGCGCTTCGAATCCATCGATCAGCGCTTCGAATCGATTGATAAGCGCTTCGCGTCCATCGACAAGCGCTTCGAATCCATCGATCGGCGGTTTGAAGCGATTGACCAGCGCTTCGAAGCCATCAACGGGCGTATCGATGCGCTCGACGATAAAGTGTCGCGCCAGTTCGTGTGGCTCGTCGGGATTCAGATCACGGTGCTCATCGCCGTGGTCAGTGCGCTGGTTGCTGCGCTCCTGCAGTAAGGCCACTCGTCGAGGGTGACCTGACTGGTGAAATTTGGCGCAAGTTCAAACCCGAACCCGCCCATCGGGTTATAGATGTCTGCCCACTACAACGATATTAACGTACATACGCTTCGACCAACACCCGCTTCCACACAGTTATGGATCACAAAGAAGGACAGTATAAAGTTCGCGACCTCAGCCTGGCCGACAAGGGCCGCAAGCGCATCGAGTGGGCCGAGAGCCGGATGCCCGTGCTCATGCAGCTTCGCGAGGAATACGCCGAGAGCAAGCCGTTCGAGGGCTACAAGATCGCTGGCTGCCTCCACGTCACCAAAGAGACCGCCGTGCTGGTGGAGACGCTCGCCGCCTGCGGCGCGGATGTGGCCTGGAGCGGCTGCAATCCGCTCTCGACGAACGACGAAGTGGCCGCTGCCCTGGCCAAGAACGGCATGGCTGAGATCTACGCCTGGCACGGCCAGAGCACGGAGGACTTCTACTGGAGCATCGACCGCACGATCGACACGCCGCCGCACCTCACGCTTGACGACGGCGCCGACCTCATCTTCCGCGTCCACTCCGAGTACCCCGAGATGGCCGACACCATCGTGGGCGGCTCCGAAGAGACGACGACTGGGGTGCACCGCCTCCGTGCGATGGATGACGACGGCAAGCTCCTGTACCCCGTCTTCGCCGTGAACGACGCCGAGACGAAATGGGACTTCGACAACGTCTACGGCACGGGCCAGAGCACGATCGATGGCATCCTGCGCGCTTCCAGCGTCATGCTGGCGGGCAAGAACTTCGTCGTCGCCGGCTACGGCCACTGCAGCCGCGGCGTCGCGATGCGCGCGACGGGCATGGGCGCCAACGTCATCGTCACCGAGGTGAAGCCGACGGCCGCGCTCAAGGCCACGCTCGACGGCCACCGCGTCATGACGATGGACGAAGCCGCCCAGATCGGCGACATCTTCGTGACGGCGACCGGCATGAAGGACGTGATCCGCGGGCGCCACTTCGTGAGCATGAAGGACGGCGCTATCGTCGCCAACACAGGGCACTACGACGTCGAGCTCAACCTGAAGGAGCTCGCCGAGCTGTCCGTCGACACCCGTGAGGTGCGCGAGAACAACCGCGAGTACACGCTGGAGAACGGCAAGAAGGTGTTCGTCCTGGCCGACGGGCGCCTCGTCAACCTCGCCGCCGCTGAAGGGCATCCGAGCGAGGTGATGGACATGAGCTTCGCCAACCAGTTCCAGGCGCACCTAGCGCTCGTGCAGAAGCACGAGGCCGGCGAGGACCTCGGCCCACACGTCATCGATCTGCCTGAGGAGCTTGACCAGGAGATCGCCCGCATCAAGCTCGCTACGATGGGCATCGAGATCGACGCGCTCAGCGACGAGCAGGAGCACTACGCCACCGACTACTCGGCCGGCACCTGAGGGCTGTCGATTCTGGATGTGGGATTGTGGATTGCAATCCCGATGGGCGTGGCGCCGCTCCTCCGATCACCTCGGATGGGGCGGCGTTTTTTTCTTTTGCCGGAGTGCGCGAAACGGGTGATCCTGCGACATGTGCACCGGAGCTCTGTGTTGAGGTCATGAGCGCGTCGAACACGGAGGCTGAACTGGAGGAGAAGCGTGCGATTTACCGGTGCATCGGGGCCGA
>CAYFRX010000208.1:0-5468 GCA_964345515.1 uncultured Rhodothermales bacterium
AGAACACGTGGCGCGAGACGGTGAAGAGCAGCTCCGGATCGGCGTACAGCTGCATGATGACGCTTAAGATGCCGTATGCCTTCGTGCGCGGTGCAGCCACGAGGCGCTCGGCCACCTCTTTCTGCATCGTGAGCACCGCCTCAGCGACGTGCTCGCGCGCATCGAGCAGGGCGAACATCAGCTCGGTCGTCAAATTGTACGGCGTGTTGCTGATGACGTGCAGAGGCCCCTTGTGGGTCATACCTTCTTGGCGCAGCCCCCCCTTCTCCCCGGCCAGCGCCGCCCAGTCGAGATCCATCATGTCCTGTTCGCGCACGTCGAGATCCGGGAAGCGCTCGCGCAGCACGTCCACCGCCCGCTCGTCAATCTCGACCACCGTGAGCCGATCGTAGCGCTGCTGGAGCTCCTCGGTGAGCGCGCCCGTACCCGCGCCCACCTCCACGACGTGCGCATCGGGCGGCGCCTGCAGCGCGCCCACGATCTTGCGCACCATGTTGGGGTCGTGCATAAAGTTCTGCCCAAGGCTCTGCTTGGGGCGAAACGGGACGCGCTGCGGCATACGCGGAAGTCTTCAATCCAGGGACAAAGAAGAAGCCGCCCGAAAGCGGCCCCCTGATTATAGGTTGGAAGGTTGAAATGTTACACCATTTCCATTTCAAAGTGTCTGGGTTTCACGAGGCGTCGTCCATCGCATCCTGCTGTAGATCATGCGCGGGAACGTTCAGCGGGTCTGCGCCTCGGGGGTGGCACGATGGACCGGGAGCTCTGTGAACCTGTTTTGATTTTGGGTCGGACGGCGAGAGCGGGCAACGAGGTGGTGAAAATCGGACCTCGACGCGGTTCGTAGTGGAGCTACGCGCCAAGATCGGGAGCGATTTGCGCCACGGGCATGACTTGCGGCCCCAGCCGCTCGGAGCCCCGAGGCATGAATTGAAACGGGTTCTATGTCCAAACCCTGCCAACCTTCAACTGCGACCCGAATCTACCGCAGCCGCTTGCGCCGGTTGCGGACGTAGTCTTCGAACAGAAACTCGCCCAGGTTGTCGAGATCAGCGTAGTAGGCGCGGCCGTGGTTGGCTTCGGTCAGTTCGCGCACGAAGTTCTGCAGATACGGGTCGCGGGCGATCATGAACGTCGTGATCCGGATCCCCTCACGGCGGCACACGACGGCCTCGTCGAGCACCTTGTTCACGATCTTGCGGTCGAGTCCGAAGGCGTTGCGGTACATGCGGCCGTTCTCGATGTGACAGCTCGGCTTGCCGTCGGTGATCATGAAGATCTGCTTGTTGCGGTTGCGCCGCCGGTGCAGGATGTCACGCGCCCGCTGCAGGCCGGCTCGCGTGTTCGTGTAGTACGGGCCCACCTCCAGGTACGGCAGGTCCTTCACCTCCACCTCCCAGGCGTCGTTGCCAAAGGCCACGATGTCGAGCGTATCCTTCGGATAGCGCGTCATGATGAGCTCGGCGAGCCCCAGCGCGGTCTTGCGCGCGGGAGTGATGCGGTCCTCGCCGTAGAGCACCATCGAGTGCGAGAGGTCGATCATCAGGACCGTCGCCATCGTCGAGCGGTGGTCCGTCTCGTGCACGCGGAAGTCGTCCTCCTGCAGATTCCAGTTGCGCCCAATGCCCGACCGCTTGAACGAGTTGGAGAGCGTCCCGGTCACGTCGAGCATGTTGACGTCGTCGCCGAACTTCCAGCGGCGCGTCTCGGGGAGGCGCTCGCCGTCCTGCCCCGCGTACGGTGTGCGGTGGTTGCCCTGCCCGTGCTTGCGCAGCTTGCTGAAGATCTCCTCCAGCGACCGCTGCCGCAGCGTGCGCTCGGTGCGCGCCGTGATCTGCACGGTGCCGGACTCCTCATCGTCCCTGAGATACCCGCGCTTTTTGAGCTCCTCGATGAAGTCACCGATGCCCATCTCTTCGCCGTCGGTCAGGCCGTACTGCTCATCGAGCTGGGTGAGCCAGCTCAGGGCCTCCTGCGCGTCGCCGGCCGTGTGCTCCAAAAGCTTTTGGAAGAGATCGAACAGCTGGTCGAAGAGCGGCTGGTCGGTGCCGTGACGCTGAGCGTCCCACTCGGTGTATCGGAAGTGCATGGCAGGAGGGATAGAGTCTGTAGAAACAATAGCTGTATTAAGGTACGTTTCGCCGAGTGCTTCGTTCGGCATGTACGCCTTCGGCGCGTTGAGAGGTTCGCTCCACTCGCCGTCATGGGTTCGCTGCGCTCACGTCGTAGATTGTCAGAAATCGGCCACTGGCCCAGTGACGCGAGCAGAGCGAGCATATGACCATCCATGACGCGCCGAGGCGCACTTGACGCGGAGCGGAGCGGGCCTATCCCTCATACGGCGCCTGCAGGTACCGCTCCGCGCGGGCATGGCTGTCGTTGACGTCCTCCATCTCCAGCACCTGGCGGTACCGGTGCTCCGCGGCGGCGCGCTTGCCGAGGGCGTCGTACGCCATGCCCTGCCGCAACCGGCCGAGCGTACCGTACGGACTCTCGGACGCGGCGCCGGCAGTCAGCGCTTCCAGCTTTACGAGATAATCGAGCGCCTCCTCGTAGGCGTCGGTGCGCATCCGGTCGCGGGCGATGAAGTAGAGCGCCTGCTCGGCAAAAAAGGTGTTGTATCCTTCTTTCTGCTGCTGGTACCGCTCCAGGATAGACTCGAAGATGCGCGTCGCCGTATTCCATCGCCCCCAGCGCAGATACGCCCGTCCCTCATAGCTGTGAAAGTACGGGTTGTCCGGGTGCTCCTCGCGCAGCCACGAGGCGTACTGCCGGCTCCTCGCGAAGTCCTCCTCATACAGGTAGTGCACCTGGAGCAGGAAGTACACGGCTTCGGTCTGGATGAACTGCCCGTTCCGTGCTGCCATCTGGAGCTGCTGTAGCCCGCGCTCGCGGTCGCCATCCGGCAGGAAGAACATGACAGCTTTGGCGAACGAGTAGTTTTCGGGGATGATGGCGGCGTAGTAGTCGTACATCCCCTTGCCGAACACGTAGTCCGGATTGTTGGGCGCGAGCTGGCCCACCTTGCGTACGTCGCCGATGGCCCGCTTGCCGTCCAACACAGCCTTGAACCAGTTTGCACGGTTCGAGTGGAGGCGGGCTCGAAATCCGAGCGCGGCCCCCCGGAGAAAGAGTGCATCGAGGTGACTTGGATCGTCTTCCAGGATCGCATCGCACCGCGCAACGACCTCGTCCATCGCCGAAAAGAACACCTCGTCGTGCGCTGTATTCGGCAGATTGAGCATGATCTCATTCCACCAGATGTTGAGCCCCTTCAGAAACGGCGCAACGGGATGATCGGGGTAGCGGCGGCTGATCTCGTCGAAGATCGCCTTGGCCTGCTCAAACTTCATGTTGTAGAGCAGGTTGAGGCCGCGTTGCCCCTCGGTGCGCACGAACCGGTCGGACAGGATCGACTCGTCGGGGTAGCGGGCCGCGAGGTCCGACGTGCTATCGGCCGGGGACCGGTAGGCCGTAGGATGCGTCTGAGCGACGGCTCCACGCGGAGCCATCAGCGCGCTGCCTGCCAGCGCGGTAACACACAACGTAACGAGATACCATGAGCTCCGCATGGCGGCACCGAACATCATGAGCAGGCGCATTCGACCCTTGTGCTGCGTGGGACGTTCGCACACAGATACAAACAAAAAGGGCGCCACCGGGTTCGGTAGCGCCCTCGTAGAACGGTTGACCCCATGCAATTATTTTTTCTGAAGCTGGCGGGTGCCCGTATACACGAGACCGACGAAGATAATCTTGGCCAAATCGATCAGCACGAAGCGAAGCCAGCCTTTGTCGATGGACTCCCACCACGTGGCGTGATCGGCGGCGTAGTGCAGCCAGACGACGCCGCACGTGAAGAGGACGAGCGAGCCCCCAATGGTTGCGAGGACGCTGCCCGAGAGCGAGTTCCACCGCGTCGACAGCGCGCCAATGACCGCGGCCGCCGCCGGGTAGCCAAGCAGGTATCCGGCCGACATGGCTCCCGCCAGGTACGTCAGCCCGTGGCCATCGCCGGCGTACACGGGGATGAAGAGGCCCATCGCCACGTACAGCAGCTGGGCGAGGAGTCCGTTTCGCCAGCCCAGGTACAGGCCGCTGCCATACACGGCAAGCGTCTGGAGCGTGATGGGCACCTCCCACAGGTAAATGTACACGTTGAACTGCGCGCCCAGCGCCGTGAGCAGCGCGAAGCCGGTGACGCCCAACGCCTGCGTAGCCACCGAAACGTCCTCGGCGCGGAGACGGTCGACGAGCGCGGTGCGGGGGGTTTGGAGTTGGAGCAGTTGATGCATAGAATCCAGAGTGATGTTCGTCGTGTGCAGCGGGGCAAGTGATGGTTTGAACCATTGGCGATGATACAAAGGCGCCGCCATAAGTTCCACCGTAGCGCACCGTCCGAATGGGGAACGAAGGCGTTGGAGCCGATGAATTCTCGGTCATACCGGGCCGGTCCGTCGCAACCCGCTGTGAGGATGCAGGTACGAGTCGTCACACCTTGTTGTATCCGGCTCCTACCCCATGCCGCCCTCTCCCCGCGACGACGCGTTCATTCGACTGCGCGACGTCTCGAAACGATACCAGATGGGCTCCACGCCCGTCCACGCGCTCGACAGCGTCACCCTCGACATGCCACAGGGGCAGTTCGTGGCCATCACCGGCCCCAGCGGCTCGGGCAAGTCGACCCTCCTCCACCTGCTTGCCGCGCTCGATACGCCCACGTCTGGCTCCGTCGCGGTTGGCGAGTGGCAGCTCGGCGCGCTCGACCGGGACGCGCAGGCGGCCTACCGACGGTCGATGGTGGGTATCATCTTCCAGCAGTTTCACCTCGTACCCACGATGACGGCGCGGCAAAATGTGGCGCTGCCGCTGATCTTGGCGGGCGTCGCACCGGAAATCCGCCAGCCGCGCGCCGACGAGTGCCTGGCCGTCGTAGGCCTCGCCGACCGCGCCGACCACCGACCGCCGGAGCTGTCGGGCGGCGAGCAGCAGCGCGTGGCGATCGCCCGGGCCCTCGCCCCGGATCCGCCTGTCCTGCTCGCCGATGAGCCGACCGGCAACCTCGACGCCGACACCGGCGCACAGATCGTGCACCTGCTGGAAGACGTTCATCGCGAGCAAGGGCGCACTGTGATCGTCGTCACCCACCACTTTGCCGAGGTAGAAGCCGTCACCGAGCGCCGCATCCGGCTGCGCGATGGGCGCGTGGCGGCCGACCGCGTCCGCGCCTCCTCCAACGAGGCCGCTTGACCCGCGAATTTCCGTCAAAGGACTTCGACCGATTCCCTGCGGCTTGTATGTTGTGCACCGCATTACGACGTGCTGACCTCACCATCCCCGCCTCCCATGAAACGCTTCGAAGAGCTCTTCGCCGAATTGCAGCACAAGGTGGCCACGAACGACCCCGACTCCAGCACCGTGCGCGCCGTGCAAGACGGGCGCCACGCCATCGGCAAGAAGATCTTGGA
>CAYFRX010000209.1:0-5443 GCA_964345515.1 uncultured Rhodothermales bacterium
GTGGCATGGCCGGACGTGATCCACACGGCGTACCGCGCCGACTACGGGCCGCGCTGGCGCACCGACGGCATCGTCGACCGCCAACCGCCGGTCCTCGACGGCACGTTTGGACTGCGCGCGCCGCAGGTCGACCGGATCGGCAACGAGGTGGGCGGCGTGCGGAACGTGGGCCTGCGCGTGCCGCTCGCCACGTACGCGCCATGGAGCCTCCGTCTCGACGCGCCCGCCAACCGCGATGAGATCGACGACTTCTGGGGCACGTACATTCCGCTGCCCACCACGCGCGCCGAGCGGCAGGCGGCCGGCGACCCGCGACCCGCCATCGAGGCGCTCTACGACGGCCGCGCCGATTACCGGCAGCAGGTGCGCCAGGCGGCTGACGCCCTCATCGAGGAGGGCTTCCTGCTGCCGGCCGATCGCGCCCGCGTCGTTGAACGGGGAGCGTCAGCGTGGGATTGGGTCCACGATGAGAATTAGGCGTCCGGCGTGGTGGAGGTCAGGTGCGCGATGTGCAGGGATAACACCATTCTCACGCTCTGAGCGCCGTAAGCGCTTTCGATTCGTTCCTCTTCGGCTTACCGTTTGTATCCCTATCATGAACCCATTGTGAAGCGCCAGCGAACTTTACAGTTCCTGTAACCATCACGAACTCCACTCGTCCATTGGCCGCAGGTGCGTAGCTTCCGCGGCCATCGGGCTGCGGGACCTGCGCTCTGTTGTACACTCACCCCCCGACAAACACACACCAAAGGAGGATAGGCTCTATGCGCATTTCGCAAACGACTTTTCGATTACTGATGGCCGTGCTGTTGGTCGTTGGCCTGACCGGCTGCGCGGACCAACTCACGGGCACCAACGAGGCGGACACCCGAAGCGCCCCCTCGGAGCCGGTCGCCCAGCTCGCTGAAGACAACGAAGCCACTGCACAGGTGCAGGTCATCCACAACGCCGACGATCCGAAAGCGCGCGTCGTGGACGTGTACGTCAACGGCATGCTCGCGCTCGACGACTTCGAGTACCGCACGGCCACCGAGTTCCTCATGCTGCCGACCGACGTTGAAGTCGCCGTCGCGCCGGCAGACAGTCGCAGCGTCGACGACGCCATCGCGACCTTCTTCGAGGACACGACGCTAGAGGAAGATCAGCAGTACATCGTCGTGGCGGATGGCGTGCTACCGGGCTTCCTCGACAAGCCGCCGTTTGAAGAAAACCCGGAAGGCATCGACATCGCGTTCAACCTGTACCCGTACGCGCCGGCGAAGACGGAGGCAGCCAACCCCGGCACGGTGGACCTGCTTGCGTTCCATGGCGCGACCGATGCGCCCACGGTGGACGTCGCTGTCCAGGGCGGTCCGACGCTCGTGGATGACATCTCGTACGGCAGCTTCCAGGGCTACGTGGAAGGCGTCGCGCCCGCCGAATATGTGCTCGACGTCACGACGGCCGACGGCAGCACGACGGTTGCTTCCTTCGAGGCCAACCTCTCGGAGCTGGGCGGCTCGGCGCTTACCGTCGTCGCCTCCGGCTTCCTGACCCCACCGCCGGGCCCCAAGTTCGGCTTGCTCGCGGTCACCGCGGATGGCACGGTCCTCGAACTGCCCCGCGTGGATGACGAGGGCGATGACGATGAGGGCGAAGAGGACGCCAAGGTGTACGAAGCCGAGCTCGAAGGCGAAAACGAAGTGCCGGACGCGGTGGAAACGGACGCTGAGGGCGAGGCGAAATTCCAGTACATCCCGGCCCGGAATGAGCTCCGCTACAAGGTCAAGCTCGAAGACATCGAAGACGTTACGCAGGCTCACATCCACCTCGGCGCCCCGGACGAGAACGGTCCGGTCATAGCCTTCTTGCTCAAATTTGCTGATAGCGTTACCGGACCCGAGGAAGATGCTGTCACGCCGCGCGGCGCGCTCGTCGAGCAGGGCACGATCACGGCGGATGACGTGATCGCCCTCGATGGCTTCGATGGCAGCCTGGAGTCGCTCATCGCCGAGATGGACGCCGGGAACACCTACGTCAACGTCCACACGGTCGAGAATCCCGCGGGAGAAGTCCGGGGCCAGATCGTGCTGGACGACGATGAGGGCGACGACTGACGCCTAACCTGAACCCACATCATCTATCACGAAAGGGGCTCCTCCGCCTGGGGGAGCCCCTTTCTTATGGCAACCCACGTGGCGAGGTATTCTCATGGTGCTCAGACGGACGGCCGACTGTGGACCGGCCAGTCGCGTCGGTGAGGCGGTCTTCGGTCTACCATTCGCCGTCTTTTCGGACCATCACCGTGGAAGCCACAACTTGGGTTATGGCAGCCGGTCCGCCAGGCACGTGGACGGCCTGAAACCCAAGCTCATCGCACGACAGTGATGCGGCGGTGCGCGATTCGTCCGCCGGCTTCGAGGCGGAGCATGTAGACCCCGCTTGCGAGCCGGTGTCCGTCGAGGGTGACCTGCTTCTGCCCGGTAGACTGCGCCTCATCGACCAGTACCGCGACGCGGCGCCCGAGGGCGTCGTACACGGCGAGACGAACGGGGCCGGGTCGGGGCAGGTCGTAGTGAATCGTGGTCTGATTGCGGAAGGGGTTGGGCACGTTGCTCCGCAGGGCGAATCGCACCGGGGCGCCCACTTCGATTTCGATCGCCTCCGAGTGCGTAGCCGCGCCGTCATGGTCGATCTGCTTCAGGCGATAGGCCACCCGGGTCACGTGCGCCGGAAGATCGCTGTCGCGGAAGCGATACGGCTGCGGCTCGGTCGTCGTCCCGGCCCCGTTCACGAAGCCGATGCGGGCAAACTCCGCGGCGGGCTGCGCATCGTCGATCGGGCGCCGCTCCACAGCGAAGCCGGCATTGTTCGTCTCCGACGCTGTGGTCCACGCGAGCGTTACCACCCCGGCCTCGGCCGACTGCGCCGTGAACTCCACCAGTTCGACGGGGAGCACCGACCCGCTGAAGGCGTACGCCCGGCCGGCATCGCCCGGACTCGCGTCGGGGTTTTCGCGGCGCGCGCCCACCACCGGGTCGGCCCGCCCGTCCGGGCGCGGCGCCCCGGCCACGGCTTCGCCAAAACCGCCATCCGACTCGCTGTCGGGCGAGGTGAGATCGAAGTAGGGCGTCATTTCGGTGCCGCTAAACACGTACGCCCGACCGGCGCCGTTCGACTCGCCATCGGCCCCGACGAGTGCATCCGGCACACCGTCACCATTGCCATCGGCTACCGACGCCACCGCGATCCCGAAAAAGCCGCCCTGCCCGCTGTTGGGCGACTGGAGCGGCTCGATGAGCGTCCCGTCGCTTCCACTGAAGAGATACGCCCGCCCGGCGCGGGTGGCACCGTCCACGGTCTCGCCGCGCGCGCCAACGATTAGATCCGGCGTGTCGTCGCCATCGACGCTGCCGCTCAGCCCGGCCACGGCACCGCCGAAGGCGCCGCCCGACTCAGAATTGGGCGAGTCGAGTGAGTACAGCACAGTGCCGTCCGCGCCGCTAAACACGTGCGCCCGTCCGCCGCCCTCTGCGCCTTCCTGCTCAGCGCCGACGAGCACGTCCGGCACGCCGTCGCCGCTCACGTCGCCGAGACCGGCCAACGCGCTGCCAAACCGTCCGAAGTCGGCCGGACTGGGCGAGGTAAAGGTGGCGAGCAGTGAACCCGTGTTGCCGCTGAACAGGTAAGCACGCCCCCCGCTCGTCGCGTTAACTAGACCCTCCTGCGGCGCGCCAACGATCACGTCGGCATACCCGTCGCCGTCCACGTCGTCTACGCCGGCGACGGCCCGTCCGAATTGGCCGTCATTTTCGGGGTTGGCTGACGCCAACGTGTGGAGCACAGTGCCGTCGAAGCTGGAGTAGACGTACGCCCGCCCGGCGCCATCGTCCTCCCCGTTGGCCCCGACCACGAAATCGTCCGCCCCGCCGTCCACGTCACCGAGCCCCGCGACGGCGCCGCCGAATCGCCCGTCCTCTGCTTCATTGAGCGACACGAGTTCGTACTCTACGGTCCCGTCCGCACCGCTGAATACGTAGGCGTTGCCTGCGCCCAGCGTCTGGAAAAATCCACTTTCGTTCGGCGCACCAATCACTACGTCCGCGATGCCATCGTCGTTGATGTCGGCCAGCCCGCCGACGGCCGCGCCGAACGCGCCGTTCATTTCCTCACTGGGCGAGGTGAAGGCCTGGGGTGCCGGTTGGGCGAATGCTACGGGGCCGAACATGCTCCAGAGAACGAGACACGCTAGCGGATGGTACCAGGTTGACATGACCGGGTCGAGTTGGTTCGTGCGATGCGCAGGGTCGGGCATTCAGCCGCGCCGAACGTTCGACGGCTGATTATATAAGGTGGGACACGGCTGTGGAGAACGCAATGTCTTTTCCCACCCCGCGGCCCCCGGCATCCGGATTCCTTTTCTCGTACACCGCTTGTTCCCATGCTGCCCGCCATCTCCGTCCGCGACGAGTACGACCGCCTCCACACCTTCTATGACGCGACGGCCGCACTCCTTGACCGTGCGGAGGACGTCCTGTTCGACCCGGATCCGTCGGTCTCTGACTGGTCGCCAGCGGAGCATCTGTACCACATCTGGCTGGCGAACGGGCGCTCGCTCAAGGCTGCCGTGCTCATGGCGCAGAACGCGCTCCCGCTCCAAGACAGCGACGCGCCGAACGAAACCGGGCGTGCCGTGCTGGCCGAGGAACGCTTTGAGCGCGGCCGCAACGAGGCGCCCGCCAACGTGCTTCCGCCGGATGCGGTAACGCGGGAGGATCTGAAGGAAGCGCTGGAGCGCAGCCGGTCCAAGCTGGACGCCCTCGAACCGCACCTAGAGGCGCTCGCTGGCACGACCGGCCGCCTGAAGCATCCGCGCCTCGGCCCGCTGAACGGTCCCGAGTGGATCCGGTTCGTGCGTGTTCACTCCGAGCATCACCACGCCATCATTCGCGACATTCTTCCATCGGACGCTCTTCGATCGGCATGAACGACCCCCTCACCGACCTGTTCGAATACGATCATTGGGCGAATACGCGCTGGCTCGATCAGCTGCGCGCGCTCGACGACGTGGAATCCCGCACCCGCGCCCTCATGGCGCATCTTCCGGCCACGAAGCGCGTCTGGATCACGCGGCTCCGCGGGGAAGATAGCGCCGACGTGCCGATCTGGCCGTCGCTGGACTGGGACGCTTGCGCCCGGCTCCTCGACGCCACGCACGACGACTACCAGGTCTTCCTGGACCAGTGCTCCGCGTACGATCTCAAGTCGGCGATCGCGTACCTGAACAGTCAAGGGACGGAGTTCCAGACGCCGGTGCGCGAGGTGCTCATGCACGTTATCACACACAACCACTACCACCGGGGACAGATCGCGCAGGCCGTTCGCCAGCAGGGCGGTGAGCCCGTCAACACGGACTACATCACCTACTCGCGCCAGCGGTAACGTTTTAGGTTGAAGGTTGAAA
>CAYFRX010000210.1:0-5416 GCA_964345515.1 uncultured Rhodothermales bacterium
TTTCCCCATTCATACCTCCCCACGTCCATCCGTCCATATACCAACGACATAACTGGAGTTGGTACAACCTACGTTGTGGCTTCCACGCTGATGGTCCGAAAAGACGGCGGACGGTAGACCGAAGACCGCCTCACCGGCGCGACCTGCCGGTCCACGGCCTACGGTCGGCTGTCCGTCTGAGCACCACGAAGATACTTCGCAACTCGGGTTCGTATAGCACGGGGGCCCTCTCCTGTGAATTTCGCACACACCCCGCTGCAGCGTTCCTGCGGGGCGTTGGCGCGAGCGACAGGCACTCAGGCTTAATCTTGGCGTAACAGCGCATCGGGGGATTCCCCTTAAATTGAGATCGATCTCGTTTCCTTGATCATCCACGGCACCAATGCAGATGTCTGATCAACCGGTTGCAACGTCTGATCCGCCTGAATCCACGAACGACGATCCGCAGGAGGAGGATGTCGCCACCATCCTCATCGTGGACGACGAGGATGACATCCTGGACCTGCTGGAGTACAACCTGGGTCGTGAGGGCTTCGACACCGCAGTGGCCCGCGACGGCGTAGAGGCCATGGAGAAGCTGCGCGACGTCGAGCCGGATCTCATCATCCTCGACGTGATGATGCCCAACATGGACGGCATCGAGGTGTGTCGTCGGCTCCGGCAGGACGCGCACTTTCGCACGATTCCCATCCTCATGCTGACTGCCCGCACCGAGGAGGAGGATCAGGTGGAAGGCCTCGACGTGGGCGCCGACATTTATCTCGGCAAGCCGGTGTCCGTCCCCGTGCTCGTCAGCCAGACGAAGGCGCTCCTGCGCACGTTCCGCCGCAACGAGACCCCACCCGACCTACTCAAAATCCACGACCTCAAGATCGACCGTGACCGCTACCTCGTCTATCAGGAGATGGACGAAGGCGACGAGAAGGAGATGCGGTTCCCGCGCAAGGAATTTGAGCTCCTCTACTTTCTGGCCTCGCATCCGGGCAAGGTGTTCTCGCGCCAGGAAGTGCTTGACGAGGTGTGGGGTCCCGACGTGTACGTGGTGGATCGCACCGTGGACGTGCACGTCCGCAAGATTCGGGAGAAGATCGGGAGCGACTACATCGAGACGGTCAAGGGGGTCGGCTACAAGTTTCGCGAGTAAGGCCGCTGCTTGGGAGCGGCGTCCAGCAGGGAACGCCCGGCTGGGGCATGCCGATTAAACTCAAGGTGTGAGCCGTGCGGACACGCCTGGGATCCTCCCGTTGAGTCCTCGTCCTTCGTTGCCATGAGCCGCCCCACAGTGAGAGCGCGTTGGCGATATTCGCCCTTCAACCGCATCGCCCTCAAGATGGCAGGGTTGATCGCCGTCCTGTCGGGTGGGCTGGTCGCCATCGTCGCCAATCTGCCCTGGTGGGCCGATGGCCTTGCCGGGCTTGCGATGGGCGGTGTGACCTACGGCGCCGCGCATGCGTGGCTCGTGCCGCGCATCAACCTCGCGCTCACGACGCTGCGCCAGATCCGCAAGCATCAGTTCGAGAACTTGGAGGCGGCCTCCGTGCCCCGGGGCGATGAGCTCAACACGCTCATCTGGCAGGTCTACCGCACGGGGCAAACGCTCGAAAACGAAATCCGCGAGCTGAAGCGGATGGAAAACTACCGGCGCGAGTTCATCGGCAACGTGTCGCACGAGCTCAAGACGCCCATCTTCAGCGTGCAGGGCTTCACGGAGACGCTGCTCGACGGCGCAATCGAGGACGAGTCGGTGAACCGGTTGTTTCTGGAGAAGATCATGCGCAACGTGAACCGGCTCGACAACCTGGCGCGCGACCTGTCGGCCATCTCGCGGATCGAGACGGGCGAGCTGGAGATGAATGTGGCGCCGTTCGATCTCGGCACGCTCATCGAGGAGGTCACCGAGTCGCTGGAGATGAAGGCTGCGGAGAAGAGCATCCAGCTCCGCAGTCAGGTGCCGGGTAGCTTGCCCGCTGCGCGCGGCGACCGTGAGCGGATCCGGCAGGTGCTCGTGAACCTCGCCGACAACGCGATCAAGTACAACGATGCCGGCGGGCACGTGGAGGTCATCGCCCGCCACCGCGCTGATGACGAGATCAAGGTGTCGGTGGTGGATGACGGCATTGGCGTGCCGCCGGAGCACGTCGCCCGCCTGACGGAGCGCTTCTACCGCGTGGACAAAAGCCGCTCCCGGAACCGGGACGGCACAGGGCTGGGGCTGGCCATCGTAAAGCACATTCTCGGGGCGCACAACCGGGAGCTCCAGGTGGAGAGCACGCCGGGCAGCGGATCGACGTTCGGCTTTACGTTGCCCGCGGCCAGGAAGGTGGCGATGTAACGACCGTGCGCCTGCCAGCGCCCTCGTGCGCTCAGCGCTCCGAAGAACCGGGTGGCTGCGCCTGCTCGTACAGCACATCTACCGCGGCCTGTACGCGCCAGATGAGAAAGGGAACGGCCCCCGTCGACACCACCGTGAATATGAGCACAGCCACCAGGACGAGCGTTTCGTGAGGACTGCCCGCCGGGCTGCTGCTGAGCCAGTGAATGCCGGTGATGAGGGCCAAAATGCCGGCCGTCTCCCAGCAGACCCACCGCTGCATCACGGCCATCACGTGCTGCTTGGCAGCGCGCGGCAGCGCATCGTACTTCTCCTGATTCGGGGCGTTGGCGTGCTCGGGGTAGCGGCCGATCAGCCAAATGGTGGCATACAGCAGCGCGGCCGTGGCCATTCCGCCTGCGACGAACGTCCACAGGCCCCCTCGTACGCCGTTAGCGGCAAGGCCCACGAGCAAGGCTAGGTTGATGACATGCGACCAACTGCGAGGCATTGGTGGCAGGGTCTGGCAGCAGAGGAAATCTGTAGATTGTCATGCATACGAGCGGCGGCGCAGAATGTCGCGAAACGTTCAATGTTGACATTGAACGGACCTCACGACGCCTCGTATCTTTTGGCGTTGCCAATAATGCCCGCTCATCCGTCTGCTCCCAACCATGCGCCAGGCGTACGTTCTCACCCGCCCGCAGAAGCTGTACGTCGTCTGCGCAGCCGTCTTTCTCACCGCGCTCGTCGTCGCCGAGGCGACGGCTAGCAAGTTCTTCACGGCCTTCGAACTGCCGTTCACGCTCACCCTTTTCGGGATGGAGTTCACGCGGGTCACGATGACGGCCGGCGTCATCGCCTTTCCCATCACGTTCATTATCACGGACGTGCTGAACGAGTACTACGGTAAGCGGGGGATCCGCTTCGTGACGTTCGTGGGGATGGCGATGATCGTCTTCGAGTTTGTGCTGTTGTACGCGGCCTTGGAAGTGCCGGTTGATCCGAGTTCACCCGTACCGCAGGAGGCGTTTGATCAGGTGTTCGGCAATTCGCTTCGCGTCATCGTGGGCAGCCTCACGGCATATCTCGTCGGACAGCTTGTCGACATCACCCTCTTCCACTGGCTGCGCAACCTCACGCAGGGGCGGATGCTGTGGCTGCGCGCCACCGGCTCCACGTTCGGCTCGCAGTTCATCGACACGTTCATCGTGCTCACGGTGGCCTTCGCCGGGCAGCTCGCCTTTCAGGAGATCCTCGCCATCACGCTGTTCAACTACATGTACAAGTTCGTGATCGCCGTCGTGATTACGCCCATCATCTACATGGTGCACTGGGCGATGGACGCGTACCTCGGTCATGAAACGGCCGAGCAGCTCATCCAGCAGGCCGAGCGTGGCGAGCCGGTGGCCGCCGAGGGATGACGGACTGCAGCCCCACGTGGCGCAGGTCCCTTACACCAACTTCGCAAGCTCCGCTGGTGTATGAAGGGCAGGGCGTGTGAAGGGTATGTACGTGTTTCTCCCTTGCACACGTTCATTCTTACCTCCACATTCCGCAAGCGAGTTTGGTGTCATTCGCTGAGCGGGCGCATCGCGACCGAGCGGAAGCAAACGACGTCCTCGTCACCGTGGTTTTGCAGGCCAATGTAGCCTTCCGTCGGGCGCGGGCCGCGGTCGGGCTCGTAGTCTTCCTGCTTCTCCGGGACGGGCTCGCCCTCCGTGTAATCAGTCACAAGCACGCCGTTGACGTGCACCATCGTGCGGTCGCCATCGAGCGTGATCGTCATCGTGTTCCACGTGCCGGGCTGGTCCGGCCGCGTCTTGGCTTCGGTCAGCGAGTACAGGACGCCAGTGGCGTGGTAGTCGTCGGCCTCCGGATCGATCTGCACCTCGTAGCCGCGGTTGACGGGCATCCATGGCTCGGTGGGCCGCTCGGGGATGCGGATGAACACCCCGGCATTGTCGCCCTCGGGGCTCATGTATTCGACGCGAATCTGGGCGTCGCGGATTTTCTGCTCCGTGTACCAGAGCAGCCCCATCCCGCCCTCCGTCTTGAGCAAGCCGTCTTCGAGCAAAAATGCGCCGTCGCCCACATGGGTCCAGCCGTTCAGGTTCTCCCCATTGAACAGTGGAGTCCATGTGCCATCCTGCGCGGCAGCGGTGAGCGGGAGCACGAAAAGGGCAAAGAGGACGGTGAGAAACGTGCGCATGGCGGTTGAGTCGTCGGTGGGAGGAACCGGAATGGTGGCGGGACCGGCAGAATGCCATCCCACACGAAAAGATACAACCGCGCGGCGCTTCGTCAAGGGGCACGCGCCATGCGCTCATCGAAAAAAGCGCAGCAGCAGGTTCAGGAGCAACGTGAGCACGAGGCTCAGCACGATCATCGTGGCGAGGGGGACGTAGACGCGCACGTTGCCGCGCGACCATGAGAAGTCGCCCGGCAGCTGGCCGAGGTTGACGAACCGGCCCAGCACCCAGACGAGTCCGCCGATGACGATGAGTCCCACGCCGGCTATGACCAGCCATCGCGCGATCGTATTCGCAAGGTTGACGTCGCTCATGACGACCTGTGCGTTCTACGCCAGCGCCGTAGTGCTTTTCTGCAGCCCGCGTTGCCTTGACGTCACGAGGTCGCCGCCGTTGGGGCCGTTTCGGGTTCGTCTACGTCCACAAACGTGAGCCAGTCGTGCGGGTCCTTGCCCTTGCGGACCACGTCGAAGAACGCGTCCTGCAGCTCTTTCGTGACGGGGCCGCGGCTACCGTCGCCAATCGTGTAATCGTCCACTGTACGGATGGGTGTAATTTCGGCCGCCGTACCCGTAAAGAAGAGCTCGTCGGCGATGTAGAGCGTCTCGCGTGGCAGGCGCTTCTCGACGACCTCGTAGCCCCGCTCTTCGGCGAGCGTGATGACGGCGTCGCGCGTGATGCCGGGCAGGATCGACAGGCCCGACGGCGCCGTGTAGATCCGGCCATCCCGCACGATGAACAGGTTCTCGCCGCTCCCCTCGGCCAGGTAGCCGTCGACGCTCAACATGATGCCTTCCATCTTGTCGTTCTTGACGGCGTTCATCTTCACGAGGGAGGCGTTCAGGTAGTTGCC
>CAYFRX010000211.1:0-5387 GCA_964345515.1 uncultured Rhodothermales bacterium
TACATCGGCGTCGGCACCGGCGAAGCGGTGTTGTGGGACGACCGCGGCCGCCGCAAGTCGCCTTGCCCCCGCATGACGGACCTCGCGGCCTGCGATGATCTGTGGATCGAGATGTTATTCTCAGCCTACCCGACAACCGTCAAGCCATTGGAACGCGCCCCGGACAGCATTCAGATCCAGCTCGTCGAGACGTAGTGCGCATCGGGGCACTTAATGAGTCCTTTCGCCGGAGGCGCAGCTCCCTGAATCGAACCCTGCGCCCGAGTGTTTGGTCAACGGTGAGCCCCGCCGCATCAGGCGACGCCGTCCTCGGCGGCCGGTGTGGGCTCGTCCGGGGCGCCATCGCCGCGTTCGGCGCGCGGCGCCAGCTCGTCCACGTTGAGCTCGTCCGTCTCGCCGGGCGCGCGGTCGATCTCACGCGGATCCTGCCCTTCGCCCGGGAACTGCTTGATGTGCTCGGTGGGCACGTCTTTTCCGGCCCCTCGGCCGAGCGGGCTGCCTTCGTGGATGTAGTAGTCCTCGTTCGGCAGCGTGTCGTTGTGCCGGCGGGCCGCCGCGGCCGCCTTGCGCATGCTCTCGTCCGCGTTGTGGCGCAGCTCGCCGAAGTGCTGGTGGATCTTGTTCTCGAACCAGTCGAACAGGTACTCGAAGGCCGCGCGGTCGCGCTCGAAGTCCGGCCCATGGGCGCCGCTGCGGAGCTGATCGTCCATCTTCGAAAGCGAGGTCGTCAGCGCGAACAGGTAGATGGCGGTGTCGGCCACGCGGGCCTGCTGCGCCTGCCGCTTGACGATTTCCTCGCGCTCCCACTTGCTCGTCAGCTTGAAGTAGTGCGAGTGCTTCTGGATGAGCGTCGCCAGCCGGTCGGCGTGCGGGCGCACGGCCGGATGCACGCCGCGGATGTCTGGCGCGCTCGGCTTGAGGCCGAGGAAGAGCTGCCCGGCCAGCGGCAGCGCCCGCTCCAAAACGGCCGGATTGGAGGCGCTGCCCAGGATGCGGCTCAGGTTGGCGCCAATCGATTCGTCGGTGTCCCACGTGAGCGCGTCTTGCACGGCGATCATCTGCTCGGCGAGCTGCTTCCCGCCGTACGCAAAGATGAATGACTGCATGACCTCGTTCGACCCCTCCACGATGGCGTGAATGCGATTGTCACGCCAGGAGCGCTCGACCTCGTTCTCGGTCATGTAGCCCTCACCGCCCATGATCTGCATCACCTCATCGATGACCTCCCAGCCGTAGTGCGAGCAGAACACCTTCGCGATGGCCGTCTCGACCATGATGTCTTTGTCGCCGCGGTCGAGCATGCCCGTCACCATGTAGAGCATGGCGTCCATCGCGTACGTCAGCGCCGACATGCGGGCAATCTTCTGCTGGACGAGCTCAAAGTCGGCTAGCGGGCGGTCGAACTGGTAGCGCGTCTGCGCCCACTTGATGCCCTGATCGCGCGCGGCCTTCGCCGCACCCGTGACGCCGGCCGACAGCGTACAGCGCCCATAGTTGAGACAACTCAGTGCGACTTTCAGCCCCTTGCCTTCCTGGTGCAGGAGGTTCTCCTTGGGCACGCGCACGTCGTTGAAGCGGAAGCGGGCCTGCCAGGTGCCGCGGATGCCCGTCTTCGAGCGGTTGTTCTCGAACACCTCCACGCCGTCCATGTCGGGTGTGACGATGAGCGCGTTGACGCCCTTCTGTTCCAATTCGCCTGTCTCGGGGTTCTTCACCATGTTCTTGCACATCACGGTGAGCACCTCGCTCAACGCGCCAGAGGTGGACCACTTTTTCTCGCCGTTCAGGATGTAGTCGCCGCTCTCGTCCTGCACGGAAAACGACTCCTGGTTGGCAGCATCAGAGCCCACGTTGGGCTCGGAGAGACAAAACGCGCTCAGCTTCTTCCGCGCTA
Organism: uncultured Rhodothermales bacterium; assembly: GCA_964345515.1. Classification (GTDB taxonomy): domain Bacteria; phylum Bacteroidota; class Rhodothermia; order Rhodothermales; family Salinibacteraceae; genus JAAAPH01. The sequence continues at coordinate 1,895 of CAYFRX010000211.1, forward strand.
CGATGGGCAGGTACTTCTCCTTCTGCGCGTCGGTCCCGAATAGGACGAGCGCCTTGCAGCCGATGGACTGGTGGGCCGACACCATCACGGCCGTCGACGCGCAGTACCGACCGATGAGCTCCAGCACGCGGTTGTAGCTCGTGACGCCGAGGCCGAGCCCGCCGTACTCCTCGGGGATGATCATGCCCATTACCCCCATGTCGAAGAGCCGCTCAATGACCTCATCCGGGATGTACTCCTCCTGGTCGATGCGGACCGCCGGGTGTTCGTTTTCGAGGTAATCTTCCAACTCCTCCAGCAGGGCATCGCACTTCTTCCGCTCCTCCTTGCTCTCTTGCGGATAGGGGAAGACGAGGTCGTCCCGAAAGCGGCCCCAGAAGACGTTCTTGATGAAGCCCATGCCCTCGGGCTCGGGCCCCATCATCGTCTCGATGTCCTGGATCATCCGCTGATCTTCCTTCGAGACGCCCTTAATGTTGCTCAGTCCTTTATTCGCCATGAAGTGTACCCCGCTGCATTATGCGCAATGTGAGAAGTGTGGAGGAACAGCCAATGCGTGGCTCGACGCCGGCCGAAGCCGCGCCAAAAGCCGCAGGCGCTGTCGCGTCATTTTCAAACGGTTGTTCAATTTTTAAGGCTTGGTGTGATGTCGGTTCCTTTCGTTTCGTGAACCTATGGCGGCTCCTCCCTTTGGTGAGACGCCGCACTTGGGCGCATGGCAAAGTTTTTTTGATTTTTGCAATAACAGCACCATTCACCGGTTCTTTCGAGACACCGGTTCCTATACTTTGATGCCGGCTTTCACCATGTTATCGACACCGACGCGCCTCCCTGAACCCCTCACTCCATGGCTGCCCCCTCCTTCACCGACCGCCTCCGCACCGCGCAAACCGATCGCGACACGATGGTGTGCGTGGGCCTCGACCCGGATCCAGCGCGCCTTCCCGCCTTTCTGCGTGAGGCGTACGCCCTACCCGAAGCCGTCGCGCGCTTCAACGCGGCCATCGTGGCCTCCACCCAGGGGGCGGCCTGCGCCTACAAGCTGAACCTCGCCTTCTACGAGGCGCTCGGCCGGGCGGGCTGGGACGTCCTCGAACAAACGCTCGCACGAATCCCCGAGACGCACCTCACAATCGCCGACGGTAAGCGGGCCGACATCGGCAACTCGGCGCGGTTCTACGCCCGCTCGGTGTTCGACGACCTCGGCTTCGACGCGTGCACTGTGGCGCCCTACATGGGCCGCGACAGCGTGATGCCGTTCCTCGATCGCCCCGGCACGGCCGCTTTCGTGCTGGCCCGCACATCGAACCCGGGCGCCGACGACTTCCAGTCGTGCCCATGCGACGGCGAGACGCCCCTCTTCGTGCGCGTCGCCGAGGCAGCTGCGGCGTGGTCGGACGATGCCGCGGGGACCGCCGGGCTCGTGGCAGGCGCCACCCATGCCAGCGCGCTGGCTACGCTGCGCGACCGGTGCCCGTCGCTGCCGTTTCTCATTCCGGGCGTCGGCGCGCAGGGCGGCGATGCTGAGGCCGTCATGCAGGCGGCTGCGACGGAGGATGGGCTCGTGCTCGTCAACAGTAGCCGCAGCATCATCTTCGCATCCGAGCAGGGGAATTTTGCTCAGGCGGCTGGGCGCGCGGCCCAAGATCTGCGTGATACCCTCAATGCAGCGCGGTCCGCGTAGTCCCGAGCGTTACGATTCGGACTGGAGCGTGTCTCTCTGATGAATAGTAGACCCTGCTCCCCTTGACCGCTATGCCCAACTCCGCTCAGCCGCCGCCTGCGCACCGTCGCTACACCGTTGACGACGCCACCATTGCAGTCACCCTTCACGAGCCGCGCTCCGCTCCCAACGTGCCGGAGGCGCTCGTGCACGCGCTGTGGCGGGATCAGCGGTTTGACGCCCAGGCGCTGACGACCACGAACGGCACGCCCATCATCATTCACGATCCCGGCACGCATAATTCCGATGCTGGCCCCGACTTTGTGGATGCCCACCTGCAGATCGGATCGATGACCTGGCGCGGCGCCGTCGAAATCCACACCACATCGGGCGACTGGTTCGTGCATGAACACCACGACGACCCCCGATACAACAGCGTCGTGCTGCACGTCACGCTCCACGCCGACACGTGGACCGGCGGGCTGCTGCGCGAGGACCAAACGGTGCTTCCCGAGCTCGTCCTCGCCCCGCGGCTCCGCCGCCCACTGCGACGCTTGCTGCACCAGTTTCTCGCCGCGGACGAGCAGGCGTTGATCTGCGCACCGCAGTGGAACCGCGTTCCCGCCGTCGTGCGGACGGCGTGGATCGAGCAGCTCGCCAACGACCGGATGACGGCCAAGCAGCAACGCCTTGAGGATCGCTACCAAGCACGCCCCGATCTCGAACAGCTCCTGTACGAGCGGCTCTTTGCCGGATTGGGCTACGCGAAAAACGACGACGCCATGGAGACGTTGGCGCGCCGGCTGCCCCTCGCCACGGCTCGGGCCATCGATTCCCCCACCGACCGCGAGGCGCTTTTCTTCGGCGTGGCCGGACTCATCCCTGAGCCGGCTGACCTCCTGGAAGCCGATCGCGCGACGGCCGATTACGCCATGAGCCTCCGCGACCGGTTCCGCCAGCTGCAGGCGACGCACCCCACCCGCCCGATGGAGCGGACGCAGTGGACGTTTTTCCGCCTGCGCCCGGCGAACTTCCCGCCGCTCCGCATCGCGCAGGGCCTGGCCTGGCTGACGCCCGGTGGCCTTTTACACCGCGATCCGGTGGGTATCCTGCTGCATGCCGTTCAGGCGGAGGACCCCGTGGTGGCGCTCCGCGAAGCGCTTCACGCTCAGCCCCATGCATTCTGGGAGACCCATCTTCGCCTCGCGAAATCGACCAAGGAGCGCAATCCCGCCCTCGGCCAGAGCCGCATCGACACGCTCATCGTAAACGCGGTGTTGCCCTGGCTGCTCGTGGTCGCCGATCAGCGCACCGTGCCCGCCCTTCGGGCTCAGGTCTTTGACGTGCTCCGCGCCCTTCCAGCGAAAACGGATCGGGTAGTGCGCGTCTTCAAACAGCTGGGCGCCTCGCCCGATGCCGCGTACCATGCGCAGGGGATGCACCACCTCTACCGCGAATATTGCCAGCCGGGGCGCTGCCTCTCCTGTGCCATCGGCCGCCACGTGCTCGGCGGTTAACCGCGGATGCAACCGCCACGGTCACTGCTGGCTACCCGCTGGGGCTCGACAGTCGGGGTTCTCCTCGCTACATTGACCGGGCCGCTTTCCCCAAACAGCCGCCCTGCTCCCCGTGCTCATCCGCATCGTCCGCATGACGTTTCGGCCCGATGCAGTGGATGTGTTCCTGGACCACTTCGATCGCGCCGCCCCTCAGATTCGCCAGTTCGAGGGATGCGAGCACCTGGAGCTGTGGGCCGACGCCCGGTTTCCCAACTGCTGCACGACCTGCAGCCACTGGACGGACGCGGATGCGCTGGCCGCCTACCGTCAG
>CAYFRX010000212.1:0-5379 GCA_964345515.1 uncultured Rhodothermales bacterium
GGGCGGGCACACCGTCGGCGCCGGCGTCGTTACCGATATTATGGACTAAGTGCGTGCACGATCACGAGGGCATGCCGCCGGTGTGCCCCAACTACGGGCGTAGCTCAACTGGGAGAGCAGCGGTCTCCAAAACCGCAGGTTGGGGGTTCGAGTCCTCCCGCCCGTGCAACGATTTCTCTACCATCGCTTTCACCGGGTGCAGCGGGCCAGCAATGCCCCTGCGCTGCAAAAGGAGCAGACCGAAATGACTTGGATTCGCGAGTACCTCCAAGAGGTCGCGCAAGAGATGAAGAAGGTGAACTGGCCCGATCGCCAGGAGCTGATCAGCAACACCTTCATCACCATCGTGGCCACGCTGATCATCTCGGCGTTCATCTTCGGGGCCGACCAGGTCATCAGTAGCGCGCTCGACCTTCTCTACCGGTAATCGCCCAATCCCAAACATCGAGCAGCCCGCCCGTTGCGAGTTCACGATCTAGCTTGCGAGGCGCGATCCCCCATGGCCGTTGAGAACAATCAGAAAAAGTGGTACGTCTTGCGCACCTTCTCGGGGCACGAGAAGAAAGTGCGTCGCTATCTGGAGCGTGAGCTCGACCGCCTGGAGTTGAGCGATCAGGTCACCGAGATCATGATCCCGACGGAGACGGTGTTCGAAATGCGCGGTGGGAAGAAGAAAACGAAGGAGAAGACGTTCTTCCCGGGGTACATCCTGTTGAACGCTGACATGACGAACGAGCTGCAGCACATGGTTAGCGGGTTGCCATCGGTCATCGGGTTTTTGACGGCTGGCACGGGCGACGACCCGACGCCGCTCCGCCCGGAGGAGGTCAACCGCATCCTTGGGAAACAGGCCGAGGCCGAGGCGATGGGCGAGCAGCCCGAAATCCCCTTCCAGGTGGGCGATCCGGTCACGGTCGTCGACGGGCCGTTCGACAGCTTCAGCGGTTTCGTCGAAGAGGTCTATCCTGAGAAGATGAAGGTCAAGGTGATGGTGTCCATCTTCGGCCGCAAGACGCCGCTGGAACTCGATTATCTCCAGGTGGAGCACGAAGAATAATTTTCAGCGTGTTTAGGTGTTGTGGTGTTGCAGCATTCGGGTACGGCCCGGACCTGACGTCACCCACCCAGCCCCTTAACACCAAACACAACACTACGGCACAGACGCGTTATGGCGAAGAAAGTCGATACACAGATCAAGCTCCAAATCAAGGCTGGACAGGCCAACCCGGCACCGCCCATTGGGCCGGCCCTGGGACAGCACGGCGTAAATATCATGGAGTTCTGCAAGCGGTTCAACGCCGATACGCAGGACCAAATGGGCACGCTCCTGCCGGTAGTTATCACGGTGTACGTCGACCGATCGTTCGACTTCATCGTCAAGAGCCCGCCCGCCTCCATTCTGCTGAAGCAGAAAGCGGGTATCGAAACGGCGGCTGGCGATCCGCTCCGTGAGCACGCGGGCACGGTGACGTGGCAGGACTGCCTCGACATCGCCGAGCAGAAGATGCAAGATCTGAACGCGCACGATCCGGACAATGCGGCTCGCATGATCGCCGGAACGGCACGATCGATGGGCATCCGGGTCGAAGGCAAACCAACACCTTAAGCGTGGGGGGGATGGACGATTGGACGTAGAGACGTTCAGCCCGCCACAATCTCGAACGTAGAAACGTAAATCCGCGGGAGCTCCTACCGGAGCGTTTGCACCGCACAGACCTCCCCATTATGGCTATTGAGAAAGGGAAACGCTACCGCGAAGCGCGCGAACGCATTCAATCGAACGGCGGCCCCTGCACGCTGAGTGAGGCTGCCGAACTCGTGAAGGAGTCTGCCACGGCCAACTTTGACGAGTCCATCGACATGGACTTGCAACTGGGTGTGGATCCGCGGCACGCCGATCAGATGGTGCGCGGCTCCGTTGCGCTGCCGCACGGCACCGGCAAAGAGGTGCGTGTGCTCGTCCTCGCCAACGAAGGCAAGCAGTCGGAAGCCGAGGAGGCAGGCGCCGATTACGCAGGTCTCGACGAATACATCGAACGCATCGAGGACGAAAACTGGCTGGACTTCGACGTCGTCATTGCCACGCCCGACGTGATGGGACAGGTTGGACGGCTCGGTCGCATCCTCGGTCCGCGCGGTCTGATGCCGAATCCGAAAAGTGGGACGGTTACGATGGACATTGCGGACACGGTGGAGGAGGTAAAGGCCGGCAAAATCGAGTTTCGCGTGGACAAGAACGGCAACCTCCACACCTCCATCGGCCGGGCCTCGTTCGAGCCCGATCAGATTCGCGAGAACGCTGCAACGTTTTTGAAAGAGGTGCTGCGTCTTCGTCCGGCCTCATCCAAAGGCCTATATTTGCGCTCGGTAACCATGTCGAGCACGATGGGCCCTGCCGTCCCCATCGACCGCAGCTCGGTCGTCAGCGACGCGCGCTAGCGCCGGTTGTGCCTTCTCCCCTCTATTTTCCTTCGGTCTGAATCCACGGGATTTCTGCCATGCCACTGAATCGAACCCAAAAGGCGGTCGTGATCGACGAGATCGCGGACCAGCTCAAAGACGCATCTATCATCTATGTCACCAACTTTGCCGGGCTGACGGTGCAGCAGTCGAACGTGCTGCGCGGTCGCTTCCGGAGCGCGGACGTAGACTACCGGGTGTGCAAAAACACGTTGCTCCAGCTTGCCTTGGACCGCGTTGGCGATCTGGACGAGCTGGAGGGCTATTTGTCCGGTCCCACGGCCATCGCGTTCAGCGACGATCCGGCTATTCCGGCGCGCATCATTAAGGACTTCCGCGAGGAAGAAGACGTGGAGCGTCCGGAGCTGAAAGCGGCGTACATCGAGGGCGACCTCTACGGCGCCGACCAGCTCGACGCGCTCGCCGACCTGAAGTCGCGCGAGGAGCTGATTGGCGACATCCTCGGCCTGCTGATGGCGCCTGCGCAGAACATTGCCGGCGCGCTGCAGGGACCGGCCAGCATGCTCGCGGGCGGCCTCAAAACCCTCGCCGAGCGCGACGAAGAATAAACGGTTTCAAGTTCCAGGTCAGAAGATTCGCAGGTTCTCACAATCTGCAGTATCTGTTCAACCTGTCACTTGTAACTTCCAAACCTTGTAACCTCAATCACGAACCCTTAATACGCGGCGCAGCCCTTGAGGCGCAGACCGCCGCAGGAGAACACACCTACTATGGCTGATATCAAAGACATCGCAGAACAGCTCGTCAACCTCTCCATTAAAGAGGCCAACGAGCTCGTCCAGCATCTCGAAGAAGAGTACGACATCGAGCCCGCCTCAGCCGGCGTGGCCGTTGCGGCGCCCGGCGGCGCTGGCGGCGACGGCGAGGCCGGTGGCGAAGAGAAGACCGAATTCGACGTGGTGCTCACCGGCGTGGGCGGCAACAAGATTCAGGTCATCAAGGAGGTCCGGAGCATTACGGGCCTGGGCCTGAAAGAAGCCAAGGCGCTCGTCGACGAGGCCCCCAACCCGATCAAGGAGGGCATCTCGCGCGAGGAGGCCGACGAGCTGAAGAGCAAGCTCGAAGAGGCCGGCGGCGAGGTCGAGCTCAAGTAGTTGCGTCTGCGAGCCGGCTGCCGGCCGAACTCGCACAATGTACCTACGCCAAGCCGGCCCGCCGCAGAGGGGTCGGCTTTCGGCGTCTTATTCAGCCGAGCCAAAATCGTCGCAGGCGGAGGCATCGGCTGCTCTGAAACAAGCCCTACGTCGGAGCGTTACTCTATTTGATGCGCTGTATTCAGGTCCTGCCCCAGGGCCCCTGGTCAATTCTGGATGCCGATCCTAATCTTCGTCAGACGATTACACCGCAGGCACTCGGCTTCCCGCATGTGCGCGCACTCAGAATGTGCGTCAGAGGTCTGTATGGGGCGTTACCACCTATTGCATGCAGCGCGGTCAACTGCATAGGACTGTCGAAAGTAACTCCAAGCTACCCACTAGCCTATGTCCACTCTGAACGGTCATCCCTCTACAAATGGACAGGTCGAGGCCTTCAACGGCCGCCGCAGCTTTGCACGAATACCTGCCATTTGGGATTACCCCGACTTCCTGGACATCCAGTTGAAGTCATTCCACGAATTCGTACAAGATGACCTTCCCCCTGAAGACCGTGAAAACATCGGTCTTCAGGCGGTCTTCAACGAACACTTTCCGATCGAAGACAGTCGCGGGCGCTACACGCTTGAGTTTGTCAATTACGATCTTGACGCGCCGAAGCACACCATGGAGGAGTGCATCGCGCAGGGACTCACGTTTGACGTCCCGTTGAAGGCCACGTTGCGCCTGTCGAGCAAGGAAGAGGAAGACGGCGAAGAGGCCATTGAGGCCGTCGAGCAGGAGGTCTACCTCGGCACGGTGCCGTACATGACTGAACGCGGTACCTTCATCGTCAACGGCGCCGAGCGCGTCATCGTCTCGCAGCTGCACCGCAGTCCTGGCGTCTTCTTCAGCAAGGACATCCACTCGAACGGTACAGAGCTCTACTCGGCCCGTGTAATTCCTTTCCGCGGCTCGTGGGTCGAGTTCTCCACCGACGTCCGCGATGTGATGTGGGCGTACATCGATCGGAAAAAGAAGGTGCCGGTCACTACGCTCCTCCGGGCGCTCGGCTTCTCGGATGACGACGAGATCATCAAGATGTTCAATCTGGCCGACCCGGTGGATATCGGGGGTGAGGAGGACTTTGAGGAGCTTGTCGGCCGGGAGCTCGCCACCTCGGTGACCATCGAGCAGACCGTCGAGGTCATCGACGAAGACACCGGCGAGGTCGTCGACGAAGACGTTGAGCGTGAGGTCATCCTCCCCGCTGAGCACGAGCTGGAGGAGGACGACTGGGAGGTGCTCGACAAGCACGATGTCTCCCACATTTACCTCATCAAGGACGACGATGATGAGGACGACGACGAACTTGACACGAGCACACTCGTCGAGACGCTCCAGAAAGACTCGGCGCACAACGAAGAAGAAGCGCTGGGCGAGATCTACCAGGAGCTGCGCGGCAGCGAAGCGCCCGACATGGAAACGGCACGCGGCGTGCTCGACCGCCTCTTCTTCTCCGACAAGCGCTACGACCTCGGCGACGTGGGGCGTCACCGCATCAACGGACGGCTCAAGATCGACGTCGATGAGGATGTGCAGGTGATGACGAAAGAAGACATCGTCGCCATCGTGCGCGAGCTCGTCAAGCTCCAGAACGGTGAGAGCTCGGCCGACGACATCGACCACCTCGGCAATCGCCGTGTAAAGACAGTGGGCGAGCAGATGGGCTCGCAGTTCTCGCTCGGCCTCGCCCGCATGGCGCGCACGATCAAGGAGCGCATGAATCTGCGCGACGCTGACAAGTTTACGCCGCAGGACCTGG
>CAYFRX010000213.1:0-5369 GCA_964345515.1 uncultured Rhodothermales bacterium
CTGCGCCACCGCGAACGGTGCACGTGCTCGTTGTGGATGACGATCCCGGCAGCCGCCTTCTCGTGGAGCGCTACACGGACGATCCCTACATTACTCACACCACCGAAGACTTCACGGCGTTCGAGGCATTCCTGTCGAGCGATCGCCCCGTGGACGTCGTGCTGGCTGACATCATTCTGAACGGTGGGCGGAGCGGCATCGACGTCTTGGACACCGTCCGCGCGCGGTCCGGCCCATTGCACGTGCCGGTCATCGCCCTGACGGCCTACACCGTGCCAGGCGGCCGCGATCATTATCTGGCGGCCGGGTTCGACGGGTACATCAGCAAGCCGTTCACCCGCCGGATGCTGTACCGCGAGCTCGGCCGCCTCCTGCCGTAACGGGGCGGCCCCTGGGGCCGCTTCTTGCGGCGTATCGGCAGCCGTCCACGGTCGGCCAGGTCCGATGGCTGGAAGGTTGCAGCCGTAGCCGCGGCGGATACACTGTAAGGTGCGCGTGCGTAACCCCAACGTGATATCTACGTTTTAGTAATTAAGTGTGCTGACGATAATCATGAACGAGATGCCTCCTTATCTTCTTATCGCATGTACATCTTTTCGCGTGTGCATCTCTTTCGAGCAGCCTTGACTCACTCCCCTTACTACCGACCTCACATCGTCCCCACCGCATGCAGCACACGTCGTACCCTGTCCCCCCTCAGGAGTCTGAGCGTCAAGCGGCGCTGCAGCGCTACCAGATTCTCGATACCCCACCGGAGGAGAGCTTCGACCGGCTCACCCGGCTGGCCGCCCAGCTTTTCGACGTGCCGGTCGCCCTCATCTCCCTCATCGATACGGACCGCCAGTGGCACAAGTCCTGCTACGGGTTCGACGCGCGCGAGGTGCGCCGCGAGGTCTCGTTTTGCGCGCACAACCTCGTCGGGGACACGGTAATGATCGTCGAAGACACCACGGTCGATCCCCGCTTCGCCGACAACCCCATCGTCACCGCGGATCCCCACGTGCGGTTTTATGCGGGGGCGCCGCTCATCACGACCGACGGCCATTCGCTGGGGTCGCTCTGCATCCTCGATGAGGAGCCGCGCGCGTTCGAGGCGGCCCAGCAGGCGCAGCTGCGCGACCTGGCGGCTATGGTCATGGACGAGCTCGAGCTGCGCCGCGAGGTCGCCGAGCGGAAGCGGGCCGAACGCGAGTTGCAGGCGAGCGAGCAGCGGTTTCGCGGTCTCGTGTCGAACCTTCCGGGGCTCGTGTACCGGTGCACGTACGACGCGGCGTGGTCGACTCTTTACATGAGCCACGGGCTGGAGGACCTCGGCGGGTATCCAGTCAGCGCGTTCGAGCGCGGCCAGCGATCCTTCAAGGAGATCGTGGTGCCGGAGGATCTACCCAAGATTCGGCAGGCCGTCCGTGAAGCGGTCACCACGCGCTCGACCTACGAAGTCGAGTACCGCATCCGCGCGAAAGACGGCACGATCCGCTGGATCGAAGACATGGCGCGTCCCTGCTTTGATGAAGACGGGCGCGTGAAGTGGCTCGACGGCGTCATGTTCGACGTCACCGAGCGCAAGCAGACCGAGGAGCGGCTCCGCCTGTTGGAAACAGCCGTCGAGGATGCGACCGAGTCGGTTCTCATCACCGACAGCGAGCTCGACCGGCCCGGCCCGCGCATTCTGTACGCCAACTCCGGGTTCGAAGCCATGACGGGGTACCGCTCCGACGAGGCGGTCGGGAAGACGCCGCGCCTCCTGCAGGGGCCGGACACCGACCCGGCGCTGCTGGAACGACTCCGCAGGGAGCTGGAAAACGGCGATTCCTTCTTCGGCAAGACGGTCAACTATCGCAAGGATGGCACGCCATTCATCAACGAGTGGTCGATCAGTCCCGTACATGATGAGCGCGGTGAGGTGACGCACTACGTGGCGGTCCAGCGCGACATTACCGAGCGGGAGAAGACGAAGAAGGAGCTGGTCCGCTATGCCCGGCAGCTGGAGCAGACCACCGCGGCCCTCGAAGACGCGAAGGCCCGGACCGATCGCATCCTGGCCAGCATCACGGATGCCTTCTTCACCCTCGACCACGACGGGCAATTTACCTATCTGAACGAGCAGGCCGAACAGCTGCTTGAGCATCCGGCCGACGAGCTCATCGGCGAGAACATCTGGGACGTGTTCGCCGATGCCGTCGGAACGGTTTTCCACGACGAGTTCGTGCGCGTCGTTGACGAGCAGGAAGCTATGCAGTTTGAAGCCTTCTATCCGCCGCGTCAGCGGTGGTACCGGGTCCACGCGTACCCCTTTGAGGATGGCCTCTCCGTGTTCTTTTCGGACGTGACGGACCGAAAGCGAGCCGAGCGCGCGCTCCAGGAGAGCGAAGAGAAGTACCGGACGGTCGTCGAAAACGTGAAGGACGTTGTCTTCCGCACGGATGCCGAAGGGCGCCTCACGTTCCTGAATCCGGCCTGGACGGAGGTCACGGGCCACGGCGTCGAGGCGGCGCTGGGCCGGCGGATGAGCACCTTCGTGCACCAGACCAACGGCGAGACCGACTGGGTGGAGTTCGAGGCCCTGCTCGCCGGCGACAAGGACTTCTGCCGCTACGAGGTGCAGCTCAAGACGTCCGACGACGTGCCGCGCTGGATGGAGGTGTTCGTCCGTCCCATGGTTGATAAGAGCGGAAGTGTCGTAGGCACTTCCGGCACGTTGCACGACGTCACCAAGTGGCGCGAGGCCGAGGCGCAGATGCGCAAGGCGCTCGACAAGGAACGCGAGCTGGGGCGGCTCAAGTCGCGTTTCGTGTCCATGGCGTCGCATGAGCTCCGCACGCCACTGGCCACCATCCAGTCGTCCGCCGAACTAGCCGATCTGTTCATGCAACGCGGCGCCACCGAGAAGACGAGCAAGCACCTGGGGCGCATCCAGAACAACGTCGATCGCATGGCGGCGCTCCTGGAAGACGTGCTCATCTTTGGGCGCGTCGAGTCCGGGCGGCTTCCGTTTGAGCCCGTTGGGATGAACCTCGCCGGGCTGGCGGCTGAGCTGGTGAACGACATCCGGCAGGGGATTGGGGCAGGCCACACGGTGCACGCGTCCGGGGTGGAGGACGAGATTGCGCTGGAGGCCGATCCGCAGCTGCTCCGGCTCGTCCTTACCAACCTGCTTTCCAACGCGGTCAAGTATTCGCCGGAGGGCAGCACCGTCCGGTTGGACGTGCGGGCCACCGAGGAGGCGGTGCACGTCACCGTCTCCGATGAGGGCATCGGCATCCCGCACGAGGCCCTCGACCGCCTCTTCGAGCCGTTCCACCGCGCCGACAATGTGGGGTCTACCAACGGAACGGGACTGGGGCTTGCCATCCTCAGCGAGGCGATCGATCTGCACGAGGGCACCGTAGACGTGGACAGTACCGAGGGGGAGGGCTCGACCTTCTCCGTGACCCTCCCCCGCACCCGGCCCATGCCCGATAGGGTCGATGCCGAGCATGCAATGAGTAGTGATCTGTGATACGGACGAATGACGTGCTAGTAACCCCATGCCCACCGTTCTAGTCATTGAAGACGAGGCCGACATCGCAGATAACCTGTGTGATTTGCTCGACGCACTGGGGTATCAGACCGTCCAGGCCGCAGATGGAGCGACCGGGATCGAGACAGCGCAGCACCATCGTCCCGACCTGGTCATCTGCGACATCCGGATGCCCAAGCGCACGGGCCACGAGGTGCTGCACGCCATCCGAGCGACTGGGCCGTGGGGAGCCTCCGTGCCGTTCGTGTTCCTTACGGCCAGTACCGAGTCGAACCTTCGGGACGAGAGTCTTGAGCTCGGTGCGGACGCGTTCGTGCGCAAGCCGTTCAACGTGGACCGGCTCGTCGACACGATTCAGTCGCTGATCGAAGGGGAGGCCTAAAGGCGCATTCGAAGCGCCAGCGCGGGCCGTTTCGCGGGCTCGTAGCAGCCTGCCCGTCATAGCTTCGATGGACGGGCCGAGGGGGCAAGGGGAAAAGTCGGAAGGTTGCAGGTTGAAATCAGCCCGTGCGGACGGGGGGTACCGTGGTACCAGCTCGCTGAAGTGATGACATCTCCCGCTGTCCCCCCGATTCGGTTCGGGGTCCATTTTCCTGATTGCTTCTCGGATTCCGGCTCGAAGGTCAGGATGACGTTCAAAACAAAGCGACTCTGCGCAGTGAATCCGTCCAGGTGCGCGACGCATGCACCGCAATGCGCGTCCGGGACAGCTCCGTCTGCCGCGACGTAGTGCCCGCGGCACGGCGAGCAGACTTCGCTACGACGAGGCCCCATTCGTGGTAGGCTCAGCGGTCGACAGGCGATAGCCCACGCCACGAATCGTTTCGATTTCAATGCCGGCGGTTTTGCTGTCAACGTCGCGCAGCTGGCGGCGGACACTCGACACCGTTGTGTTGATCGTGTCGTCCGTCACGAAGGTCGAGCCCCAGACCGACTCCGCGATCACCGTGCGGGTGATGGCTTCGTTGGCCCGGCGCAGCAGCAGTTCCAGCAGTTCATACTCTTTGGGCCGCACGTCGAGCTCTTCGCCTTTCCAGAGCACCTTGCGGCCGCGGCGATCCACCGTGAGCGGTCCGCTGCGCAGCCGCATGGAGGGCCGCTGCTTTTGCATGTTCTCGCGACGGCGCAGCGCGCGCAGGCGGGCGAACAGCTCGTCAAAAGCGAACGGTTTGGTCAAATAGTCGTCGGCGCCGGCATCGAGGCCTTTCACGCGGTCTTCCACGTCGGACAAGGCCGTGAGCATGAGAATAGGGCACCGGACGCCGGCGTCGCGCACGTGCTGGATGAGGGTCACGCCGTCCTGACGCGGAAGCATCCAGTCTACGATGAGAAGATCGTACGAGGTGGAAAGTGCGCGCATCTCGCCTTCCATGCCGTCGTAGGCGATGTCGACGGAGTAGCCGGCTTCTTCGAGGCCAATTTCTAGGCCGCGGGCGAGGGCCTCCTGGTCTTCAACGAGAAGAAGTTGCATGGGCTGGCACCATTCGGTGAAGTACTGGCGATTCGATGGGTTTGACTGCGTTATCGGCAGGCTATGCGGTGCGCTCAAACGGAAGCGCGCTCTCGGCCGGCAACGAGCGGCACGGCACACGAGAAGCAGGATGGCGCGAGGGGACTGGGCTTCAAATCTAAAGATGATCTCAGAAATCTAAAGATGAGCTAAAAAGTGCCGATATCGAAGGTGTGGATGGACGGCCTCTTTAGCCCGTGTGAGGAAAGCGACGTGCTCGCACGCGGTCTCAATCAGGATCGGCCGTGCATCCACCTCGACAGATTGAATGGCGTGCTGTCGGGTTAGAGAGCACAGAACAATCAGTTCTACAGCACGACGCATTTGAAGGCGCATACG
>CAYFRX010000214.1:0-5369 GCA_964345515.1 uncultured Rhodothermales bacterium
TAGTAGGCCTCTTCTACGCCCAGTACGCCGTCGGGCTCAGCGACGGAAGTGGGCTGACGCGAGCGCCTGCTGCGCTGATTCTCGCAGCGCGCGGCATGTGGGGCTTTCCCCCTCAGCGAGAGCCCGACTTGCCCGCTTGGCCTTCTGCACGAGCGGTTCTACCATGGTCGTGAGATTTTCGTCGCCCCCCTCACCAGACCGCCCCAACACCATGGCGCTCACTTGCAACGTCGGCGGCGCCGACAAGACCATTCGCATCGTGCTGGGCATCGCGCTTCTCGCCGTGGGCCTCTTCGCGGGCCTCGGCACTACTTGGACGATCGTGGCGTATGCCGCAGCGGCCATCGCGCTCCTCACGGCCTTCGCGGGCTACTGCCCCCTCAACACACTGTTTGGCGTCGATACGTGCGCGCAAGGAGCATCGACCCTATAGTGCGGCTCGTTTCGGTAGACTCTTCTCGGACCACGCGCGTCTTTGAACGAAGGCAGGGGACGACTCGGCGGTCGGGATCATTGGCGGGCTGGTTCGTTCCATTAAATGACCTTACCTCTTCGTGATGACTCCTGTCCCAATCCGCTTGAGCAATCGTGGCTGAACCCGACACGCTACCCCGCGATACCGAATCGGCCGAGCCGTCGAACTTCATCCGTGACATTATTGACGAGGACCTGGGCGCCGGCACGCACGGCGACCGGGTCGTGACGCGGTTCCCGCCCGAGCCGAACGGATACCTGCACATCGGGCACGCAAAATCCATCGTGCTCAACTTCGGCATCGCACGGGATTACGCCGACCGCGCCGACACGCGCTGCCACCTTCGCTTTGACGACACGAATCCGGAGACGGAGGACATGGAGTACGTGCGGTCCATCAAGGAGGCCGTCCGCTGGCTCGGATTCGACTGGGATGAGCACTGCTATCACGCGGCGGACTACTTCGAGCAGTTCTACGACTACGCCGTCAAGCTCATCAAGCAAGGCGACGCGTACGTCGACAGCCTGAGCGAAGAGGAGATTCGCGAGTACCGGGGCACGGTGAACAAGCCGGGTCGGCCAAGCCCGTACCGCAACCGCTCCGTCGAGGAAAACCTCGATCTGTTCAAGCGCATGAAGGCCGGCGCGTTCGAGGACGGCGAACACGTGCTGCGTGCGAAGATCGACATGCGATCGCCGCACATGATCATGCGTGATCCGCTGCTCTATCGCATCAAGCACGCTGACCACTACCGGCGCGGCGATACGTGGTGCATCTATCCGATGTACGATTACGCCCACCCGCTCGAAGACGCCATCGAGGACGTCACCCACTCGCTGTGCACGCTGGAGTTTGACAACAACCGGCGCGTGTACGACTGGGTGCTGGAGCATTGCCTCGACGAAGACGAGTTGCCCGCACGGCCGCATCAGTACGAGTTTGCGCGGCTCAACCTCGACTACACCATCATGAGCAAGCGCAAGCTGCTCCGGCTGGTCGAAGAAGGCAACGTGAAGGGATGGGACGACCCCCGTCTGCCAACGATCGCCGGGCTGCGGCGGCGCGGCGTGACGCCGGACGCGATCGTGAACTTCTGTGAGGAGATCGGCGTGACGCGCTCCGAGAGCCGCGTGCAGATGAGCCACCTGGAGCACACCATCCGGGACGACCTCAATTTCAAGGCGCCGCGCGTGATGGCCGTGCTCGACCCGCTCAAGGTCACGATCACCAACTTCCCCGAGGACGAGACAGACTGGATCGAGGCGCCGCACTGGCCGCGCGAAATCGACAAGGACGATGCACGCGCAGTGCCGTTCAGCCGGACGCTCTACATCGAGCGGGACGACTTCCGCGAGGATCCGCCGGAGGACTTCTTCCGGCTGGCCCCGGGCCGCGAGGTGCGCCTGCGCTGGGCGTACTTCATCACCTGCGACGAGGTCATCCGCGACGAGGACGGCACCGTGACGGAACTGCGATGCACCTACGACCCCGACACGCGCGGCGGCGACGCCCCGGATGGCCGCTCCCCGGACGCCACGCTCCACTGGGTGTCGGCCGACCACGCCGTGTCCGCCGAGATCCGCAGCTACGACCGCCTCTTCGACGTGCCCGTCCCGGACGATGGCGATGAGGACTTCACCGCACACCTCAACCCCGATTCGCTCATCACCACGCGCGGCCTCATCGAGCCCAGCATCACCGACATGCCGGCCGACCAGCGCGTGCAGTTCGAGCGGCAGGGCTACTTCTGGCCCGACCCGGAGGACTCCGCCCCCGACGCCCTCGTGTACAACCGGATCGTCTCCCTGCGCGACACGTGGGCAGAGGACGAGAACGAGACGGTGGACATGGAAGCAAAACGCCGCGCGAAGGAAAAGGCGAAGGAGCGGCAGCGGGAGCGCTCGATGGCCGCCCAGCGCGACCCCGTCGAGGACCTCTCGCCTTCGCAGCGCGCCCGCTTCGACCGCTACCGCGACACGTTTGGCCTCAGCCGCAAGGACGCTGCCGTGCTGGCCAGCGAAGATCCCCTGGCGCTCTTCTTCGAGGAGGTGTTGGAGACCCACGACCATCCGGCGGCCGTTGCCAACTGGATCTTGAATGAGCTGCTGGGGGCTGTCGACGAGCGTGCGCCGAAGCATCTTTCCTTCGATGCGGCCCAGTTCGGCCGGCTCATCGCCCTGATCGACGAGGAGGTGATCTCGAAGCGCGCCGCGCGCGAGGTGCTGACCGAGATGCTAGAACACGGCGCCGACCCGGAGCAGGTCGTGGAGGAGCGGAATCTCGAACAGATCGCCGACACCGATGCGCTGGCTGACGTGGTGGACGACGTGCTGGACGACAACCCGGATGAGGTCGCTCGCTACCAGGACGGTGAGACCAAGCTGCTCGGCTTCTTCATGGGTCAGGTGATGCAGGCCACCCGCGGCACGGCCAACCCCCAACTGGCCCGAGAGCTGTTGCAGGAGAGGCTGGATAGGTAAGGCTGAAACGACGAATCGAAGAGACGAGGGTAAACCTTTCTCCGTTTTCTTGCTTCTCCGTTTTCCCGTCTCCCCGATTCACACTACCCCAGCACGTCGGCGGCGCGGTGCATGCGGCGGATGCACGTCTCTTTGCCGAGCACAGCCATCATGCTGAAGAGGCTGGGGCCGTACGACAGGCCGCTCACGGCGAGGCGTGTCGGGTGGATGATGCGGCCCGCGCCTACGTCGTGCTCATCGGCGAGCTCGCGGAGCACGGATTCGATTGTGTCCGTGTCGAAGTCGCCAGCGTCTTCGAGCGCGTCGGCGTACGCTTCCAGCAGATCGGCCGAGTTGTCTTTCCAGCGCTTCTTGACGCCCTTCTCTTCGTACGTATCCGGGTCCTCGAAAAAAAAGCGGTTCATCGTCGCGATCTCTTCGATCCGGTGGATCCGATCCTGCACGAGCGCGACGACCCCTTCCAGGTAGTCATCATCCGGATCGAGGTCCTCGGCGTCCAGATGGGGCCGGGCCCGCTCGGCAAGCGCAGCCGGCGACTTCTCCCGCAGGTGCTGCTGATTGAACCACTGCAGCTTGTCGAGATCGAACTGCACCCCGCTCGACCCGACACGCTCCAGCGAGAAGGCATCCACCAACCCCTCGATCGTGAAGAGCTCCTGCTCCGTCCCCGGGTTCCAGCCCAAGAAGGCGAGGAAGTTGATCAGCGCCTCGGGCTCGTACCCGGCCTCCCGGTACTCGTTGACGAAGACGGGAATGCCAAGCTCCTCTGCATCACGCTTCGAGAGCTTGCCGCCCGCTGGGCTCATGATGAGCGGGAGGTGCGCCATCGTCGGCGGTTCCCAATCCAGATAGCGATAGAGCAGCATGTGCTTCGGCGTCGACGAAAGCCACTCTTCGCCGCGGATCACGTGCGAGATCTCCATGTGGTGATCGTCGACGATGTTGGCCATGTGGTACGTCGGCATGCCGTCCGACTTGATGAGCACCTGATCGTCGAGCCCGGACGACTCGAACGAGACGTGGCCGCGGATCACGTCGTTGAAGCGGATCGTCTCGTCGCGCGGCACCTTGAGTCGGATAACGTGCTCAGCACCGTCGTCCAGGAGTTGATCCACCTCCGCGTCGGAGAGGGTGAGCGCGTTGCGCATCTCGGTGCGCGTCACAGCGTCGTACTTGGTCGAAGCCTGGCCCTGTTTCTTGAGCCGCTCCCGCATCGCCTCGATCTCCTCCTCCGTGTCGAAGGCGTAGTACGCATGCCCGGCGTCCACGAGCTGCTGGGCATACTCCGCGTAGACCTCCTGCCGCTGGGACTGGTAGTACGGCGCGTGCGGCCCGCCGACCTCGGGGCCTTCGTCGTACGCCAACCCGGCCCATTCCAGCGCGCCGAAAATGTCCTGCTCGGCCGATTCGACGTAGCGTGTGCGGTCGGTGTCTTCGATGCGGAGGATAAACGTCCCGCCGTGCTGGCGCGCGAAGAGGTAATTGTACAGCGCCGTCCGCAGTCCGCCGATGTGCAGCAGCCCGGTAGGACTGGGTGCAAACCGGACCCGAACGTCAGAAGTGGAAGCGGCCATGAGTTGGTGGGCTTGTGGAAGCGAAAATAGGCGAAAGAAACGTGGACGGCGGGGCAACGCCCTCAACATGGAGGGTGGCCCCTTGACACGTCCCTCGTCGCTGCTGTGATAGAAGAAGCCCGATTTTGAGTTCCTGCCTCACGCCGGTTTCACACCCCGCCCGGGGCGACGCCGAACGTCCCATTCCTCGCTGGTGGCGCTCTTTTTGCAGTTGATCGCTGCGCGCTGGCACCCGACCACCAACGGCGTTGCGCACCGTGCTATTGGGCGCTCGTATCGTTTTGTAGCCCGGAAGATGTAGTTTTTTCGTCTTTCCCCTCCATTCAGCCCGTATTCCACCATGCGCCGGTTGATTTCTCCTGGAACGATCGTATGCTTCAGCCTTGTTGTGGCCTTCTTCGCAGGGGGGTGCCGCAGCGTAGAGCCCCCCGCGTCAGCCCCGGCCTTCAGCCCCGCCGCCCAGGCCGACCGCGGCGCCGACGGCAGCATCTTGGCCTCCTTTGAGGGACAGGAAATCTCGTTGCACCACTTCGAAACCCAATATGCCCGCGATGTCGGCGGCTGGGACGCCGCCCGGGCGGACGCGCCCGAGGCCTACGCGTCGTTCCTGTCGGACTACGTGGATCATCGGGTGAAGGTCAAGGCAGCCCGCGAGGCCGGCATGGACCGCGACCCGTCCCTGCGCGCCCAGATGCAGCGCTTTCGCCGTCAACAGGCCCGGTCTCAGTTACGCACTGACAGCGTGCTCACTCCGATCATGCGCACGCTGCACAAGCAACGCCGCGCGTCCGGCTCCAGCATGTCTTTCGCCGAGGCCCGAGACGACCTGCGCCGCACCGC
>CAYFRX010000215.1:0-5341 GCA_964345515.1 uncultured Rhodothermales bacterium
CTCCAGGACCGTTTGCGGGGGCGTCGTTGTCCTCGCTGTAGCTGTGTGCCTCATCGCGGCCGGCGGCCCGCAGCGATTCGAGGCGGCACCGGATACGCGTGACGACCCCATTCCAACCGATCGCATCCGCGCGTGGGTCGACGCCTGGAAGCAGGACCCGCGCGGCCCGTATGCCGGCATCCGATGGTTCTGTCCCGACGGCCGGGTGATTCCGGCGCAAGCGCGCTGCGACACGCCCGGCGGCATCCAGCACGCCGTGCCCAAGCCGGAGGTCCAAGCGCTGCGCGAGCGGAACGGATTGTACTTCGGCCAAATTCTGGCGGGGACGGACAAGGTGGCCTTTTGGGATGCGGCGGACCGTCATAGCCGTCTCAAGCAGTACCAGCTTGGCACCTACCTCTACGCGGCCGATGACGGATGGATTTTGCGACGGGCCCAGTACTACCGAGGCGCCTTCCAAGCCGAGGACGAGGCGCGGTGGGCGCGCTCCTTCCTCCACCAGATGCTCCGCGACGAGGAGCGGGTTCGGTCGCACTTCTATCTGCTTCGCGAGGCGGCGCGCGACCTGCCGCTCGGCGGCGACGGCAACATCCAGCAGCGCATCCGCGCCACGGCCGAAGACCTCGCCGACACGGAACCCGCCTTCATGCCGCTGCGCGTCAAGATCCACAGCCAGCCCGGGCCTACGGATCTGGAGCAGGTGCGAGCGTTTCGGCGCACACACGGCGACACGCTCGGCGCGCCCGGCCGCACCCTGCTGCGGCAATTGGAGCAGGACCTGAGCGCGGTCTACGAGACCAGCGGCGCCGACCGGCTGGCCCGACCGGCGGCCTCGCTACCCGATGGCCAGGCCCCTGCACGCGCCGCGCAGGATCTGATTGCGGCGTGGCCATCGCTCGGCGCCGGGGAGCGAATCCGCCGCAGCGCCGACCTGCTGCTCCGCCTGCGCGGCGCCATCACGTCCACGCCGCCCGAGCACCGGCTCGCGCTGCTGGAGCTCTCCCTGGCG
Organism: uncultured Rhodothermales bacterium; assembly: GCA_964345515.1. GTDB lineage: Bacteria > Bacteroidota > Rhodothermia > Rhodothermales > Salinibacteraceae > JAAAPH01. The sequence continues at coordinate 1,010 of CAYFRX010000215.1, forward strand.
CTTGAAGCGGAAGTCCTCCGCGGCGCAACCGCGTGGACGCCGGCAACGCCGAAAGCCCTGCTGGAAAAAGGGGCGGTCTTGGCGCGGGCGGCCGCCGGGAGCGGACACATCGAGCACTGGGAGTGGGAGCGCGCCGCCCCGCGGCTGGAGCCGCTGGCCGGATCGTCGGTGTCCCTCGACGCGTTCGCGCGCCGCGCCGAGGCCGTACGACGGGTGGCCGAGTGGGGCACGGCGATGGCTACGGCGCACTACCAGCACGTGGTCGACCACTACGCGGCCTTTGAGCCCAAAGCGAGAGCGTTTATTGACGATCGGGTGCGCAACACCGTGCTGCTTCCGCTGGGGCAGGTTGCCAGTCAGTTGGGTAGGGAGGCTGCCACCTACGCAGGACGCCAGCATCACGTGATGGACCTCGCCGATACCGGACGGCTACGGGGGATCACGCCGGGTGTCGCCGTGGGCACGTTGCATGTAGTCACGGACGCTGCACGTGCCGTCGCGTTCGATAAAGACGACATCTACGCTGTTGCCCAACCGCCGGTCGATCTTTCCCCCGTGGCGGGGCTGGTCACCGCCACGGAGGGAAACGTCGTGTCGCACGTCCAGTTGCTGGCGCGCAATCTGGGCATCCCGACCGCCGCGTTCACGGACGACCAGATGGCGGCCCTTGCGCGCCATGACGGAAGGCGCGTGTTCCTAGCAGTCTCACCCGAGGGAACCGTCCGGATGAAGCCGGCTGCTCGCATGACCGCTGACGAGCGCGCCCTCGTTGGCGCCTCGTCTGCGGGAGCGGACGCCACGCTCGTCGCAACCGATACGGTCGATCTGTCGGAGACGGATCTGTTGCCGCTCCGTACGCTCCGCGCTTCTGATGCGGGCCGCGTTGTTGGCCCGAAGGCCGCGAACCTCGGCCAGCTCAAGGCGCTCTTTCCGGATCGCGTGGCTCCCGGATTGGCCATTCCGTTCGGCGTGTTCCGCGCGCACATGGCCCAGTCCATGCCGGGGACTGCGGGTTCGTACTGGGACTACTTGGAGGCGACCTTCGCTCGCACGGAGACGACCCGTGGGGACGTGCCGCCCCGCGTGCGACGCCGGCTCGATACGCTCCGCGCGGCGATCCGCGAGATGCCGCTCAAGCCGGCGTTTCGCACCGCGCTGGGGGCGCGGTTTCAGGCGGTGTTCGGTGCGCCGATGGGGACGGTTGGGGTGTTCTTGCGCAGCGATACCAACATGGAAGACCTGCCCACCTTTACCGGCGCCGGGCTCAATCTGACCGTTCCTAACGTTATCGGGACGGCCGACCTCTTCGATGCGATTCGCCGGGTGTGGGCTTCGCCCTACACCGAGCGCAGCTACCGGTGGCGACAGCGCGTGCTCGCCACTCCGGAGCAGGTGTACCCGTCCGTGCTGTTGATGAAGAACGTGCCGGCCGACAAGTCGGGCGTCCTCATCACCACGGGCGTATCGACGGGGGCACCGGGGGCGCTCACGGCCTCGTTTAGCCGCGGCGTGGGGGGCGCGGTGCAGGGCGAAGCTACGGAGGTCACCGTGCTGCGCCCCAACGGAGAGGATGTGCTGCTGGCCCCGCTCCGCACGCCGACGATCACGGTGCTCCCATCCGAAGGAGGCACCGCCACACGAGCGACCCCCTTCCACCGGCCCGTGCTTACGGCGGCCAATCGGGACGCGCTGCGCCGTCTCGCGCGCGTCCTGCGGCAGCGCCTCCCTGCCATCCCGAGCATGACCTCCGGGCCGTACGACGTTGAGGTCGGTTTTCGTGACGGGCATGTGTGGTTGTTTCAGGTGCGCCCGTTTGTGGAGGCGGACCGGTCGCGGTTCACCGCCTACTTCCGCCGCCTCGACGCGCAAGCCGCCCCGCAGTCCACCGTTGACCTGACGGCTCCGCTAGACGACTGACCTCACGCCCGCTTTCTCCGTTCGCCTCCCCCCTCTCTAACCGACCCTTCCTGCTATGCATTCGCCTCGGTGGCTCTTATGGATCGGCGCTGCGCTCGCGGTGGGTGGACTGGCCGCCCTCGCCCCTTATCCCATCGATGGGTATGAGCGGACGGGCATCCGGCGCCTGCTGTACCTGGAGCGGGTCCAGAACGGGACGCTCGAAGGCGACCTGCCGCCCGAAGGAGCTCGGCAGCCGCTGCGTGAGATCCAACTCCACCTCATGGGATCAGATTCGCTCGACGCCCTGCCGGATCCCAGTGACGACCTGCAACGTCGCCTCCGGCGGCTCTTCGCCGATCGCGATGACAGCTACGGGGTGGCTGTGCTCGACATGACACCCGGCGCGCCGATACGCTATGCAGAACGGGGGGCTACTCGTCGCTACCAGCCGGGCAGTGTGGGGAAGCTGGCGATTGCCACGGGCCTCTTTTCGGAGCTGCACCGGCGCTATCCCCACGACCCCCTGCAGCGGCGGATGCTGCTCAAAAACCACCGCGTGAAAGCCGGCGACTGGATCATTTCCGACCATCACACCATCCCCATCTTCGATCCGGAGACCAACCGCCACACCCGCCGGCAGCCGCGCCCCGAGGACGTCTTCTCGCTGTACGAATGGGTCGATTTTATGCTCTCGCCGAGCTCAAACGCAGCGGCCAGTGTTGTGTGGAAAGAAGCCGTGCTGATGCGCGCCTTTGGAGATGACTATCCGGTCTCCGCAGCGCGCGAGCAGCGCTTCTTCGAAGACACCGCCGCTGACTCGCTCGGGCGCATCGCGTACCGGGTGGTCCACGAGCCCCTGGCCGCGGCCGGCATCTCTGAAGGGATGTGGCGGCTGGGCAGCTTCTTTACACGCACGGCCAACCGACGCATCGACGTGCCGGGTGGAAGTGCGGGCACGCCGCAGGGCCTCATGCGATGGATGCTTCGTCTCGAACAGGGCCGGATCGTCGACCCGTGGTCGAGCCTCGAGCTGAAGCGACTCATCTACATGACCGGACGCCGCATCCGCTACGCCTCCGCACCGACGCTGCGCGATGACGCAGTCTACTTCAAGTCGGGCAGTCTCTACAGTTGCAAGGAAGAGGAGGGGTACACGTGCACGGCCTACGCCGGCAACCGGTACAACTACATGAACTCAGTTGCCATCGTGGAGACGGCCGACGGACGGGCCTACATGGTCGCTCTAATGTCGAACGTGCTGCGTGTCAACTCAGCCGTGGAGCACCAGTCGCTCGCCACATTTATCGAGCGCATCATGGCGGAGCTGCACGATGGGTGAGGCCCACTCCGTTAGGGTCGTTGGATGAACGGATGGACGTTCCCACGTCTATCCATCTCTTCACGAGCCGGTGCCTGCCGTGGATACGCCCAGTGCGCGCTCTACGGCTGGCACCAGCGCACGGAGGATCTGCTCCCCGCGGGCATCTGCGACGAGGGCGACGACGACGTAGCGGCGACGGGGTCCCCAGACCAATGCGGAGTCCGCGTGCCAGTGGCGCCACGAACCCGACTTGCGGTAGACCGCTACGTTGGGCGCTCGGCGACGGAGCGCGTGCACAAACTTATGGTCGATGCCGGGGTTGGCTAGCACGTCCAACATCTGTGCGGAGCGCGCGCGGCTGATCAGGCGGCCGGTTGCCAGCAGCGTGTAGAACCGGGCGACTTGGTGGACCGTTGCCGCGTGCGACAAGCCGTTGATCGGATCAGGCTGGCGTCGCCCATCGGAAGCGAACCGTTTGCCCACCCACAGCCCGCCATCACGCTGCGGGTCATAAAAAGCGACGGCAGCGTCCGTTAGGGTCTGGTTCACCGCCTGCAGGCCCCCCACCCGGTCGATCGTGCGGGTGGCGGCAGCGTTGCTCGATACGCGGATCATCGCATGCAGGTCGCGCTCCAACGCGGGGGATGCCGTTAGCCGACCGTCGTGCAGCTGGCGGGTAGCCGCATACAAAATGCCGATTTTGGGGAGGCTGGCTGCGTACATCATCGAGTCGCCATTCACCGCGGCGTAGCGTGGCCGTCCGGGGTCAGACAGATCGACGATACCGACGGCCATGCGACCGTGCGCGATGAGGGTGCTCCAGCGCGGGCGCATCAGCGCGTGGTCGAGGCGGGCCTGCAGGGTCGAGTCGGTGCACTGCGCTAGCGGACGGCGCGCCAGGGGCGAGACCTGAACGGGCAGGTCCGGCAGAGCGGAAGGAGTGCTGATCAGCGGGAAGGGCTGGAGGGCCTGGGCGTGCACACTCCGCGCGCAAAGACTGACGCCCACGAGGAGGATGGCAGCAAGGCCCACACGAGACAGTCTCGACACAGATGATAACTCCTAGTGAACGGTACACGGCAGATGCATCGGACCGTAGTGTGAGGCGATCA
>CAYFRX010000216.1:0-5330 GCA_964345515.1 uncultured Rhodothermales bacterium
ATGACCTTCGGCCCTCGGGCTTGCGCCCTCGTGTGGGGTCGGGCATGACTTCCAAGCGGAAGCACAAACGTATTCCAGGGTGCACATGACAGCAAGGCGCCGCCGAGCCTCAATTCCGCATGCGTTCGCGGGAGGACGAAACGGTGTCGGACGACGACGCGCTCACCTCGTCCTCGCTTTCGTCGAGCAGGTCCACGTCGCTCAAGAGTTCGCGGGGAGAGGAAAACACCTCTTCGATTTCTTCCACCGAGGCCTGGGTTTCCTCCACCTCCTCGAGCAGCGTGTCGAGCTGGAAGGAGATCTCCTCGGGGTTCTGCAGCGTCCACGATTGCTCGTGGATGTACTTCACGACGTCCTCGATCGTCCCCAGCTGCGCACCGATGATCTCCAGGTTCTCGTGGCCCTTCTTGAACCGTGCAAGCCGTTGCTCCAGCACGTGCAGCCGACGCTTCTTGACGGCGCGCACCCGTTCGGAATCGTCGGCCATGTCGTCCTGCAGCGCCTCGATCGATTGCTGGATGTCCTCCTCGGTGGCGTTATCGATGTAGTTGCGGTACCGCTCGCGCTGGTTGAGCAGGTTCAGGTACGACTCCAGCAGGTCGTCGATCTTGCGCAGGTGGCTGTCGAGTAGACCCTGGGAGGCGTAGCTCAGGCTCTGGTAATTCTGGCGGATTTCGTCCTTGAGCTTGCGCAGCCGGGCGTAGCGGCGTTGGCTGCGCCGCGAGAGGAGCTGGAAGATTTCCTTCTGCGAGGGTGGCTTGCGGCGCTCCTCGATTTTCTGCGAGCGGACGAGCCGGCGGAATCGCTGGTTGCGTGGCACGATGCCCAGATACAGCAGTTCGCTGGCCGAGACGAAGAGCAGCGGAAGCCAGATGGGCAGGCCGGTAACGCCCGCAACGACGACCGAAAGAACCGCCGCCACCGCCAGGAACACAAGGTTCCAGTTGTTCAGAAATGCCTCTTTCGTGTAGTTGATCGCTTCATTACTCATGAGCGTGGCAGCATTGGGTCCAATCGTCTCGCGGAGTCGGGAGGCCTGAGCGCAGCGTTTAGCGCATCCGGCCGATCGTCTTTTCGGGCAGATCGTCCGATGGAGAAGTAGACAGGTCATCCTCCGACGAGGTTGCATCCGCCGTTGCATCGTCCGTTGGGGGGCGATCCGTCTCAGGCGAGCGGGGCGCGGCGGGAATGCGCTGGGCTTGTTTCATCTGGCGCACCAGGTCGCGCGCTTGTTCGGTGCGGCGCGCCGCCTCGAACGCCTCCACGTCCTTGTCGCCGGAGTCGTCGGATACACCGGCGGCTTCGGCGTCGAGCGCCACGTCTGGGCGCGCCTCGTCGCGGGCCGTCTCGGCGGTCAGTCGGTCGATGAGCTCCGAGGCGCGGCCCAGCGCAGCCTGCGCCGAGCGGGCCAGCTGGTCCACGGCACTGCGCACCTGCTTCTTCTGGCGGAGCTGCTTCAGGGCGGCCTGCAGCTTCTTCTTCGCCCGCAGATGCTCCTTCTCGGCCGCCTTCAGCCGTTCAAACTCTTCGTCGGTCATGGCCATTTCGAGTGTCGATTTGCGAGTTACGATGGTCGAATAGGTTTCGCGGTCAAGGGCCAGATACCATGCGACTCTCGCCCTTCGTAACTCGTCATTCGGAGGACTGGGTGCGCTGCTTGCCGATCGTTTTGGAGGGCTCTTCCAGCTCTTCGCCCTCGGGCAGCTCCAGTTCGCCGTCGCCTTCGGCCGCTCGCTTTTCGTCTGTGCCGCCACCCATCTCGAGCTTGAACTGGTCGACGATCTCGCGGGCGCGCAGCTCCTCGGCATCCTCTTCGATTTGGAGCGCCTCGCTGTCGACGGAGTCGAGGGCCAGCTCCATGCGGGCTTCGTTCTTGGCCGTCTCCTCGTCGAGGCGCTGCATCATCTCGCCGTGCGTCTGGTCGAGGCCGCTCACCTCGAACTGCTCCAGCGTGTCGGCCACCTCGGCTTGCCACTGGGCGCGTTCGTGGGCCCGGAGCGCGTCCTTCGCTTCCTGGATCTTCTTCTCTTTCTCGCGCATGAATGCCTTCTTGACCCGCAGCGCCTTGTCGTACGCCTGCTCGGCATACTGAAGCTGTTCCTTCGTCCGCTCCAGCGACTCCTGCTCCTTCTCGAAGCGCATCGCGTACTTTTGCGCAATGTCGTCACGGTCGGACTGGATGGCCGTCTTGATCTTCGCCCGCAGGTTTTTGACACGGTCTTCCGTCTTGCGGACCTCCTTCTGGAGCATGATCATGTTCGCCTTCACCGTGGCGATGTTTTCGTTCATCTCCGGGACCTGGTCGTTGAGCTCCCGGATGTTTTGCTCCAGGATCAGCCGGGGATTCTCCATGGCGGAGACGGCACCGCCAAAGACCGATCGAATAAATCGTTTAAACCGAGACCAAACAGACATGGTGTGGGGTGGGTTGTTCGAGTCAGATAGTGGAACGCGAAGCCAAACCGTTAAGATGCAACGAAGGCGTCTGGGAGAAAGGTTCACGGCGCCGCCCGGTTTGCGCGAAAAGTGCGCGGTTACGCAACGCGTTCGTGCGTCCATCCCGCCGCCGTGTACCGGCCCCGACGAGGAGAAGGCGATGCAGGCGGCGCGTCAGCAAACGTGAAGGCATCGAGCAACTGCTGCCGGAACGCGTCGAGATGCTCCGTGCGCTCCGTGTACATATACGCGAGCGGGTCGCCTGACGTTACAGGGTCGCCCGGCTTTTTCGTGAAGCGAAGGCCCGCTGTGGGAGTGACCGTGTCCTCCTTCGTACGGCGGCCGGCGCCGAGGTCTACGGCGAGGTGGCCCACAGCCAGCGCGTCGAGGTCGGTGACGTATCCCTTGGTCCCCGCCGGCGCGTCGACGGTCGCCACCGGTTCGGAGTCCGCCCGCGTGTCGGGATCGCCGATGACGCCGACGTCGCCGTCTTGCGCCTCCACGAGGGTGCGGAGGGTCTCCAGCGCCCGCCCGGAGGCGACGGCCTGGTGAGCGTGCGCGCGGCCCGCTTTGGGCGTGTCGGCCACGCCCCCGAGATGGAGCATCTCGCCAGCCAGCGCGTAGGTGACCTGCATGAGATCGCAATCGTCCATCTCGCCGCGGAGGCACGCGATGCTCTCGGCCACCTCGGGCCAGTTGCCCACTGCCCGGCCGAGCGGCACGTCCATCCGCGTCATGAGCGCCACGGTCTCGGTGCCGTGCTCCTCCCCGATGCCGACGAGCGTCTCGGCCAGCCGGCGCGCGTCGGCCTCCGTTTTCATGAATGCCCCGCGGCCGCACTTCACGTCGAGGACGAGCGCGTCGATGCCCTCCGCGAGCTTCTTGCTCATGATAGACGCCGCGATCAGCGGGATCGACTCCACGGTGGCCGTCACGTCGCGCAGCGCATAGAGCTTCCGGTCCGCGGGCGCCATCTCGTCGGTCTGCCCGATGAGCACGATGCCGATGTCGTCGAGCTGGGCTTTGTATTCGTCGAGCGAGAGGTCGGTGCGAAAGCCCGGGATCGACTCCAGCTTGTCGAGCGTGCCGCCTGTGTGGCCGAGGCCCCGGCCCGACACCATGGGCACGGGTACGCCGCAGCTCGCCACGATGGGCGCGAGGATGAGCGACACCTTGTCGCCCACGCCGCCTGTCGAGTGCTTGTCGACCTTGGTACCTGGCGTGGCGGACAGGTCGAGGACCGTGCCCGAATGGAGCATCGCGTCGGTGAGGGCGGCCGCTTCCTCACGGTTGAGGCCGTTCAGAAACGCCGCCATCAGAAACGCACTCATCTGATAGTCGGGCACGTCGCCGGCCGTGTAGCGGGCAATGAGATGCCGGAGCGTCTCCGGGGGCAGCGACTGCCCGTCTCGCTTGGCGGCGATCAGGGCGACAGGGTTCAGATCGGACATGGGGACGGGCGCATGCGGAAAAGCGGGACCACAATGCAAAAGGGCGGCCTGCCGTACAGGTCGCCCTTCGCGATTGATCAGGAGAGGGGGCGGTTACTCGTCCGTCTCTTCGTCGCCCTCTTCCTCGTCGTCGTCCTGGTTCAGGCCGTAGCGTCGGTTGAACTTCTCGACGCGGCCCGCGGTGTCCACAAACTGGCGACGGCCGGTGTAGAACGGGTGGTTCGTCGAGTCCACGTCGGACTCGTATTCCTCGGTCGAGAGCGTCGACCGCGTCTCAAACGTGGAGCCGTCGGCCAATTTCACCGTGATGAGGTTGTATTCCGGATGGAGGTCTTTCTTCATGGCTGCAAATCTAGGATTCTCGTTGACGCGCGATCTGCTCGGACACACTAGACCATCCAACACGGAGCGGGGAGGCAAAAGTTTCACCCGGTCGGTTGGAGAACCTGCGAAGGCGCCCGTGGGGCGGAGGGCGCGCTAGCGAAAGCTCAGGCCCACGCCCGCCGTGACGGATGAGTAGTTGGCGAGGGTCCCCTCCAGATAGAGCGCGAAAAAGCCCAGACGGAGGCGTGCGCCGCCCAGCGCCCGCAGCGACGTGTTGCGGTCGAACTCCACGGTGAGGGGATCCTCCACGGACAAGGGAATGCCTTGCGCGTTCTCGATCGCGTACGTGCCCTTGAGAGCAATCTCCGTCGCTGAGGTCTCCACCCCGACGCCGGCGAAGACCGACAGCACGGGCAGGCTTTTGCCGACCAGCGCGGTGACGGCCCACGCGCCTGTGTCCCATTCCAGGGACTGACCCCTATCTTCGTCCAGATCCGCGTCCAGATCAAGGCGGGTGTAGTGCGTCGTGACGCTCAGGTCCACGGGTAGTAGCGCGCCACCGGGTAGCCACTGGTTGATCCCGTGTTTGACGCCGACCCCGAAGAGACTGATCTGTCCGTATTCGTCGCCGACGTCGAGAGGCGGCACAAGCCGGAGCATGACCTCCGTGTCGCGGATGAGCCCGACGCCGGCTTCCACGACGGGGGTCGGTGCGAAGGCGAAGCCGGTGCCTTCGGGCATGTTGATGCTGGCTCCGGAAGGGGTGCGCAGCTGGTACGTGGGAACATCGTCATCGCCTGCGACGGTCGGCGAGCTGTCGATCTCGGGGTTTCCGATGGTGAGCGTTTCGAGATCGCCGGCTGCCAAGGAGAACACGCGATCGCTGCTCGGCACCCGGCTCAGCGCGGCGCCGACGCGCAGGTGGAAGCCCAGCACGCCGTGCGGTTGGGCCGCGCCGGTCCATCCTGTATTGAGGCCGGCCCCGAAGCCAGTGACGCCGGGGGCCAAGTACGCGTTGATCAGCGTGCCTGCGTCTTCGATGCCCCCGTTGAGCAGATCGTCGACCTCGTCGATCTGCGCTGCGGCTGGTTGGACGAGTGCGCTGCCCAGCAGGAGCGT
>CAYFRX010000217.1:0-3140 GCA_964345515.1 uncultured Rhodothermales bacterium
CGCCATGCTCAAACAACTCGCCATCGCATCCCTCGTTGTGCTCCTGGGCGTAACTCCATCGGCTGCGCAGGAGACGGACCCTGAACCGCTACGGCTCGGGGTCGCCGGACTGACGCACGATCATGTCTTTGGACTGCTCAGGCAAGCCGACCGGGGCGACATCGAGATCGTCGGCATCGCGGAGTCGAACCAGGAACTCGCCCGTCGCTACGCCGAGCGGTACGATCTTGACCCGGGCCTGCTGTACGCCGACCTAGAAACGATGCTCGATGCCGTGGAGCCCGACGCCGTGGCGGCCTTCGGCTCCGTCTACGCGCATCGCGCCGTGGTGGAGGCCAGCGCGCCCCGCGGGGTTCACGTCATGGTCGAGAAGCCGCTGGCCGTGAGCGTGGAGCATGCCCGCGCCATGGAGCAGCTCGCCACCGAGCACGGCATCCACCTGCTCACGAACTACGAGACGACGTGGTACGCGAGTCACCAGGAGCAATACGCCCGGATTCATGAGGCCCACGCGCTGGGCGCCATCCGAAAGATGGTGGCCCACCACGGCCACCAGGGGCCGAAGGAGATCGGGATCACCGACGAATTCCTCGACTGGCTCACCGACCCCAGGCTCAACGGCGGCGGCGCGCTGATCGACTTTGGATGCTACGGGGCCAACCTGATGACGTGGCTCATGCAGGGCGCCGTGCCGGAGACGGTGACGGCCGTTACGCAGCAGATCAAGCCGTCGATCTACCCAGAGGTGGACGACGAGACGACGATTGTCGTCACCTACCCGGAGGCGCAGGGCATCATCCAGGCGTCGTGGAACTGGCCGTACAGCCGCAAGGACCTGGCCGTGTACGGCCAAGCGGGCGTGATCAACGCCTTGACGCCGGAGCGCGTGCGCGAACGGCAGGGCGGCAACGCCCCCACCGAGCGCACCCTGTCGGCCCGCCCCGCTCCCTTCGACGATCCGTTCAGCTACTTCGCAGCGGTGGTGCGCGGGGACGTGGAGGTCGAGCCCACCGACCTGTCGGCCCTGGAGAACAACGTGACCGTCGTGCGCATCCTCGACGCGGCCCGCCGCTCGGCCCAGACGAGCGAGACGATTGTTTTGAACGAGGAGTGATCTGCGTCCGTTACTCATGGCCCCCGCCCTCTCCTGCCCTTGTGCTGTGGGCTAGTCGTAGACGGCGACCAGGCGGCGCAGGGTGCCGTCGGTGACGACGGCGCTGTCGGCCCAGTCGCGCCCAGCCCATGCGCGAACGTCCTCTTCGTCGACCGGGTCTTGCGCATGACTCGCGCACGTGCCGCGCGGCCACCGATAAGGCACGGAGAGGATGACCACGCGACCGGTGTCGAACAACTTCCGGCAGAACGGGGCCGGGTCGTCGAGGTGTTCGAGCACCTGCAGGCACAACACGAGGTCGTACGGCGCTGCAGCTTCCATCGTCAGGAAGTCCTGCTGGATGGCGCGTATGCCAGGCAAGTCGGCGGGTGCGACGAGGTCGACCACCGTGCGCTCCCCAAACCAGTCGAACCACAGGACATACTCGCACCGGCGCCCTCCGACGTCGAGAAGCCGACCGCCGTCGGCAGCATAAGTCCGGGCGAATTCGAGAACGCGCCGGTAATAGCGGAGGGTCTTCCGTTCTTCCCAGTAGGTAGCCATGGTCGTGTTGAGCGGTGCAGAGAGGGGACACGGTCGCCGTCGACGCTTACCGTGCGGATAGCGGTTCGTCCTGCGCGGCGACATCGGTAAGGACCCAAATGCCCTTTCCCGTTGGATCGAGGCGGGCCGTGCAGCCCAATGAGGACGTCCACGCGCTCACGCAAGCGCGCTCGTGGTCGCGGTGGCCGTCGTGGAGCCACACGGTGGCATCGGGCGACAGGACGGCGTGCAGCGCCGGAAACGACGCGGCGCGTCCGTGCTGCTTTGGGGGGCCGTCGAGGAAGGCAAAATCGAAGGGCGCGCGTAGGTCGGTCTCATACCACGCCCCGTGTGGCGGGTGCGGACGCAGAGGCGCGAGGCGGAGGTCGATCGCATCGCGCAGATTGAGGCGGCGCAAGAGCTGCTCGGTGGCGCGCCGGTAGTCACTATCGTGCTCAAGCGTCACGACCTCGGCGCCCGTGAGTTGCGCGTAGCGGGCGAAGAGTGCCGTCGTGTTGCCACTTCCCGCTTCAAGAATCCGTTGCGGGCGCTCTTCGGCTAGGGTTTGGACCAATGCCAGCGCGGTGTCCCCCATGGGTGCCCACTCGCGGCTCCACGTGAGGGCCGGGTGATGAACCAGGGCACGCAGTGCAGTGAGCACGTCCCCGAACCGGCTCGTCGGGGCGTCGAGGAGGTGGGGGCGCAGGCGGTTCGCCTCCATCGCCAGCGCCTGGCGCGCGGCATCCGTGACGTGCCGCGTGGCAATGCGGGACAGGGTATCGGCCAGCGTGTCGCCATCACGTTCCCCCTCTCGGTACCGGGCATAGGCCTCGCGGTAGAGCGCCTGCAGCCGGTCGTGCACCGCCGACCGGCGCGGCGACCGCATCCCCGTCGCCGCGCTCGTGGTGAGTGAATTGGACCGGATGACGCGGTGATACAGCGTCTCGTTGACGAATCCGACCGGCCCGAGCATCATCAGCAGATTCATGATGAGCGTGTCGTAGCCAATCCGAAACCCGCCGTAGTAGCCGCCGATGGCCCGAAACGCCCCCGTGCGAAAGAGACCGTGGTGATCGGAGCGAAACGCAAAGGAGCGAGTCGGCGGCTGATCGAGCGCCTCGTAGGTGAGCCGCCGGATGGGCGAGCGGGCGCCTCTGCCGTTTGGCGCTTGCCGCCACCATTGCGCGGCGGAGACGACGCCCAGATGGTCCGTGCCACACAGTTGTTCCAGAAGGACGGCGATCCGGTTTGGCGCGCTCCAATCATCGGCGTCCTGGATGAGATAGAACGGATCGGGCGTGGCCCGCAGAACGACGGCATCGGCAAAGTAGCGGCCGCGGTTCGCCGTCAGATCAGCGCAGATGAGGCGCGGGTCCTTGATGTCATCGAGCACGTCCCACGGCGGATCCGGATCGCCGTCGTTGACCACGACAAGCCGCAGCCGCGCGTAGGTCTGCCCCAAAATGCTGGAGACGGCCTTTCGGATGTGCGCCTTGCAGCGGTA
>CAYFRX010000217.1:3240-5314 GCA_964345515.1 uncultured Rhodothermales bacterium
CGAGCGTGCGCTCGGTCGGAGGCACACCGAAGCACGCCGCGGGACCGATTCGGTTAGGCCATCGCCCGCGGTCTCCAAAGGGAGCGGCGCGGTTCCGGCAAAGGCTGCCCAGTCGTCACCGAGTGTCGCCCGCACGTCGGCCAGCGGGTGCGGGTGCCAGCGCGCGGTGTGGATGTGCTTCGGGCTCGTGTTGCCATCGTGAACACGGGCAACGTATAGATTCACGCCTTCCACGACGTGAATGCGATCCCCGGGCACGGCCCACACGAAGCGCGTATCCTCTCCGTCACTGACATCTTCAAACGGATGGCGCGCCCACACGTCGCGGCGATACAGCAGCGTGCCCCCGGCCACCCAGGGCCGCGCGGTCCGCGGGTACCGGTACAGCCACGCCTTCTGGAGCGTGGGATGGCAGAAGATGAGCCGATCGAGTCCGCACACGGACCGCTCGGTTTGATGGAGGCTTTCCACCTGAACACGCAGTCGATGGGGCGCGCTCCAGTCATCATCGTCCCAGTGCGCGATCAAGGCCCCCCGTGCCATCTCGCAGGCCCGGTTCCGTTTGGCTCCAACCGACGCGCGCTGGTCGGGCCGCACGTAGCGGATCCGCTCGTCGGCAGGCATGAGGTCGCGGACGGCATCCGTCCCGTCGTCGATCACGATAAGCTCGCGGCGCGGGTAGTCCTGCCGCAGAAAGGCATTCACGGCGAGCGGGACAAACCGGCGCCGGTTGGCCGTCGGCATGATGCAGGAGACGAGCGGCCCATCGCGGGGCGTCGGCTCGGGCGCGTTGGAATCAGTCATCAGCAGAATGGGGTCAAGTCGGTCATCACGGGTCATCGTTTGAGATCAACACGCCGAGCGGATGGGCGCTCGATCCATCACGGGGCGTTATACCACCTCATCGACTAGGTCGGACAGGAGGGCCCGCGCGTTGATTTGCGGGTAGACGAACTCAATGTCATCCAAGGAGAGGTCGAAGGGCTCGCCCTCGCGATAGTCGACGGGGAAGATGATCCCAACCCGCAGCCCCGAGCCCCACTCGAAGGAGGCGAAGCGGAAGCGCTCGTCGTAAAGATCGATCGTCGTCAGGAGGAGATCGGCAGTAACGGAGACGTACCCCGACAGGTCGAACACGAACGTCGGCTCGGCGAAGATGCGGCCCTCGGCGTGGAGCACGATGCCCGTCTGCGGCGTCCAGTTGACATCGGCTTCGGCCTCGGCGGCGCCCTGCAGGCCCAGCTCGCCCCCCACTTCTAGCCCCGCTTCCGCGCTGACAATGGGAATGCCGACTCCCAGTCCACCGCGCACAAACAGGCGAATGCCCGCATGGGCGGGGACGACGAAGAGCGCACGGCCCGTCACGGTCGTATCCTGCTCGCGGTCGGGGTTGTACGTGACGCTAAGCCGGGCATCGCGCAGCTCGCCCGGCCCGATCCCTGCGCTGGCATCGAGCCCGCCACTCACGGTTGAAAAGATGCCGATGCGCTGCCCCGCCACGGCCACCCCGACGATGGGAATGTCGATTCCGATCTGGAAAAGTCGCTTCTCGTACCGCCGCTCGGGGAAGAGCTCGATGGTGCTGGGGAGCCCCACCTCGCCGGTGACCTCGACCTCGCCGTTCGCCAGCAGCTGAACGCCGATGGACCCCTCCAGCCAGGGCGCAATTTGGATGGTCACCTGCCCCCCGCCGAAGGCGCGGAGGGGCGCGTTGGGCGAGGCCGGAGGTTCGCCAGTCGGCTGGCCGCCCTCGCTGAGGGGTTGATTCGTGACGCCTGCCGTGAGGCGTCCGCTGAGCATACCCCGCTCGTAGCCCACCGACCCACGTGCCAGGAAGGTGCCGTCGTCGTAGCTCACATCGATGGCCGCGTCCACGCCCGGGATGTCCAGGTTCGCCGTGCCGGCTGCGCGAATCTTGTACCCCCCCCCCCCCTCGCGCTGCGTCACGCCCGCCGTGAGGTCGCCGCCGCGAATGCCGGGCACGTCGCCCGACAGGCGCAGCGTGCCCGCGATGGCAAAGCCCGTCTCAGGCTCGTAGGCAGCCGACAGCTCGCCCTGCTCGATGCCACGAATC
>CAYFRX010000218.1:0-5309 GCA_964345515.1 uncultured Rhodothermales bacterium
CGTATGATCCATCCTTCTGTTGACATTTGCACGTATCCCGATCTTTCCCCTAGTGGAGCCGCCGGCACGTAAGTGCCGATACAATGTCGCACGGGATAACTCGAATGCGGGTCAGCATCCGATGCTACGGTGATGCGCAGCGATTCAACTATGGAATCGCTTCCAGCATGTGTCTATTGACATTCATCCAGGGCGCATGCTACCATGCAAATTGCGCCGCCAAAAAGGGCATTCGATTGAAGGTGCACCTCCCAGCTTGTCGTCTCCGTCGGTGTGCTGGGACGCCACACGGCACGATTCCCGATTGCCTCCGCAGTGACGGCTTGGTCGAAGCGATGCACTGTCACTTTCGACCTACACTTCGGCCCAGTATGGGTACTCGAATTCCTCCCACTGTCATGCGTAGAATCATGAGCTCGCCCCCCTTGCATGCCAGTCGCCTTCTGGTCGCCGCGCTTCTGCTCGTTGCGTGGTTCCTGATTGGGACCCACCCGGTGCAGGCGCAGCAAGAATACACAATAGAAGGACGCGTGCTGGAAGCGAGTACCGAGGCGCCGCTTCCTGGGGCCAATGTGCAGCTCCAGGATGAGCCTATCGGCACGGCCACAGCCTCAGACGGAACGTTCTCGTTCTCGGCGCGCGTGGAGCCCGGCACGTATGTGCTGCAGGTTTCGTTCGTCGGGTACCGGTCGGCACAGGCAGCGATTAACCTCGCAGAAGAATCCACCGTGTCCGTCGGTACGATCGAACTGCAACCGGACATCGCGGGTCTTGAAGAGGTGGTCGTTACTGGACAGGCGGGCCCAACCCGGCGGAAAGAGCTGGGAAACGCCATTTCATCCATCAATGCCGAAGAGCTCCAGGAAACGCCCAAGAATTCGACGCTGCAGTCGTTACAGGGGAAGCTGGCCGGCGTGCGCATCCAGCAGAGTTCCGGTGACCCGGCGGGAGGGACTGACATTCGGTTGCGGGGAACGGGGACTGTCCTGGGGGCGGCCGGTCCGCTCATCGTGCTGGATGGGGTCATCATTAGCAACGATTCGCCTGAGCTCATTCAAATCGGGGGCACGACGCAGAATCGGCTCCTCGACGTCAACCCAAACGACATCGCCCGGATCGAGGTCGTGAAGGGCGCTGCTGCAGCGGCCCTCTACGGTTCTCGGGCCAACAACGGAGTGATGCAGATCTTCACCAAGACCGGAAAGGCCGGCGAAACGCAGGTCACGTACAGCACGCGCGTCGAGACGCAGGCCATCCGCAGCACCCTCGACGTGAACAGGGCGCAGAACGATCAGGGACAGTTCCTCGACAACGATGGGAATCCCCTGCCCGCTGGGCAGCGGCGCTGGGACTACCAGGACTTCATCTTCGACCGCGCGTACGGAACGGAGCAGTACCTGTCGGTTTCGGGCTCGTCGGAGGACACCCGCTTCTTCACCTCGGGCGGGTACTTTGGCACGCAAGGCATCGTCGACGGCA
The DNA here is from genome assembly GCA_964345515.1 of uncultured Rhodothermales bacterium. Lineage (GTDB taxonomy): Bacteria > Bacteroidota > Rhodothermia > Rhodothermales > Salinibacteraceae > JAAAPH01. The sequence continues at coordinate 1,480 of CAYFRX010000218.1, forward strand.
GCGGCTTTCGCCGCTACAACGGCACCGCCCGTTTGGAGCATACCCCAAGCGACTGGGTCAATGTCACGGCCGGAGCCCGCTACGCCTTCAGCCAGAGCGACGACGTGCCCAACGGCGGATTGAATAGCCTCTACGGGGCCATGACGGGCTTCATCTTTGGCCCGAACACGACCGACCCACGGCAGAACGAGATCGGCGAGTACCCCGACATTGGTACCTTCTCCAATCCGCTGGAGGTTCAGAACCGATTCGACTTTGGGCAGGAAACCAGCCGGTTCATCGGCGATCTTCAGGTGAACATGACGCCTCTCGACGGGCTCAGCATCGACTACGTCATTGGCCTGGACACCTACGAACAGACCGGTACCGCCTTCATTCCGCGGGGCGTCGGCACGAATGGATTTGAGACCGGTTTCTCCCGGCGGGCGGAGCTCAGCAGCCTCCAATACAATAGCGACTTGAACGTCCGTTACGAAACCACGGTTGCCGGTGGGGTGAGTTCCACCTCGCTCATCGGAGGAACCATTCAGTACTCATCGCAGGAAACGTTCAACGCGCAGTCGCAGGACCTGCCTCCGATCGCCGAGACCGTTGGTGGAGGGACCTCCTCGCGGGAATTCGGTGAGTTTCGCTCCCCTCTTACCGTCTACGGCGTTTTCGGGCAGCAATCGTTCGGAGTGGCCGACCGCCTTTTCGTGACGGGGGCCCTTCGCCTCGACGCCTCCTCCTCGTTCGGGGAGGAAGACCGCTGGCAGCTGTACCCGAAAGTGAGCACGTCCTACGTGCTGTCCGAGTACGACTTCTGGCAGGAGACTTTCGGGTCCGTCGTGTCGAATTTCAAGCTGCGGGGATCGGTAGGCTGGTCAGGCGGTCTCACGTCGATTGGGGCCTTCGATCGTTTCACAGTTTACAACTCGCAGCCGTTTGCTGGCAATCCGGGACTGCAGCCCGCCGACCAGCGCGGGGCCGAAGGGGTGGTTCCCGAACGACAGCGAGAGATTGAGTTCGGGACGGACGTAAGCCTCCTCGGCGAGCGACTGGCTGTCGCGTTTACGTACTACAATCAGCAGACCGACGACCTCCTCCTCACCCAGTCGCTTGCTCCCACTACCGGCTTCAACACTAGGCTCGGCAACGTCGGCTCCGTCGAAAACAACGGCATCGAGGTGCGCCTGCAGGGCGTAGTGCTCGATCGGGAGAACTTTCGGTGGGCGTCCACCGCCACCTACTCCCGAAACCGCAATGAAGTTAGCGGTATTCCGGGTGAGACCGGTCGCGTCGTCATTCCCAGTAGCTTCGGCGTGTCGGTGGCCCAGAACGGAGAACCGATTGGGTCCTTCTTCGGGGGGGCCTTCGAGCGCGATGTGAACGGGCGGGTCGTGGACACCGACGGCAACGTGATGAGGGAAGACGACGACGGATTCTGGCAGCCGGTGGACTGTACTGCAGGGAATCAAGGATGCAGCGGCATCCCGGCCCGGGCCGCTGAGGATCAGGTCATTGGCAATCCGCAGCCGGACTTCTCTCTGGCCTGGATCAATCAGTTCCAGATTGGAGATAATCTACGCGTTCGGTTCCAGGTTGACGGCGAGTTTGGCCAGGACGTGTTCGACTTCACGCGCCGGATTGGGGCGTTCCCCCCGTTCGGGACCCTGGAGGACTACGAGCGTGAACTAGAAGGTAATCTCCCGGACGGCTACGGCTTTGGCGTCTTCAACATTTTCGAAAATTGGATCGACGACGGCACGTACATCAAGCTCCGCGAGGTGGCGGTCAGCTACACGATACGCCCGAGTGGTTTCCCCGTACAGAGCGTGCGGTTCAACGTGTCGGGACGCAATCTCTTCTCCATCGACGACTACAGCGGATATGACCCAGAGGTCAACATCGGCGGGCAGCGGACTGGGGTCCGAGGGTTCGACTTCGTCGTCCCACCTGTTCCGCGGACGTTCTCCCTTGGCGCTACGCTCACGTTCTAGCCTCGTCGAACCTGCATGCCCTGACGTCCAGATCCGCTCCTCCCCATGCTTCCTTCTTTCATGCAACACATTTCGCTCCACCGACTCCTAGTTCCTGGAACAACCCTTCTCGTTTTCCTGATCCTTGCTGTCGGCTGCGACCTCAGTCCCACGAACGAAAACAATCCCACCGAGGCGCAGACCCTGACCTCCGCCGAGGGCATCCGGGCCCTTGCGGTCGGTATGCAGGAATTCTATGCAACTGACGCTGTAAACGCGACCATCCCGAGGGCTGTCAGCATCACGAGCCGAGAGATCGCGATCAATAACACGTTCAGCAATCTCGTCGAGATGGAGGCCGGTGGAGACAACCTGTCCACGAGCAACGCGAATGTCGAGGCCATCTGGTCCGAAAACTACCGGGTCGTCCGGATGGCCGAGGACTTAATTGAGAACGCCCCGCAGGTCAGTCTCACCGAGGGAACTCAGAGCGGCATCACTGCCATTGCTCGCGTGTTCAAAGCGATGGCCCTCGGCAACATTGCCCTCGCGTTCGAGCAGGCCCCCACCACCACAGACTTGGCCGGCACGGCCTCTTTCGTGTCTCGCCAGGAGGTGCTTGAGGAGGCGATCACCCTCCTCAACGGTGCCCTCTCTACCCTCGACGGCACGGCGCCGCCCGACGATTTCACGTCAAGCATTCTGTCCATTGCAGTTTCGGACAACGCCACCCCCATCGAGGGACTACGCAACGTCATCCATGCCTACCGGGCGCGATTTAACCTGCTCGCTGGCAACGATCAGGCCGCGATTATCGCTGCGAATCAGGTCAACCCGGCAGTCCAGGTGACGTTTAGCTACAACGACCAGAGTCAGAATCCCTACTGGCAGGAGCTCGTGCAGTCGGGCGACCTCGCGCTTCGGGACAACCTTGGATCCGACCTTATCGATCCGAACGACGCTCGCATCGGTTTCTTTACCAATCCGTCCGACGAGACAAGTACCCCGAACGGTTTGGAAATCGAGGCCCCCGATGGGTTCTTCACGACGGCATCTACGCCCGTGCCCTTGTTCGTGCCCGACGAGATGATCCTGATCCGAGCCGAGGCGAAACTGAACCAGGAGGTTCCCCTTGGGGAGGTGGTGAGTGCTATCGACTCGGTGCGCACCGACCTCGGCCCCGCCCCCTACGGCATCACGGCGGAACTGCAGCCGTACAGTCAGACGGGACGTCCGGTGACGGAGTCGGCCCTCCGGACAGAGATCCTGCGCCAGCGGCGGGCCGAGCTGTACCTGCAGGGCCTCGCTCTTGCTGACAGCCGCCGGCTTGGGCCGCCTGTCAATGACCAGGAGAATCCGTCGTTCTCGGAGCGGGCCCGCAATTCCTACCCCTACCCCGACCAGGAAAGTCGCAACAACCCGAATACGCCTGGGAGCCCGAGTTTCTAGCCGTCCCGGTGGAGAGACGGATCGGGGGGCAAACTGGGTTGGAGAAGCGGGCGAATCGGCGCCTGATCTTTCCGCTTTTCCTGTACATTGTCGGCGTCGCCATTACGCTCGCCGATCCGAGGCGGCTGGGGCGTGCCCGCACTCTGCTAATGCGAATCAGGAGTTAAAGGCGAGCAAGAGCATGGCAGCGGCAAGCCGCCCGAAGACGTGCACGAGCAGTCCCCGATAGGGGCGTACCTTCGAGGCCCGCTGAATGCCTGTTTTCTCATTGATCCAGCCCAGCAGTGACTCAATCGGCTGTCTCACCTTGCTGACGGCTTCTGAGAATAGCTTATCAGCCGCTGAGAGGCGCTTTTGACCTTTCTTTCGCTTCACCGGCGTGAAGACCTCCAGGTTTTGCTCCTTAGCGAGACGCGCTTTCAT
>CAYFRX010000219.1:0-5293 GCA_964345515.1 uncultured Rhodothermales bacterium
TGCCCATCTCGAACGGATCGCCCGAGGTGGCGATGTGCTCCACGTGCAATTCGGCGCAGCGCTCGTTGATGGCCGTCATTACCTCCAGGTCGCGCGTCGGAGGCGCGAGTTCAGACGCCGTGCGCTGCAGCTGCGCGAAGAAGTCGGCGTCCTTGATCAGCGCCACCTTGATGGCCTCGGCGATGCCGGCGCGCCAGTCGCGGTCGTCGAGCGTCGTCAGAAACGTGACGTCATTCAGCACGGCGCACGGCGGGGCGAAGGTGCCCAGAAAGTTTTTCGTGCCGAACGCGTTGATGCCGTTTTTCACCCCCACGCCGGAGTCGTTCTGGGCGAGGGCCGTCGTGGGCACGCGGATGAGGCGGATGCCGCGGTGGGCCGTGGCCGCGGCGTAGCCGGCGAGGTCGAGCACAGCGCCGCCGCCCACGGCAAGCACGTACCCGTGGCGGTCCAGGTGTGTCTCATAGATGACCCGATGGATGCGATCGACGAGGGCCGGATCGTTCTTGGCCGCCTCCCCGCCCGGCACGACGACCGGGTCCGCTGCTAGCGTCATTACGTCATCGTAGTCCGCCGCGTACGCCTCAATCCGATTCAGAAGTCGCTCGTAGTGCGGTAGCAAGCCTCCATCGACGACGGCGACGACCTTCTTGGGGCCCGGCTCGTCGGGCTGTTCGATGGTATCGGCCAGCAGGCGATTCTCGGGCCGCAACAGATGTTCGGTGAAGTGAACGTTGTACGCAAAGTCAACGGCGAAGTGCTGGTGGATCGACTGCATAAAGCGAACGGAACGGCGACGGGATAAACGGACGAGTTGTACCGCAGGGACCCACTTATGTTACGGCGAAGACGCGGCCGAGCCCCATGGAGATCGGCAGCAAGGCCAGGACGAGGAGTCCATACAGCCATCCGGCGAAGCCTGCCGCGAGCGCCGCGTTGAGTGGGACAAGACCCACGACGCCCGCCTTGACGGCTGCACGGATGATCGAGGGCGACGGGGTCTGCGCCGCACGCAGAAAGGGCGGCACGACCTGGATGGCCAGAAAGAGCGCAAACGGGCCTGCGTGCAGTACACGGTAGTCCCCCCGGCCGCCGAGGGCGAGCAGACTCCCGATGACGCCCACGACCAGCCCGAGTGCGGCATATCCGGTGCGCGCGGTACCGCCATGCACCTCGCCCTGGCTCACGGCGGTGATTGCGGCGATGTACGCGATGGGCAACAGCGCCAGATACCAACTTCCGACCAGCGCTGCGGGCACCACGCTGGCGCCCAACAGCAGATTGCCCCCGCGGCACGCCCCCATCGTGAGCGGCCCGAAGAAGGCGTGATGCTTGGCTCGGGCATCATACAGGACGGCTCCCCCGGCGATGAGTGCAGCGAGGCCTGCGCTCAGGAGCCCTACTTGACGCGCGGCTGCCACCCCCCCAATGAGCAGCACGCCACCGAACAGCGCCGCCCCACGCCGCGACGCGCGTCCGCTCGGGATTGGCCGCTCGGGACGCTCACTCGTATCGAGCTCGGCGTCGAACACGTCGTTGAACACGACGCCGCCGCCGTAGAGTCCAGCCGTCGCGGCGAGCAGCCATCCGAGCGCCGACCACTCCGTGGCGGCCGTCGCGCCCTGCAGACTGAGCGACGCGCCGGCCACCGCAAAGCCTGCCAACACGTCGGCCAGTGCCGTGACGACGTTGGCCGGACGCAGCAGTTGGAGATAGGCCGTGAGGTGCGCGCGAACCGAACGAGAAGAACGCATGCTGCGTGCAGGCGGGCGAAAGGCAATGGCAAAAGGGATTCGGGGGCAGCTACTCCTCCATCAACTGGTCACGCTGCATCATGCCGGGGCCGTCGAAACGAACCCAGTCCAATTTCAAGAGCGGCTCATCTCCCGTTCCCCGCACGACGACGTACATGGTGTGCGGTCCGCCGGGATCGGTGATCGGCAGCGTCACGTCCGTCCAGTCGCCCGGCCGCGCACCGATCTTGGGGTTCTCGCCTTGGTCCTGCACGGGGCCGGATGCCGCGGAGGAGTCCACGCGCGCCTCGGCCAACAGGGGGCCATCCGGCGCATCCTGGCGCACCTCGATGCGCCCACCGCTTCCCGGCGCCACGCGTAGCGTTAGCGCGTCGATGTTGCGCAGGTTCACCGGGCTGTAGGCCGCGAAGGCGCTGTCCTCTTCAGCAATGAGCACAGTGCGGGGCGCTTCTCCGCCCAGGTTCTCTGACGGCATCTGTCGCGTAGTGATGGCATGCTCGGCCTGTTTGGTGCGGGGCTGCAGCGTGATCACGGCGTGGCCTGTCGCCGGAGGGCCCTCTGATGTGCCCGTGTCGGTGTAGCGGACGTCGAGCGCAGCGAAGACATCCTCCTTCGGATCGTAATGCGGCGTGCGGGTGATGCGAAACGCGCCGGTGGTGCCGGCTTTCGACGCAAGCGGAAGCGTGTGCGAGTCGCGGCCGATGTGCGGCGTCACGACCACGCGCGCCTCGTCAATCGCGGCCTCCTCCGAATCAGAAACAGCGACGTGATAATCCACGAGCGCACCAAAGTCGATGATGCCGCCCTCCACCGGCCACTCGACCGACACGGTCGGCGCGGTGTTGCCGACGGTGATGGCGACACCGTCGGTCGTCGAGCGACCCGTAGCATCGGTGACGGTGAGTTGGGCGGTGTACGTGCCGGGGGATGGGTACGTGTGCTGGGGATGGGTACCACGCGCGTCAGGCGTGCCATCCCCATCGAAATCCCACGCGTGTGTGAGGGCGTCGCCGTTGGGATCGCTGGAGCCCTCGGCCTGAAACGCCACGGTCAGCGGCGCGGCGCCCGAGGTGGGCGTCGCGGTGGCCAGTGCCATGGGCGGGCGCTCGGGGGTACCGTAGTAGTCGAGCCGAACGACCTTCGAGTTCGGCCCGCCCCAAAATTGATTGCCCCACTCGATGAGGTATAGCCGCCCATCGGGGCCGAGCTCCATGTCCATCGGACGGCGGAACATAATCTCGGGGAAAAGCGAGTTGATTGCGGTAAGTTGGCCGTTATCGTCGAACCGGACCTCCTTGACCCCGTTGCGCGCCCACTCGTAGAAGAAGAGGCTACCATCAAAGTAGGCCGGCAGCCCACGCGGCCCAACGGTCTCAGGATCGTGTTGGTAGATGGGCCCGGCCATGGCGGACCGCCCTCCGGCTCCCAGTTCCGGAAACTCCTCAGACGGGCCGTACGGATACCAAATCAGCGCCGGCTGCGCGGGAGGGAGCGTGCGCGCTCCCGTGTTGTTCGGCGAGTCGTTCACCGGCGCCGACGGGTCGAAGGGCGGCCCCGGCGTATCCGTGGCAAAGTCGTAATCGTGATACGCCTTGTTATCGCCCACAAAGTGAGGCCAGCCGTAATTCCCAGCTTCGCGCGCCTGGTTGATTTCGTCGTGCCCGGCCGGGCCGCGTGCCGAGTCGGGCGCACCGGCGTCGGGTCCCACCTCGCCCCAGTAGAGCCAGCCTGTTTCTTGATCGACCGAGATACGGTACGGATTGCGGTTGCCCATCACGTAGATCTCCGGCCGGCCCTCGGACGGGTCGTCAAACAGATTGCCCTCCGGAATCGTGTACGACCCGTCGGGCTGCGGGCGGATGCGCAGGATTTTACCGCGCAGGTCCTGCGTGTTGGCCGACGAGCGCTGCGCGTCCCACGGCTCGCGCCCGGGCCGCTCGTCGATGGGTGCAAAGCCGTCGGAGGCAAACGGATTCGTGTCGTCGCCCGTGCTCAGGAAGAGGTGGCCGTCGGGGCCGAAGGCGATCGACCCGCCCGTGTGGCAGCACTCTTTCCGCTGCGTGGGCACGGTCAGGAGCTTTTGCTCGGTGTCGAAATCAACCCGGTCCCCGTTCATAGTGAACCGGGAGAGCTGATTCCGCGGCGGCCCCTCGGGGGGCGCATAGTACAGGTAGATCCAGCGGGTGTCGGCGAAACTGGGATCCAGCGTGATGCCCATCAGCCCGTCTTCTTCTTCGATCGTAACGGGCAGGTAGCCGGCGACCGTGATCGCTTCGGTATCCGGGTGCCAGATCTTGATGACGCCACGCCGCTCGATGTAGATGACGCGCCCGTCCGGGGCCACGTCCAGTTCGATGGGGTCGGTCGTCGTACTGTCGAGCACCACCTTGTCGAAGGCGCCGGGCTGGAGGGCGGCGGGCGTCGCTGCCGGATCCTGCGCGTGGACTGGAGGAGCCTCGACGGAGGCGACGGTGAGGAGCGCGCAGAATAAGCAAACGAGGCGGGGATAATGCGAGGCCATAACCAGATACCGAAGATGCGGAGTAAGGGGGACGCGGCCAGGAGGAATTATTCGATGATGATGCTGTCTTTTCGACGCTCAGCGGGATCTTCGACGACCGGGTCGCGCCCGCCGCGGAGGACGGAGTTGCCGCTGTACACCTGCCGCTGATCGATGGCCGGTGGGTCGAGCCAATCTTCCTCAGCGATCTGCCCACTTTGACTGTACGCTTCCAGTGGATTGTCGTAGCACACCGTGCGCGCCGCCTCCTTCGGCAGGCCGCGCTCCAGCATGAGCTGCGCGGTCTTCGGTACGCCGAGCGGGTCGCTCACGCCCCAATCCGCTGCGCTGTCGACGAAGATGCGCTCCGTGCCGTACTCGCGCACGATCTCCACCATCCGCTCGTTGCCCATCTTCGTCTCCGGGTAGATGGTGAAGGCCGCCCAAAACCCGCGGTCCAAGACCTCCTCGACGGTCTCTTCGTTGTTGTGATCGATGATCACGCGCGAGGGGTCGAGGTTGTGCTCTTCGCACAGGTCCATGCTGCGGCTCGTGCCCTCCTTTTTGTTGCGATGCGGGGTGTGCACGAGCACAAGCATGTCGAGCTCCTTGGCGAGGTCGAGCTGCTCGTGGAAGAAGCGCTCTTCGGCGTCGGTCATGTCGTCGTAGCCGATCTCGCCGATGGCGACGACGCCCTCTTTCGCGGCATAGAGCGGGAGCAGGTCCATGACCTCCTCGGCGAGGGGCTCGTTGTTCGCCTCCTTCGCGTTGAGCCCGATCGTGCAGTAGTGGCGGATGCCGAACTGCGCCGCCCGAAACCGCTCCCAGCCCACGAGCATGTTGAAGTAGTGCTGAAACGCCCCGATCGTGGTGCGCGGCTGCCCGAGCCAAAAGGCCGGCTCGATGACGGCCACCACGCCGGCGTCGCGCATGGCCTCGTAGTCGTCGGTCGTGCGGGAAACCATGTGAATGTGCGGATCGATGTACATCGTGCGGTCGTCACTCATCGGAGGGTGCGTTTTGGGTTGTGGGTTGTGCGTTG
>CAYFRX010000220.1:0-5266 GCA_964345515.1 uncultured Rhodothermales bacterium
TTTTCTGGTCCGAAAGCGATACGTGCGAAAGGGCACGAGACGGGATAGCTTCCATCCGGGTTTTTTGAGTATCGCTTATTTGAAACCGCTTACATATTATGCAAAGAGCTACTAGCACGCCTTTCGTCCCAATTCTTCCAGCGCTCCTCCAACGCGTCGCTGCGTGCCGAGCATGGCCATTGATCGGTAAAACGTTCGCGCTCGTGGCAGCGCTTACGGTGGGGGCGGGTCTGTGGGCATCGCCCGCCGTCGCCCAGCACGAAGTCACGGGCGAAGTGGTCGATGCCGAGGAGGGCTCGACGCTGCCTGGGGTCAACATCGTTGTGAAGGGCACGCAGATCGGAACGACCACGCGCGCCAACGGGTCATTCCGGCTGGAAGCGCCTTCGCCGGCCGACACGCTCACCTTCTCGTTTGTCGGTTACGAAGAGCAAGAAGTGCCGATCTCCAGCCGGTCGGAGATCACGGTGCAGTTGCAGCCGGCGGTCACGGCCCTCGACGAAGTCGTAGTGGAAGTGGGGTATGGCCAACAGACCGTAGCGACGACGACCGGATCTATCAGTCAGGTGTCTGGCGAAGATTTGGACATCGTCCCGTCGACCAATCTCACGCAGACGCTGCAGGGAACGGTGACGGGGCTCATCGGCGTGACCACGAGCGGCCGGCCCGGCAACGACAACTCGAATCTTCTGATCCGAGGGGCGTCGACGTTGAATAACAACGAGCCGCTGATCGTGATCGACGGCGTGCCGGGCCGCCAGGGTGGCCTGGCCCGGCTCAATCCGTCCAACATTGAGAGTATCTCCGTGCTGAAGGATGCGTCGGCAGCCATCTACGGGTCGCGGGCCGCCAACGGCGTGATCCTCGTCCAGACCAAGAAAGGGCGCGCCGGTGAGACGCAAGTGAGCTTCAACCTCGAGCGGAATTTTGCTCAGCCGACCATCGTGCCGGACATGGCCAATGCACCGACCTACATGCAGATGCTCAACGAGGTCGACCTGTACCGCGACAACCCGCCTCGTTTCTCGCAGGAAGAAATTGACAACCACCGCGGCGATCTCTCCGGCAGCTACGAGTTTCACAACACGGATTGGTACGAGACTGCGCTCAAAGACTTCACCCGCGAGATTTCGGCCAACGCGTCGGTCACCGGAGGCGGGGAACAGGTGCGCTATCGGGTCTCTCTCGAAGGGCTGACTGAGGACGGCATCTTGGTGAACAGCGGCACCGGCTACAACCAGGTGGGTTTCCGCAGCAACATCGATGGGGACGTGACGGACAACTTCAACGTGGCCTTGAACGCGCACGGCCGGTTGGAGAACCGGGATTACCCGGCCTGGACGCGCGGGCTCAACTCGGCCTGGGAGATGCTCCAGCGCGGCAAACCAACCGAACCGGCCTTCTGGCCCAACGGTCGACCCGGGCCCGCTCAAGAGCAGGGCGTCAACCCCGTCGTGGCCAACCAGACCGGTTATGACGAAGAGAAAACCTATTTCTTCCAAAGCAATCTGACGCTCAATTACGATAACATCGCCTCCATCGAAGGGTGGAGCGCCGAGGGCACCGTAGCGTACGATCGGCAGTTCCTGGACCGCAAGCGGTGGCAGGAGCCGTGGACGCTCTACGTGTGGGATGGCAGTCGCGACGACGGGGACAATCCCGTTCTGACGCCCACGAAGTCTGGCGTGCCCGAGCCGCGCCTTCAGCAGTGGGACGAAGCGGAGCAGGAGGTTCTCCTGCAAGCGACGAGCACGTACGAAACGTCCGTGGACAACCACAATGGAAGCTTGCTGTTCGGTACGGAGTGGCAATCCTCCGAAGGAAACGAGATATATGCGTTCCGGCGTTTCTTCCTCTCCGATCAGATCGACGAGCTGTTTGCGGGAGGCCAGGCGCAGCAGGATCTCTTCGGGACGGGCTTCCACGCGGCTCGCCTCAACTTCTTCGGCCGGCTGAATTACAACTACCGGCAGAAGTATCTCCTCGAGTTCATTGCGCGGTACGACGGGTCCTACATCTTCCCTGAGGGGGACCGGTTCGGATTCTTCCCCTCGGTTTCTGCCGGATGGCGTTTGGGCCAGGAAAACTGGTTCAACAACCTGACAGGGGATATCTTCAGCCGACTGAAGCTCCGCGCCTCGTTTGGGCAGACCGGGAACGATCAGATTGAGGCCTACCAGTTCCTCCGCACGTTCGGGTTCAACGGGAACTTTGCCTACGGCGACGGGCTCGGCACCCGGATCTCGCCGACCCGCGTACCGAACGAAGATATCACCTGGGAGATAGCCACCCAGTCGGACATCGGCCTGGAGGGTGCCCTGCTCGACGAGCGGCTGACGTTCAACTTCGCCTACTTCTACCACTTCCGGGATGACATCCTGTGGTTCCGAAGCGAGGCCGTGCCGCAAACGGCGGGCTTCAGCCTCCCTCGCGAAAACATCGGACAGGTTGTTAGCAAAGGCTTTGAGGGCGAAATTGGATTCTCGCAAAATCTGTCGCCCGATCTCACAGTGCGCGCCGGGGCCAACGTGACGTTCGCGGAAAACGAGATCGATTTTTTCGCCGAACCCTCGGGGGTGCTTCCCTGGCAGCAGAACGAAGGGCGGCCCATGGACACCGAGCTCTACTACATCGCCGACGGCATCTTTGATGACCAGGAAGAGGTTGACAGCAACCCCAGCTGGCCGGGAGCCCGCCCAGGCGACATCCGGTTCAAGGATATCAACGATGACGGTGTGATCAATGGCGATGATCGCCGGCGCATCGAGGAGAACGGCATCCCCGATGTGATCGGCTCATTCAACCTGGGCGCGACGTACAAGCGGTTTGACGCGAGAATCCTGTTCCAGGGCGCCACGCAAGTGCGGCACTACGTGTTCTCCGGATCCGTCGGTGAGTTTGGAAACTACTTCCAGGAGTTTGCGGCGAATCGTTGGACGCCGGACAATCCGGATGCACCAGGTCCGCGGGCGTACAACCGAGTCGATCCGTACTGGGCCCAGCAGCAGAACACGTACTTCTTGCGGGATGCCAAGTATCTCCGCCTGAAGAGCGCACGCCTCGGATACTCGGTGCCCTCCAATTGGCTGGAGCAGTACGGGGGCATGCGGCAGTTGCAGGTGTATCTGAGTGGCCGGAATTTGCTCACGTGGACGCCGCTGAAGGTTATGGATCCGGAGCTCCGGAACGGCGGAGCCCAGGAATACCCGCTGGAGCGAGCGTTCACCGTGGGGGTCCAGCTCGGTTTCTAAACGCCTGCATTGGCGGCCTGCGCCACACGGCAAACGACTGCGCCCCGTCCGGCATGGCATCGGGCGGGGTGCAGAGGGGAGATCCGAAACAGAATTCCACGTAGTTTACAGGGTAGACAAACGAACACCCATGAGAATATTGACACGCACCGTTGCCACTTTAACTGCCTGCTTGCTGCTGCTTGCAGGCTGCGATAATTTGAATCTTGAACCGCGAGATGAAATCTCCAGCGACGCCGTGTGGAGCGATCCGGCCCTGGCGCGCGCCTATCTGAACGAGGTGTACAGCAGCACCGGGCTCGGCTACGGCGACCCCATGCCGACGCCGGGCGTCGTAGACGAATCCGTGAACACCCACGGCCACGGCGGCGATGCCGTTCAGACGTCGACCCTCACACCGGACAATCGGGGCATCTGGGACTCGCCTGGATGGCGGCCTGCTAGCAACCCGCCGTACGAGCAGTACAACTGGTCGAGCGTGTACTCCACGATTCGGGACCTGAATCTCTTCATCACGAACGTCGAGGGCAATGAGGCCATGCCGGCCGGCGAGCGCGAGACGCTGCTGGGCGAAGCCTCCTTCTTGCGAGCCTACTTCTATCATAACCTCGTGAAGCTGTACGGCGGCGTGCCGCTTCTCGATGAACCGGCCGAATTGGGCGAGGACATCGGGCAGTACCAAGTGCCGCGCAACACGTTTGAGGAGAGCATCAACTTCATCGTCAGCGACTTGGACCGGGCGTCCGACCAGTTGTCGCTCGACGCGCGGCGGGCCGGAGCCGCGACGCAGGGGGCGGCGATGGCTCTTAAGTGCCGCGTGTTGCTGTATGCAGCCAGTGACCTCCACAACGGTAATCCTTTAGGCCATCCATCGGATAAAGCTCCCCTCACCGGCTACACGGGCGGCAGCCAGATGCAACGATGGACGGATGCGCGCGATGCCTGCCAGGCCGTCATTGACCTCAACGAGTACAGCCTGGAGCAGACGCCCACGGCTGATGAGTATCAAAGCCTGCTTGTCGAAGGGGCCGGAGACGGTATGATTTGGGCACGGTTCTTCAGCGAAGACGGGGGCGACGCGCACAACCATTCGCAGTTCGTAAGCCCGAACGGGTACAACTCCTGGACGGGAGACGCCCCTGCGCAGAACCACGTGGATGCCTACGAGATGGCCGACGGATCGGAGTTCAGCTGGGACAATCCGCAGCACGCCGAGGCGCCGTACACGAATCGGGATCTGCGCCTCTATGCCAATATCCAGTTCAACGGGAAAGAGTGGCGAGAGCGGCCGGAAGGCGTCACGTCGCTGGATCCGCGCGGCGTCATCCAGACGGGCTGGTACGAAGACCCGGAGAATGGAGGCTCCATGGATCCGGGCATCCAGGGGGACATGCGCCCGGGACTCGACACGCGCGAGGGGCCTATCCAGCAGTGGAACGGGACGAAGACCGGGTACAACCTGTCGAAGTTCGTAGACAGCAATATCAGTCCGGATACGGAGCAGTCGTACAACCCGTGGGTGCACATCCGCTATGCAGAGGTTCTGCTCAACTACGCGGAAGCCGAAGCTGAGCTCGGAAACATCCCGGATGCGCGCTCGACCCTGAACCAGGTGCGCGCCCGCGTCGGCATGCCGGACGTGCCCGCCGACGGCGGGCCCGGCCGGACGTTCATGGAGCGAATCCGCCAGGAGCGTCAGGTGGAGTTGGCCTTCGAGGGGCACCGATACTTTGACGTGCGCCGCTGGATGATCGGTCCAGACGCATACGAGGATGGGAAGGGCATTCGGGTGACTGGCGAGCTCGATCCCAACGGCGAGCTACTGGTCGACAATAGATATGACTATGAGTTCGAGGTCATAACCATCCAAGACCGCGCATGGGACGACAAGAACTATTTCCTTCCCATTTCGAGAGGGGAGCGAAATCGGAACCCCAACCTGGTGCAGAATCCGGGCTATAATTAGACCCTTCGCTCGCACCGCTTGAAGCACCCATTCCGCCCCATGGAGGCCG
>CAYFRX010000221.1:0-5259 GCA_964345515.1 uncultured Rhodothermales bacterium
CGGGCCCGCTACGAGGCGCTAAACAGGGTCGCGACCACGCTCACGACCGCCGTGTACAGCGCCGATCCGAGCCAGAGGCCGAACACCATGAAGTTGTTGCTGGCGTCGGTCTGCAGGGCCAGAAAGATGACGACGATGCCGTTATGCAGCAGGGCCACGACGAGGCCGCCCAAGAAGCCCTGCCGCGGCTGCAGGCGGAGCGACTCGCGCTGATCGGCGGGGAAGAGGCCCAGCAGGAAGCCCACGAGCGTCTTCGCAAACATGTAAATGCCCCACGTGCCGTAGGCGACGTCCATGAGCGCGCCGAGTCCGAAGCCGGCTAGCGAGCCCACACGGCGCCCCTCTCGCAAGCCCACCCACGCGACGAAGAGCAATACGGCGTCCGGATAGCTGCCCCACAGCGTGAGGCGTCCCAACACGAGCCATTGAAGCGCAAAGACGCCGGCGCCAATCAGCGCGTAGCGGACCAGGAAGGACATACGAGATGGCTAGCTGACCGAGGAGGAGGTGAGAATCGCGATGATCTCGTCAAATGCGTTCGTGACGCGGTACGACGGGCCCGTGTAGTTGTTGGCAAAGAGGGTGAACGCCACGCGACTACCGTCCGGGCGTGTGGCGTAGCCGCTCAGCGAACGGATGAAGCGGAGTGAACCCGTCTTGGCGCGCACGGGGCGGTTGCGAAGGCGGTATTCGAGCGTCGAGCCGCGCTCTCCGCCGAGCGGCAGCGACGAGAGAAACGTTGCGCGTTCGCGGTGCGCATCCATGTGCATCAGCATTTGCACCATGGCCGTCGGCGTGATGAGGTCTTTCCGCGACAGGCCCGACCCGTCGCGCACGAGGATGGTGCGTGTGTTCACGCCGGCCCGTCGCATGAACCGCTCGGTCCGGTTGGCACCGCCGCGCACGGATCCGGCCCAGCCGTATGTGCGGAAGATCTGCTCGGCGTAAAAGTTGTTACTCTCCTTGTTCATGACCCCGAGCAAGTCGGCGAGGGGCGGCGACAGGTGTACGAAGAGCGGAGCCAGGGCGCCCGTATTGGGTTTGCTCGGCAGATCGTCCACGTCGGCCAGCGTCACGTCGGTCTCGATGTCCGCTTCCTGCAGGGCAAGGTGAAAGCTCTGCACCGTCAGCATCGTGGGGTTGGCCACCGGGACGACGATGGACCCGCGGTAGTAGCGCGGCACGGACCCGATGACGTTGACGGCGTTGGACTCGAAGGCGCGGGCCACGCGGACGCCAGCCCCGTAGCGGCGCGAGCTCGTCATTGCCTCGTTGTTGATGGCCAGCACGCCGTCCGGGATGGTCTGCACGTCCGGCGGCGCGCCGGGCCGCGTCGCTCGGACCTGGACGACGACCACGTTGTCGTTGTACGAGAGTCCGCTCGTGGAGGCGCCCATCGACCGGCTGGCTTGCCGCGTGATATAATCGATGTCCCAGCCCTCCGGATAGGGCCGGTTGTCGAACGCATCGTCGTCGCCGATGAGACGGCCTTCGATGCGCCGGACGCCCATCGCCGCCAGTTGTTCGGCCCAGACGCGCAACGGATCATCGCCTCGCACTTCGCTGCTCCCAAAGGACGGATCGCCCGAGCCTTTAATGATGAGGTCGCCGCTCATCACTGAGTCCGTGACGGCCCCGTCGAAGTGAAGCGTCGTTTCGTACCGATGCGTGCTGCTCAGCGCGTCGAGGGCGGTAGCTGTCGTGAGCAGTTTTTGGTTGGAGGCCGGCAAGAAGGCATGATCCCCATTGCGGTCGTAGAGCACTCGCCCCGATTCCACGTCGCGCACGTGGACGCCCCAGAACACAGGATCGGCCCGGCTGGTGCGGAGCACATGGTCGATGCGGCGGGCTAGGGTGTCCTGCGCCGGCGCGGAGTGCGGCAGCAGCACCGCCACGCACAGTAGGAGGCCGAGGAGCCTCGTTGCACGAGCAGGCGGGAAAGAGAGGGGAAACGGCGTCATGGGGCGATACAGTTGGATGCGATCGTCAAGGGCATCGGGGCATGCGGGAACGGCAAATTAGATGCCGCTTCCACGCTGCGAAGGAACCTCCGGCAGCAGGTCAGGTTGGGCTTAGCGTACTCACGCCGCGCTGCCTCTTAACGCAGAGACGGCGTCGGGTATCCCTCTGTGCTGCTTCGGTCGGTGCGGAGGCCTCTCGTCTGCTTCCTGTTGTCGTCAAAACCAACATCTCGCTGTGGCCAATCCGTCCCGCTCTCGCCGCGCGCGTCGCCCGCTCGTGTTCACGCGGCGCAACTACGTTCTGATGATTGCCGGCGTGCTCGCCGTCGTACTCGGCTACGCGCTGATGGCGATCGAGAATGAGTTGTACGGATTCATCTCACTCTACGTCGCGCCCATCATCATCTTGGGCGGGTACCTCGAAATCATATACGCCATCGTGCGGCGGCCCGATGACAGAGAGGGAGTGCCGTCGGATGCAGCCGATCAGTAGAGCAGGTACGGCTGACGCCGTGTGCGGAAAGCCTCGACCTCGTCGCGCCAGGCTTGGATGATGGCATCGGGCCGTGCGCCGCGCTCCAGCATCGATTGCAGGCGAGGCGTACCCGCCAGTCGGGCTTGCCAGTCGGGTCGGGCGATGAGCGTATCGCCCCGCGCCGTGGCCTGCTGATAGAACGCGTGGAGCACGTGCACGCCGGCCTCAACCGGCCTGAAGGTGTCCACGTCAGTGATGTGGTAGCGCACGCCGTGCAGCGTGGTGTTCTCTAGCCGGGGGGCGGAGGCCATGTTGGGAATCGACTGGGGCGTGAACGTCACCGGCTCAAACTGCACACCGGGCAAGCCGCGGGCATTCAGCGTGTTGGCTAACAGTTGCCCCGCGTCCTCCGGCCAGGGGGCCGCCAGTTGCAGGAACGGCTGCTGGGTGCCGCGTCCCGCGCTCGCGCTCGTCGCCTCGAAGAAGCAGGCGCCCGGATACACGAGCGCCGTCTCGAAGGTCGGCAGGTTCGGACTGGGTGAGATCCATTCGCGTTCGGTGGCCGGCCAGCGCATGGTGCGGGTCCAGCCCGTCAGCTCTACGACGCGCAGGTCGAGCGTCTCCAACCCAGGCAGCATCGCCTCGCCCTGAATCATCCGCGCGAGCTCGCCGACCGTCAGGCCGTGGGCGATGGGGATCGGGTACTGGCCCACGAATGAGGTTTGCTCGGGTTCGCGCACGAAGCCCGACACGTAGTCACCGCCGAGCGGGTTGGGCCGATCCAGCACGATGAACGGCAGGTCGTTTTCGGCCGCGGCCTGCATGGCGAGGCCCATCGTGGAGATGTACGTGTAGAATCGGGCTCCGACGTCCTGGATGTCGAAGACGAGCGCGTCGAGCCCCTCCAGCTGTTCGGCCGTCGGCTGACGGTTGGTACCGTACAGACTGTAGACGGGCGCGCCCGTGCGGTCGTCGACCCCGTCTGCCACCTTCTCGCCGGCGTCGGCCGTGCCGCGCAGCCCGTGCTCCGGCCCAAAGAGCGCCCCGATCTCAACGGTCGGCGCGCGGTCGATCCGGTCGATCAGGTGGGCGGTGTCCACCCGCGCGGTGTGGTTCACGATCAGGCCCACCCGCTGCCCCTCCAGCGCAGCAAAGCCGTCCGCGGCCAACGTCGCGGCACCGGTCTGCAGCGCTGGGGCTGGCGCTTCGGGCTCGGCACAGCCGGTCCACAACACGAGGGTGAGCAGGAGCGAAAGACAACGTGCAGGAAGGAATGGGCAGGGAAGCAGACTCACTCTGTCCTCCTTTCTCCCATTCCTCCACACACCCATACGTTCAGCAACAAGCGACAGTAGCGGCGGCATCAGATTCAGGCAGCAGTTCAGGAATTCGCGACGATCTCGTGCTCGGGAAAGAAGTAGCCGGCCTCTTTGAGCCCGTTCTCGACGGAGTCCGAGCCGTGCACGACGTTCTCGCCCACCGAGTCGGCAAAGTCGCTGCGGATCGTGCCGTCGTCGGCCTCGGCGGGGTCCGTGGCACCAATGAGCGTGCGGAAGTCCTGGATGGCGTTCTCCTTTTCGAGCACCATCGGCACGCAGGGGCCGCTCGACATGAAGTCGGTCAGCTCGTCGAAGAAGGGTTTGTCCGCGTGGACGGCGTAGAAGCCTTCGGCCTCACGCTTGGTGAGCGTGGTCATCTTGAGGGCACGGATAACAAATCCGGCCTCTTGGATGCGGCGGATCACTTCGCCAATGAATTCCTTGCGGATGCAGTCCGGCTTGAGGATGGCAAGGGTACGTTCGGTAGCCATGAGGAGGTGGAGAGTTGTTCCAGATAAGCAAAAGCGGCATGAGGCCGTAGGAGCCCCATGCCGCTAAAAATACAGCGCGCAGGGGGATTTGCTACCCCACTCGCTGTTGAGCCTTGATGAATCCGGATGCGGCTACTGACGGCGCAGCGTAAAGCGACCGTCGTGCGACTCCAGGTCGATGCGCGGCCCGCCGCCGTTAAAGGCGCCGCGGTAGTTGACCTCGTCGTCATCGTCGTCGTCCGTGATGCGAAGGCTGGCGATGTCAAAGTCCGAATCGAGGTCGGCATCGTCGCTGAAGTCGGTGCGGAGGGTGAAACCGACGTCGCCCGGGACGGTGAGCGTGAAGCGGCCGTCGTGCGTGTCAATCTCGATGTCGTCCGTCAGGGCCGCAAACGTCACGTCCGCCGAGCTGTCGTGCGCGTCGATCTCCAGAGCGCCGCGCAGGTTGTCGACGGTGAGGTCGCCCTCGTGCGTGTCGATGGTCAGCGCGCCGACGACGTTGGTCAGGTCCATCTCGCTCTCGTGGCTGTCGATGGTGACTGCGCCCTGCTGCTCCGCGATGCGAATCGGGCCTTCGTGCGTGTCGATGCGCAGCTCGGCCTGCAGGCCCGTGACCTCAATGTCCGACTCGTGGTCGTCGATCGTGAGGCGGGCCGTGCGGGGCATCTGGACGGTGTAGTGGACGTTCGGGATGTCGCCGCCGTTATTCCAGGTGAACCAGCTGTCGTCATCGTCGCGGTCGCGATGCGTGGTCGCCAGGCGAAGCGACCGGCTGGAGTGGTCCACGTCGATCTCCGTGTTGCGGAGCTGATCGGAGCCGTCGGGCGCGTCGATGTCCACCGTGTACTGGACGGCATCGCGGTCCCACGTGGTCACCGTGATCGAGCCCTCGTGGTTATCGATGGAGACCGACCCGTCGGGGTCGAGCGCCACGGTGTCGCTGATGCGTTGCGCCTGCGCGTGGACAGAGCGCGCCGGGATCGTGAGCGCAAGAAGGAGAATGCTGGCGAGGA
>CAYFRX010000222.1:0-5249 GCA_964345515.1 uncultured Rhodothermales bacterium
GCCTCGCAGACGCGCTGCATCTCCAGCCCGAGCTCGAAGCCCGGCCGCTGCCAGTCGACCCAAATTACGTCGTCGCCAAACACCTCGTGCGTGAGCTGCTCCCCATTCTCGGCGGTAGCCAGCGCAATGCAGCCTACGGGATGCGTGTGGTCGACGTGCTTGTAGGGGACAAAGCTGTGAAGCGGCGTGTCGATCGACGGGGCCCGAGGATTGAGGTTGAACGTGCAGTGCGGGTACATCTCCGTCATCGCATCCTCGGCTGGCGTCTTCGGTCCACGCTCGTCGTGGGCAGCGTACACGTCTTGCAAAGCGAGCAGCTTGTCCTGATAGAGTGAAGCAAAGTTCTTCTTCTCCGCCGTGCGCAGGTCGCCGCCGGAGCCCTTCACCCAGAGCACCTCGACCTCCTCGCCGGTGAGCGGGTCGGTCTCGATGAGCTTCGACGACGTGTTGCCGCCGCCCGTGTTGGTGATCCGCCAGTCTGTGCCGAGCAGGTTCGAGCGATACACGAGCCGCTCGACCGGATCGAGTTGGCGCACCTTGGCGTCGTCCCACAGGTTGTCGACGTGCTTGAATTCGGTTTGGATCAGTTCCATGGTTTCGCGTGTGGTTGAGAGAAAAAAGCGTACTGTCGATCGGATGCGAGCGCCCGCCGAAGCGGCCGCCGCGGGAATGTCGTCGCTATGAGGGGATGATCTTCGCCGGATCGTAGACGCGGAGGTCAGTGCTCGCTCGCACCACGTCGCGGATCGTCACGCCGTCCGGGAGCGTGCCCAGGGTCCGCGCCTGGATGAGCAGATTGCCCAGCGCCGTGGCCTCGGTGGGCCCGGCCACTACCCGGCGCCCGGTCGCGTCGGCGGTCCACTGGCAGAGCAGTTCGTTCCGCGCGCCCCCGCCGACCAGGTGAATCACCTCGATGCGCGTGCTGATCACCTCCTCCAGCAGGGCCAACTTGTCCCGATAGTCGGCGGCCAGGCTTTCGAGGACGAGCCGGACGAACGCGCCGCGGGTGGTGGGCACCGGTTGGTCGTACTCGCGGCAATACGCCTGCAGTTTCTGCGGCATGTCGCCGCGCTCCACGAAGCGCGGATCGTCGAGGTCGACCGGCTCCAGGGACGAGACTTCGGCGGCCTCCCGCTGGAGCGTGTCATAGTCAAATGTTTGCCCCTCGCCGCGCCACGTGCGCTCGCACTCCTGCAAGACCCAGAGGCCCGTCAGATTTTTCAGGAACCGAACCGTGCCATCCAGCCCGATCTCGTTCGTAAAGCTGGCCTCGCGGGCCGCATCGGTCAGGATCGGGTCAGGCCGCTCCACGCCGAGGAGTGACCACGTGCCGCAGCTAATGTAGGCCCACGGCGGTCCACTCGGTTCGGCCGGCACGGCGGCCACGGCGCACGCCGTGTCGTGCGAGCACCCAGCGATTACTTCGACCTCGGTCGTCACGCCGTCTCGAATCAGCGGGCCGAGCTTGGTGGCGGGCGGCACAATCTCGGGCCACGTGTCCGGGTCGATGTCGAAGCGCCCCATCAGATCGGTGGCCCACGTCCGGGTCCGCACGTTCATGAGCTGGGTCGTGCTCGCCATGGACCGCTCCGCTACGGCGCGGCCACTGAACCGGTAGTGGAAGTAGTCAGCCATCATCAAGCGCTGCGCGGTTTGGGCGACCCGCTCGGGCTCGGTCCGGAGATCGGCAAGGACCTGGTACAGCGTGTTGATCGGGATGAACTGGATGCCCGTCGTCGCATAGATCGTCTCACGCGAGACGCGCTCCAAGGCTTCCCCCATCACCGGATGGGTGCGCGGATCGCGGTAGCAGTGCGGATTACACAGCGGATCGCCGTCCTCGCCCAGCGGTACGTAGTCGACGCCCCACGCATCTACCGAGAGGCTCTGCATATTCGGTGCCGCCGCCAACGCCTGGGTGAGCCCGTCCGCGATCTGCGCTTCAAGCGCCGCCAAGTCCCAGTACAGGCGCTCGCCGTCCTCGATCAGCGGTGTCTCGAACCGGTGCACCTCGTTCACCTCCATGCGATCGCCATCGAGCGTGCCCATCAGCGCGCGGCCACTGGAGGCGCCGAGGTCGAAGGCAAGATGTTGTGGTGATGAGGAAGCCATGTTCAAGGCGATTCATGTTCACTAACTGGAAACCACGGTCCCGATCTCGGGGAAAAAATCGAGGAATTCAGGAATCGAAGAAACGAAGCGTTGGAGGAATTTTCGTCTTTTTCCCTGTCCCCGATTCCCTCATCTCTCCGATTCTTCCGTTTCCCCGCTTCCCCGTTTCCCTGTCTCTCAGATCAAAGGCTCTGTGGCGGGGCGTACTCGCCCTCCGAGCGCGCGTCGTGCTTCGCCCGGCGATACCCCGACGCGCGGAAGGTCGCCACGGGATCGAGCGCACCCCCGTGCCGGCGCCGGGCCTCCGCCACGAGGGCCGACACGTCGGTCTCGTAAGCCACCTTGAGCGTCCGTTCGGCCATGAGCACGTCGTTCTTCTCCTGATGCTCCGCGAGTGCATCGCGGTCGACCAAGCAGGCTTTGGCGTACGCCCGCTGCAGCTGATCGACCGTCTGCAAAAACGCCTCGATCGGGTCCTTCACGTTGTGGCTCTGGTCGATCATGTAGTCCGGGTCGAAGCCGCCGAGGCCCTCTTCCTCCGCGTCCACCAACTCGTTGAAAACCAGAAAGAGCTGGTAGGGTTTGATAGAACCGGTCGTGAGATCGTCGTCGCCGTACTTCGAATCGTTGAAGTGGAAGCCGCCCAGCTTGCCCGCTGTGATGAGCCGCGCCACGACGAGCTCGACGTTCGTATTGGGCAGATGATGCCCGAGGTCGACGAGGCACTGCGCCTGCGGGCCGAGGCGGTTGGCCAGCATCAGCGACGAGCCCCAGTCCTGCACGACGGTGGCGTAGAAGGCGGGTTCGTACGGCTTGTGCTCCGTGTAGAGGCGCCACCCGGCGGGCAACGCGTCGTACACCGTCTGCAGACCATCCAGCACGCGGTCGAAGCTCCGGCGCAAGTGCATCTGCCCGGGGTAGTTGCTCCCGTCGGCCAGCCAGATGGTGATGGCCTCCGAGCCGAGCTGCTCGCCGAGTTCGACGACATGCAGATTGTGGTCGACGGCCTGCTGCCGGACGGCCGGATCCGTATGGCTGAAGGAGCCAAATTTGTAGCTGTGCGCCTGATCCGGCTGATCCTGGAAGGTGTTCGCGTTGACCGCGTCAAAGCCCAGGTCGAGGTCCTCCGCGTGCGCCTTGAGCGCCCCGACGTCGTCGGGCTCGTCCCACGGGATGTGTAGCGAGACGCGCGGCGTGGCGCGGGTGAGTTGCTGAATCACGGCCACGTCGTCCATCTTCTCGTAGATGGTGCGCGGCTCGCCCGGCCCCGGAAAGCGGCCGAAGCGCGTGCCACCGGTGCCCAGGGCCCACGATGGCACGGCGACATCGAACGAGGCCACCCGGTCCGTCACCGCCTCAATGTCCACGCCACGGCGATCCAGTTGCGTAGCCAGGGCAGCATACGCCGGCTCGTGGCGCTCCGCTTGAGCGTCGTTGTGCACAGCAATCGTGTCGTCGGAAATCATAGAACCAGTCGGAGGGCCTATTCATGTTCGATGCGGCGGAGGCAGTTCAGAGGGGGTCACCGGGCGCCTCGTGCTCCATCCAGAACGGGCTCGTCGCGAACCACACGATGGTGCCCACCAGCATAAGCTGCGCATGGGTGCCCCAGGTGATCGTGCCTTCGAACACGAGGAAGGCCGGCGCGACGGTCAGCCCGAGGCCTACGAATGACAGTGCTTGAAGCAGCCGTTTCATGCGTGCTCACCGGTCCATTGTTCAGAAGCATCACGGGAAGGGGTCGCCGGAGCGTCACCGCGCTGAAGCACCTGGCTGGCTCCAATGTAAAGGGCCACGGCGATGAACCAGCCCGGCAGACCCAGGAAGAAAATTTCGAGGCCCCAGATCTGATTGATGCCCCAGCAGGCGGCCAGGGTGAGTCCCCAGGCGATCGCCGCCGGCCAGCTGAAGAGCCGCGCGCTCCACTCCGCGTAGTCGGGCCGCAGGCCGAGGCGGGGCAGCAGCCAGTAATCGGCGAAGATAACCGCCCCCATTGGCATCAGCACCAGCCCGTAGAGCGCCACGAAGTCGAGGAGCCGCATCATCAGCGCCGGGAAGAGCGCGGCGATTGTCGTGACGAGGCCGACTACGCCGGTCACCTTCCACAGCTTCCAGTCCGGCGTCACCGTCTGGATGGCGAGGCCGGCCCGGTAGATGGTGGGGTTGGCCGTCGTCCAGCCCGCAATGATGACCGCGATGAGGCCCGCGATGCCTGCGCCCAAGTACGCAATGGGGCCGGGCGCGACCTCTCCGCCCTGTTGCATCGCGAGGGCCACGAGGATGCCCGACGCGATCCAGGCGACGAAATGGCCGAGGTACATGCCGAAGGCGCTCAGGAAGCCGTACTGCCACTTTTTCGCGTAGCGAAGGGTCGACAGGTCTCCCATGCCGATGTGATGGCCCATGTTCGTGAACCAGGCGAAGAACATCACGTGCCAGAACGTAAACCGCACGCGGCCTTCTGCCGGCTCGCCGGTCCATATCTTTTCATTAGCCACCGTCCAAAAGTCCCCGATCGACGTCACGCCCAGCTGCGGGAGGGCCGCCACGCCGCAGGCCACGAAGACCAGAAACAGCCACGGGGAAGCGATTTTCCCGAAGTACGCGATCCGCTCGAAGCCGAGAACGGCCAGCACGGTCACGACGCTGCCCACGAGCAGGACGGTCACGACCCACCCGACGCTGTTGGGGTAGAGCGCATCGAGGCCGGGCATGGCCATGTCGAACGGCAGCCCCACGGCGGTCGCCGCCACGGAGATCATCGATCCCGCCAGGAAGCAAAACATGAGGGCGTTGACGATATTGTAGACGAACAGGAGCCCCGGCCCGGTGATCTTGCGGAGCTTCCAATACAGGTTGAGCCGGGTGCCTGTCGCGATCGGCGCGCAGATGAACGCCCAGGACAACACGGCGAGCAGGTTGCCTACGAGGAGCCCGCCGAACAGGTCGCCGGCCGCCACGCCATGGGCTACGAAGAGCGGCCCGATCACGAATTCGGTGCCGGCCACGTGCTCGCTCGCAAAGAGGCCGACGAAGTTGCCGGGGCCTTGCAGGTTGTCTTCGGACACCGGCTCGCGGTCGAACTCTTCGATCGCGTCGAGCCGCTCGGCGAGGGTTTGAGTTTGCTCCATGGCGTT
>CAYFRX010000223.1:0-5207 GCA_964345515.1 uncultured Rhodothermales bacterium
CCACGGCGCCGTCGGTTGCGGCCTCGGGCTCTGCAGCGTCGCCAGCGGCCTCTTCTGCTTCCTCGTGCTCCAGCTTGGTGACCTCGTCACCGCTGTAGCCATCGCCTTCTGACTGGGTAGCTCGCAGTTCGCGCACCCGAGCGGCCGCTTGGGCGTCATCGGCGTACTCCTTCCGGAGCACGAGATACGCTTCCTCATCGGTGATTGAGGCATTGAGCCCCTTGCCCGAGAGCGCGTCGCTGTACCCTTCCTCTTCGAGAAACTGAACGAGCCGATCCTTCGACACATTCAGATCTCGTGCAACCTTGAATAGCCGTTTCTTTCTGAACTTCTCTTTGGTGGCCATGTAGTCGGGTAGTGATTGAAAATCCAGTATCCCTGATGCCCCTCAAGTGACGTTCCAGAGGCAACCTGAATACGTCCTACTGCTTTGGTTCTTTCTCCTCTTCGGAGGCGTCCTCTCCCGAGGCCGCCGCATCCTCTTCTACTTCTTCCACTTCCTCCACAAGCTCGGCGTCCGGGTCGGCCGCTGTGCCATTTCCGGCACCCACGGGTGCCTCTTCCGACACTGCTTCTTCAGCCTCGTCCGATTCCGAGGAGGGCGCTTCCACGGTAAACCGGCCACGCTCCAGCTGCTGCACCAAACCGGGACCTTCTTCGAATTCCGTTTTGATGATGTCTAGAACGCGTTCAGCAGTGTCGCGGTTCAACTCGGCCCGGCGTGCAAGCTCATCCATCGAAAGTTCAAGAACCGCCTTCCCGGTATCGCATCCGATGCGTTTCAGCTTACTGATTGTCTCCTCGGTGAGTTCATCGCCGAACTCTTCGATGTCGATGTCTTCTTCGTCGGCCGGGATCTCGCGGTACACGTCGATCTCGAAGCCGGTGAGCTGCGAAGCCAACCGGATGTTGACGCCCCCCTTCCCAATCGCCTGACTCACCTCGTCGGCGGCCACCTCCACACGCGCTCGGGAGGGCTCGGCGTCGCGGTTGAGCTTCACGTCCACGGGCTTGGCCGGCGAGAGCGCCCGCGCGATCAGTTCGTGCGAGTCATCCGACCACTGTAGCACGTCGATGTTTTCGTTGGCCAGCTCTCGAACGACGGCGTGAATGCGGACGCCTTTCACGCCGACGCATGCGCCCACCGGGTCCACGCGATCGTCGTGGCTCACGACGGCCACCTTAGCCCGGTCGCCCGGAATCCGGGCAATCTCTTTGATCTCGACGATGCCTTCGTAAATTTCAGGCACCTCGATTTCGAAGAGGCGCTCCATGAAGATGGAATCGGTGCGGCTGACGACCACCTGCGAATCGCTGCCTGCATCGCGCTTCACTTCCTTGACCACCGTGCGCAACATGTTTCCCTTGCGGTAGTGGTCGTTCGGGATCTGCTCGCTACGCGGCAGCACGAGCTCGGTGCCTTCGTGCATCAAAAGCGTCTCGTGGCGGCGCACCTGGTAGATTTCGCCCACTACAATCTCGCCGACGAGCTCCGAATATTCTTCGTAGATCTTTTCTTTTTCGAGGTCCCGGATGCTCTGCCGGAAAGCCTGCCGGCCCAACATCACGGCGCGGCGCCCAAAATCGGCGATGCTGAGTTCACTGGCGACCTCGTCCCCCACCTCAAAGTCGGGGTCAATGTCTTTGGCATCGTCGACCTCCACCTCCGTCACCGGGTCCTCGAGGTCCATGTTGGCAACCACTTCGCGGATGTGGAGGATCTGGATGTCTCCCTGCTCCGGGTTGAAGATGATCTCAAACGCCTCGTCAGAACCGTAGCGCTTGCGAATCATCGTCCGCATCACGTCCTCAACGATGAGCTGAAGCGTATCCCGGTCGATGTCTTTGGCCCGTGCAATCTCCCCAAATGAGGAAACCAGATCTTCACTTCGCATAGCGTGTCATGTGGTCAAGGGTGCAAGAGGTCGTCGCCGCAGTCCGTCGCCGATCACCAGGGCAAGTCGAGCTTGGCGCGCTCGATCGCGGCATACGGAATGCGCTGGGTCTCGTCGGGTGTCGTTTCTAACGTGATGGTTTTATCGTTGGCATCAAGCAACTCCCCCATAATGTTCTCGCTGCTACCGTTTTCTGATTCGTACTTTACGCGCAGTACCCGTCCAACGTTCTTCATGAACTGACGGGGCATCGTTAATGGCCGTTTAATGCCTGGGGAGGACACCTCCAACGTGTAGCTCCCATCAATGACATCCTCCACCTCCAGCAGAAAACCGACCTCATTGCTGATGCGCGCCAGATCGTCGTGGTTGAGGTCGGTGTCGCTCTCGACAAAAATTTCGACAACGCGCGTGCCTTTGTGCCCCCGCACCTCCACATCCACGATAAAGTACGGCGTGCCCGCGATCACCTCTTCGGTGTAGGCCCGCACCGCCGATGCGAGCTGGTCCGTCGTTTGCTGTGTGCTGCTTGCCATATCGGTCCTGATGTTGCCGTGCAAAAAACGCCCGACCCCGACCAAATCGAGACGAGCGTTCTTCGATCCCAGCAGGGTCCAACAGAAAAGGGCGGCCCCTAAGCCACCCTCTCCAACCGCCGCAGGGATGCACCAGACGTAGGGTCTGACGCGTTTGATATCCCAACGCACCCTATGTGGGGATGTTTCCGCTCAGTCGCTGGAAGGAAGGAGGCCACTAGCGCGCAGCCACCCGTCGAGCGCGCGGTCCCACGTGGATACGCGGCCGCGGGCCTTGAACGCTAGCGAGAAGCCATGACCGCCTGTTTCGTAGAGGTGCAATTCGGCTGGCACGCGCTCGCGACGAAGCGCCAGATAGAAGTCGACGCTGCCGCCGGGGTCAACCCCGGCATCGTCGGAGGCGTGGATCAACAGCGTCGGCGGCGTGCTGGCGTCAACGCGCCGGACCGGGGTGAAAAACGCGCGCAGCGAATCAGGCGGGTTCGCGCCCAGTAGCGCGTCGGGCGTGAACGTCGAATCCATGGTGACGCTGCGGATCGGGCGGAGGGCCGGATAGACCAACACCGTGAAGTCCGGACGCAGCGAAACGGTCGGGTCGGCCGGTGCCCCGACCGGGCGATCGAAGTGCACGGCAGCGGTGGCCGCCAGGTGGCCACCCGCCGAAAAGCCCATGATCCCGATGCGGTCGGGCTGGAGCCCCCACCGATCGGCGTGCCCCCGCACCATACGGATCGCCTGCTGCGCGTCTTGCAGTGGGCGGATCGCCTTTCGCGTCATGAGGTCGTCGTTTGGAAGTCTGCTCTTCAGCACGAAGGCCGTGACGCCGCGCTCGTTGAACCAGCGGGCAATCGCGTGTCCCTCGTGCTCCATTGCCAACACGTAGTACCCGCCGCCGGGACAAATGATGACGCCCGTCCCATTGGGGCGCTCGGGCTCGTGGACGTACAGCATGGGCTCCCGAACGTTCGTCGTTACCGCGACCCCGTCATCCGGGTTGACCCGTGTCGTCTCGGTCACGTCCGAGGGCTTGGCGCCCGGCACACTCTCCGGATACAGCAGCAGCGAGTCGACCTGAAGCGAGTCGACCTGGGCGGCAGACGGCATACACTGCGTCAACCCCCAGAGCACGAAGAGCAGAATTGTTGCTGTTCTCATGACGAACTCGAATGGAAAGCGGGTGGGATCAGGGGGCCGGCGCCTTCTTGGCCTCCACGTCGTGCAGCAGGGAGGCCTGGATGAACGGTTCGAGATGGCCATCCAGCACCTTTTCGACATGCGAAACCTTCGTCTCCGTCCGGTGGTCGTTGGCCATCGTGTACGGATGGAGCACGTACGAGCGGATCTGACTACCCCACTCGATCTTCTTTTTCGAGCTTTCGAGCTCTTCCTTGGCCTGCTCCTTCAGCTCTTTCTCGGCCTGGTAGATGCGGCTGCGCAGCATCTGCTCGGCCCGGTTGCGGTTCTGGAGCTGGCTGCGCTCGGCCGTACACTCGGCTTCGATCCGGACCTCCTCGCCGCTGGAGAGCTCCCCGTTCCAGATGAGGCGCACGCCCGTGGCCACCTTGTTCACATGCTGGCCGCCACTGCCCCCGGAGCGGAACGTCTGCAGCTCGGTCTCGCCCGCGCTGAGATCCACCTCGATGTCGTCATCTACCTCCGGGTAGACAAACACGCTGGCGAACGAGGTGTGGCGCCGATTGCTGGAGTCGTACGGCGAGATGCGCACGAGCCGGTGCACGCCCGACTCGCCTTTCAGGTACCCGTACGCGTAGCGGCCCTCGATGCTGAGCGTGGCGCTCTTGATGCCGGCCTCCTCAGCGGGCTGATACTCCAGCATCTCGACATCGAAGCCCTCTTGCTCACCCCAACGCGTGTACATCCGGAGCAGCATCTCGGCCCAGTCCTGGCTCTCCGTGCCGCCGGCGCCCGGGTTGATGGTGACAATCGCGTTGCGCTTGTCGTCCGGATCACTGAGCAGGCTGCGGAGCTCCAGCTTGTTGAGGTGCTTCTCAAGCGCCTCGGCCTCTGCAAAGATTTCGGACTCCAGGTCGGCGTCCTCTTCGTCGGCCAGCTCGCGGAGCGTCTCGACGTCGTCAGCGCGCTCCTTGAGCGCTTCCCACTCGTCGATCCACTTCTGCTCTTCGGCGATCTGCTTCTCAACCTGCTGGGCCGACTCCGGGTTGTCCCAGAAGCCAGGCTCCAGGCGCTGCTGATTCAATTCCTCGATGGTGGCACGACGCTCATCGAGGTCAAAGATAGCCTCCGAGCGCATCCACGCGCTCGATCAGCTTGTTGAGGTCTTCGTCGGTGTATTTTTTCATTGCAATAACGGACTCAAGAGTGCGTGATGAACAGCGTGTGATTCGGTATCCTCATAGGGGCCGTCGGCGCCTCAGGCCGGTCGCACCGTGCGCCGTGCGAACGTGCCGGTCAGGCCGCCGAGCCCGCCTAGCAGTGCCCCGATAAAAACCGTTGCAGCAACGACCACCGCTCCAGTGGTGTTTCCGAGGATGCCGCCCATTGTGCCGGTCATCACCGCCGTGGCCGATCCGGCGGCCCCGTAACTGTAGCCGATCCATGCGGTCCAGTCGAGCGCCACGCCGAGCCCTCCCACGAGCCCTCCGCGCCGTGGGGCGAAGAAGCCGCTCGCCAGCCCGGCCCCGAACGTCCACGCCCACCCCAGCGCAACGTGCAGGACAAGCGCCAGCAAGGCCGTGCCCAGCACGCGGACGACAAAGCGGGAGGTTTGCATCGGGCGTTCCGTGTCAGGCACTGC
>CAYFRX010000224.1:0-5205 GCA_964345515.1 uncultured Rhodothermales bacterium
ACGGCGAGCGCCTGCGACAGGTAGCGCGGGATGCCCACGCTGCCACCCACCTCCAGCCCGAGCGACTGCGAGATGATGGCGTACGCCCCGCCCGCGCCAATGCGGATGTTCGTCGTGATGGAGGACATCGCGAGCCCGGTGCACGCCGTGATGCCAAACGCCAGCAGGATGATGATCGTCCCGCCCAAGATGCCGGCGTTGCCGATCACCCACCCCGTGCGCAAGAACATGATGACGCCAAGGATCGTGAGCAGCGTCGGCGTAAATACGCCGCCAAACGTGCCGAAGAGCTTCCGGTCGGCGGACGGTGTAGCCTGGTCAGGCGGCTGGATGCTCGAATCGATGGGCGCAGAATCCGTGTCTACCTCAGCCATGGAGCGCTACGACAGGTCAGGAGAAGAGTGCGAGAGGTCCTCAGAATATAGGCGACACGTTCGAGAAGTGACATCGGCGCGCTGCGTCGCGAAGGAGATTGTTGCGCGGTCTGCATGGGATGCCCTCGGAGGCGGGGACGACGGACGGAAACAGCGGTTCGCGCTGATCGTGAGACAGCGATGTCCACCCTTTTTCATCCGTCTTTCCGTGCCGATGAGCGCTCCGCGTCGCGTCCTCGCTGTGCTATTCGTCGGCGTGCTGATCGCCGCGCTCGACATTGCCATCGTCGGCCCCGCGCTGCCGGCCCTGCAGGACGCCTTCGACGTGGACCGGCGGACGATCGCGTGGGTGTTCAACGTGTTCGTGCTGGCCAACCTGGTCAGCATCCCGCTCATGTCGCGCCTGGCCGACCGGTTTGGACGCCGCACGCTGTTCACCGTGGATGTTCTGCTCTTCGGGGTGGGTGCGACCATCGTCGGCTCCGCGACGAGCTTCCCGATGCTGCTCGTCGGGCGCGGCGTGCAGGGGATGGCAGCCGCCGGCATCTTCCCGGCGGCCAGCGCCGTGGTGGGCGATACGTTCCCGCCGGAGAAGCACGGCCGTGCACTCGGCGTGCTGGGGGCCGTCTACGGCATCGCCTTCGTCATCGGACCCATCTTCGCGGGGATCGTGCTGAGCGTGGCGAGCTGGTCGTGGCTCTTCTGGCTGAGCGCGCCCCTCGCGCTCCTCGTCGCCGGGCTCGGCTGGGTCGTGCTGCCGGCGACGTCGGCGCCGGGTGATAATCCGCTCGATATCGGCGGCATGGTGGCGATCGGCGTGCTGCTGGCCGCCCTGGCGTACGGCGTGAATCAGATCGACACGCAGGCCGTGATGGCGAGTCTGTTGCGCCCGGAGGTCGGGCTGGCGCTGCTGCTCGCGGCTGCGCTCGTGCCTCTCTTCATTCGCATTGAGCGCCGCGTGGCCGATCCGTTGCTGCGGCTGGAGCTCTTCACGAGCCGGCAGGTTCAGATCGCGAGT
The DNA here is from genome assembly GCA_964345515.1 of uncultured Rhodothermales bacterium. GTDB lineage: Bacteria > Bacteroidota > Rhodothermia > Rhodothermales > Salinibacteraceae > JAAAPH01. The sequence continues at coordinate 1,393 of CAYFRX010000224.1, forward strand.
GCCCTGGCCGCGGGCGCCGGACTCACGGAGGCGGCGTTCATCTTCTTCCCGGACCTCGCCGTCGCCGCCTTCGGCGTAGCCGATTCGACGGCCTCATTCATGCTGCTGCCGCTCGTGATCGCGGTGGCTATCGGCTCGCCGGTGGCCGGCCGCATGCTCGACCGCGTGGGATCGCGCCGCATCGTGCTGACGGGCGCGGTGCTCCTGGCCGTGGGCTTCGCTGTGATGGGCGCCGTGCCGGCCGACCGGGTCGCCTTCTACGGCGGCTCCATCGCCATCGGCTTCGGGCTGGCGTGCCTGCTGGGCTCGTCGCTCAGCTACATCCTATTGCGCGAGTCGACGGCCGCCGAGCGCACGGTGGCGCAGGGCGTCATTGCCCTTTTCTTAGGCATCGGACAGCTCGTCGGGGGGGCGCTCATCGGGGCCGTGGCCGAGTCGGGCCCGAGTGGTGTCGCGGGCTACGCGCAGGCCTTCCTACTGATCGCGGGTGTCGCGGCGGGATTGGTGCTTCTCGCCACCCCGCTCAAGGGGCGCGCCGCTGAGCAGTCCGCCGCGTCCTCCGCGGGTGATGTGACTTCACCGGAAGACGTCGAAGGGGACCCCTCCGAGCGGTGGGGGGAGGGCGTCGAGCGGGATCAGTGAAACATTTTAGCCAAGGCTAAAATAATATAGGCCATGCTTCCGGCGTGCATCCCTCGCAGGTGGATGGACGCCGGGTGCTTCACGCTGATGATCTCCTCACCGGCCCCCGACGACATGCAACGACCGCTGTGCTGGATTTTTGCCGCTGCCCTGATTGGATTGCTTGCCACCGGTTGTGCACGTCAGCCGGCCAGCAGCGGCGCAGCTGATTTTTCGGACCGCAAGATGCGCGTCGTGGCGACGACGAACATCATTGGCGACCTCGTGCGGCAGGTGGCCGGCGAGCAGGTCGCGCTTACGACGCTGATGGGACCCGGCGTCGATCCGCATCTCTACAAGGCGAGCGAAGGCGACGTGCAGCGCATGGCCGAGGCGGACGTCGTTCTGTACAACGGGCTCGATCTCGAAGGCAAGATGACGGAGGTCTTCGCGCAGATGGCGCGCCGCCAAATTACGACTTCGGCCATCGCCGACGATGCCGTCCCGGACAGCCTGCTGATCGCCTCGGCCGAATACGTGGGGAATCACGACCCGCATGTGTGGTTCGATGTGGCGCTGTGGGCGCGGGTGACTCGGCACGTCGGCGAGGTGCTGGCCCAGAAAGATACAGCGCACGCCGACCGGTACCAGTCGAACGCGGAGGCGTACGTGCAACGACTCGACAGCCTGGACCGATACGTGACGGCGCAGGCGGAGCGCGTATCGGCTGAGCAGCGCGTCCTCATTACCTCGCACGATGCGTTCAGCTACTTTGGCCGCGCCTACAGCTTTGACGTGCGTGGCCTGCAGGGCATCTCGACGGCCAGCGAAGCAGGGGCGGGCGACGTACAGGCGCTCGCCGACTTCGTGGTCGAGCGGCGCATCCCGGCGCTCTTCGTCGAAACGTCGGTGTCGCCGCGGGGCATTCAGGCCGTCCGCGAAGCGGTCCGCGCGAAAGGGTTCGAGGTGCAGGTCGGCGGCACGTTGTACGGCGATGCGCTCGGTGGTGCCGGCACGCCCGAGGGCACGTACGTCGGTGCCGTCCGCCACAACATCGATACCATCGTGCAGGGCCTTCTGCGCGAACCCACCTGATGATCCTCCCGTCTACCGTCCTGCGAATCGTACCGCTTTGCTCCGATGACTGATGATGCAACGCCGGCTGCCCTGACCGTCCGCGACCTGACGGTGGCGTACCGGGACGACCCGGTGCTCTGGGACATCGACTTGACGGTACCCACCGGAACGCTGATGGGCATCGTGGGGCCGAATGGCGCGGGGAAGACGACGTTCATCCAGTCCGTACTCGGGCTCGTCGAGCCGGCGGCCGGGCAGGTGCGCATCTTCGGGGCGCCGTACGCCGAGCGGCGCCACCGCGTGGGCTACGTCCCGCAGCGCGGCAGCGTGGACTGGGACTTCCCCACGCACGCGCTCGACGTGGTGATGATGGGGCTCTACGGCCAGCTCGGCTGGTTCCGGCGGCCCGGCCCCCCCGAGCGGGAGAAAGCCCGCGCCGCGCTCGACGAGGTCGGGATGCTCGACTACGCTGACCGGCAGATCAGTCAGCTCTCGGGCGGGCAGCAGCAGCGCGTCTTTCTGGCGCGTGCCCTCGTGCAGGACGCCGACCTGTACTTCATGGACGAGCCGCTGCAGGGCGTCGATGCGACCACTGAGCGGGCGATCATCGACATCCTGCGGGCACTGCGACGCCGCGGCTGTACAGTCATCGTCGTGCACCACGATCTGCAGACGGTCACCGAGTACTTCGACCACGTGATGCTGCTCAACGTCCGGCGCATCGCCAGCGGGCCGGTCGACGCGGTGTTCACCGACGAAAACCTGCGTCTCACGTATGGCGGTCGCGTGGGCTTCCTGCGGAAGCAAAAGGTTGAGAGCTGACCGTGGATCGAAGACGGGGGACCGCGGAGGAGCCATCCCGGCCAAGCAACCGTCCGTCGTCTCCAGTCTGCCGTCCTCCCAAGCGGCTGTGGAGCGAAATGTGAACAGAATGGTATTCTCTCATGGACGTGCTCAGCGACCTCATCACGGACTACACGCTGCGGACGGTAGCGCTTGGGGCGGCGACGCTCGGCATCGTGGGCGGCGGGCTGGGTACGTACGCCGTACTGCGCGGCCAGAGTCTGCTGGGCGACGCCATCTCACATGCGGCGCTCCCCGGCATTGCCCTCGCCTTCCTGCTGACGGGGAGCAAGGAGCCCATCGTGCTGATGCTGGGGGCAGCCAGCGCCGGCGTCGCGGCGACGCTCGTCCTCCTGGGCGTCACCGAGGCGACGCGGGTCAAGTACGATAGCGCGCTCGCCCTCATGCTGGCCGTCTTCTTCGGGCTGGGGCTCGTGCTGCTGACGTATATCCAGCGCCACGCGGGCGCGAGTCAGGCCGGGCTGGACGCCTTCCTGTTCGGCCAGGCGGCGGCTCTCGTGGAGCGCGACGTCATCACGATGGCGGCCCTCGGCGGTGCGGCGCTCCTCGCGATGGCGCTCGGCTGGAAGGAGTTCAAGCTGCTCGCCTTCGACCGCGACTTCGGCGCGAGCCTGGGGTTTCCGATGCGCCGCCTCGACGTCGTGCTCACGACGCTGCTCGTCGTCGCTATCGTGATCGGGCTGCAGGCGGTGGGCGTCGTGCTGATGAGCGCCGTGATCATCGCTCCAGCGGCGGCTGCGCGGCAGTGGACAGATCGCCTCGGCGTGATGGTGGGTCTCGCCGCCGCGTTCGGCGCGGTGAGCGGTGTGGGCGGCGCCATCGCCAGCGCGTCGATCCCGAACCTGCCCACCGGGCCGACCATCGTGCTTGTCATGGGCGGCGTCGTGACCCTCTCGCTGCTGGGCGCGCCGAACCGCGGGCTGCTCTGGCAGTGGTGGCGCGACCGGCGAAACGCCCGTCGCCTTCGCCGCGAGACGGTCCTGCTCGACCTGTACGCGCTCGCCGTCAAGCACGACCGCCTCGATCATGCGCACGAGGAATCCGTGCTCGACGCGATGAACGGCTGGGCGGATCGCACCCATCCGGCCCTGCAGCAGCTCGCCGAGGACGGGCTCGTCGCTGAAGAAGCTACCCGCCATTGGCGCCTCACCGAGGCCGGCGCCGAACACGCCCGGCAGCTTGCCGAGGAGCGCCACCTGGCGCCGACCGCAGCGCCCGAGGCTGAGCGTTTGGACGCTGAACGTTAAACGC
>CAYFRX010000225.1:0-5161 GCA_964345515.1 uncultured Rhodothermales bacterium
CACTCATACCGCAGCGTCTCGGCGGGGTCGATGCGGGCGGCGCGGAGCGACTGCACGCTGGCCGCGCCGAGCGCGATGAGCAGTACCATCACAATGGCGCCCGCGATGAGCCCCGCGCCGATCTCGGCCTGGTAGGCAAACTGCTGGAGCCACTGCTGGGCGCCGAGGTACGCCAGCGGCAGGCCCACGACGACGCCAATGCCCACGAGGCGGGCGGTGTCCTTCGAGAAGAGCCAGACGATGCTCGCTGCCGTTGCGCCGATCGCTTTTCGGATGCCGACTTCCTTCGTGCGCCGCTCGGCCATGTAGGCGGTGAGCCCCAGCAGGCCAAGGGCCGTCACGAACAGCGCGATCCCGGCGAAGAGGCCGAAGACGTGCATGAGCCGCTGCGAGGCGGCGTACTGCGCTTCGATCCGGTTGTCCAAAAACTGGTAGTCCAGCGGACGGCTCGGCACGAATGCGTCCCAAACGGCGCGTACCTCGTCCAGTCCGGCAACTGTTTTGTCTTCTTCGAGGCGCACCACGAACGCGCGGTCGTACCGGGCTTCTGGTCCAGCCGGCGGCACGATCAGGAGCGGCGGGATGGGCTCGCGCAGCGACTGGTTGTGGAAGTCCTCCACGATGCCGCGTACAAGGATGTCAGGCCCTCCGAAACCAGCTCCCGCCGTCTCGACCTCGGAGCCCACATCCTCCGGGCCAACGCCATACTCCCGCGCGAAGGTTTCGTTGACCAGTGCGCCGTACTCTGAATAAAATCCGTAGGCACTGGCTTTCGTTGCGCCCGGCGGAAAGGCGCGCCCAGCCAGGAGGCGCAGCCCAACTGTTTCGAGATAGTCCGAGTCGCCAGTGACAGCGACGATATCTTGCCGCGTCTCCTTGCTGTCGTCGTTAAAGACAACGCCACTGCTGGCCCATCCAATACCGGGTGGAGAGCCAATGGACGCGCTCGCCACATGGGGCTGTCTGTCGAGTTCCTGCTTGAATGCCATGTACTGATCCCCGAGGTCGCGCCCACGGAAGGTGATAATGTGCTCTTCGGGGCCGAGTTGCTGGTTCTGGACGAAGCGGAGCTGGTTCTGGACGACCATCGTTGCGAGCAGGAGCCCAGCGGCCACCGCAAACTGGATGACGACGAGGCCATCCTGCAACCAGCTTCGCCGGCCAGCCATCGGCGCGCGGCCGCCCAGGACCGACGACGGCGCAAACGCCGAGAGGATGAACGCCGGGTAGCTGCCCGCGGCAAGTCCCAGCGCAAGTGTGCCCATAGCGGCCCCGCCGAGGAACAGACCGTGCTGGCCGAATGAGAGAGCCAGTTGCAGTCCGGTCATCTGATTGACAAGCGGAAGCGCCGCGTACGCCAGTGCAGTCGCGAGAGGGAGGGCGAGTGCCACCGTCAGCACCGATTCGCCGAGAAACTGCCGGACGAGCTGAGTCCGCGTGGCGCCAAGTGCCTTCCGAACGCCGACTTCACGGACGCGCCGAAGCGCCCTGGCCGTCGACAGGTTGATGTAGTTGACAACCGCAACGCCGAGGATGAGAAGGCCCACCGCGCCGAAGACGTACAGGTAACGCACATCGCTCTGCGGCGCCAGCCTCGACCGCCATGACACGTCCGAGTGCAGATGAATGCGCGTCAGCGGCTGGGCCACGAGTGACCGGCGCAAATTGCTGGCCTCGGCCATCGCGTCGAGCTTGGACTGAAAGGCATCGGGTGAGGTGCCTTCCACCGTCTTCACGTACAGGTAGTAGTCAACTCGGCCCCATACCACGGCGTTTTCGAAGCGCCGCTCGCGGGCCACATTAGAGAGCGAAAACAGCGCGTTGAATTGGAAGTGAGAGGCCGCTGGCGGATCAGCGGCAATACCGCTGACGCGGTACGTGGACCCGCCGCTCGTGACGGTGCGGCCCATCGGGTCGCTCTCCCCAAAGAGACGCCGGGCCGTCGACGCGGTCAGCACAATCTGTCCGGGTTGGGAAAGGGCCTGCTCCGCTGAGCCCCGAACGAGTTCGAACGAGAACACATCGAAGAAATGGTCGTCCGCGCCGAGAACGTTCTCAACAAAAAACGGGGTGCCGCGCGCCGTAATCAATTCACGGTCATAGTTGCTGAGGGCTGTCGCGTGCTCGACCTCGGGGACGTCGCGGGCGATTCGCCCCGGCAGGCCGCGTGGTACCCGAGCTACATCCGCCTCAATGATCGGGTGGTCGCGTTGGATGATGCGGTAGATCCGATCCGCGTCCTCGTGGAAGCGATCGAAGCTAAGCTTGTGATGGATGAAGAGTGCGATCACCAGCGTCACCGCGATGCCGATCATCAACCCCGCCACGTTCAGCGCGGCATAGCGCCCGTCCCGCCGGAGCGTGCGCCAGGCGATGGTGAAATAGCTCTGCCACATAGTTGCCTCCTTTCATCAGTGTGAAATGCTCGATAAAACTAATAAGGTAGTAGAAGGGAGGCAAGAAAAAATTAGTGCGGGTAGGAGCCGGAGAGGATTGACCATGCGCTAGATGCCGGGTCATCCCAATTGTACTGCACGCAGCTCAGCTTGCAGGCGTACGGTGAGTCCGGTGTGCCCCGACGGCATGAAGGGAAAGCCCCCGCGCTTCCGCTCAGCTGTCATGTGCTCGCCTTCGGCTCGCGCTAGGTGGCGCCATGCGTTCGCCGTCATGTGTTCGCTTGCGCTCACGTCCTTCGTGGCAATCCCATCACGGTGACTGAAGGAAGCTCCTGACGAACCATGACGCGCCGAAGGCACATCTGACGCGATCCCAGGGAGCCCGTGACTCCTTCACCGAAGCCCGTGCTGACGCATCTTTTGGCGGAGGAATTGGGCCGAGGCGTGCAGGTGCGCCATGCCCTGCTCGGGGTCTTGGCCGTCCTCGATGGAGACCCATCCGTCGAAGCCCGCCTCCTTCAGGATGGCAAAGATCTGGTCGTAGTCGTTCAGCCCTTCGCCGACGACGCCGTGTTCGAGCACATCGGCGTAGCCTTGGTGCCCCGTGGCGTCCATCTGGCGCAGGTCGTCGAGCGTGCCACCCTCCAGGTACCGGTCGCTGGCGTGCATCGTGACGACTTGGTCTTTGACGGCCTCCAGCAGTTCGATCGGGTCGTCGCCCGCGATGATGGCGTTGGACGGGTCGTAGTTGACGCCAAAGTATTCGTGCTCGCCGATGGCGTCGAGGAGTTCCAGAAAGACGTCTTGCTGCTGCGCGAACTCGGGATGATCCCAATAGCCGTCTTTGTAGTGGTTTTCGAGGATGAGCGTGATGCCGTGCTCCTCGGCAAAGGGAAGGAGCGCGTGGATGGCGTCGCGCACCCACGTGATGCCCTGCTCCCGCCGGATGCCGGGCCGCCGCTGGCCGGAGAGGACGCGGCAGTAGCGTCCGCCCAGCCGCGCCGTCGCCCGGATGGCCTCTTTCTCCTGCTCAATTTCCTGCTGCCGTGCGTCCGGGTTCGGCTGCGTGAAGTCTGGCGAGTAGCACATCATGGGGATGGAGCGGCCCTGCGCCTCCACCGTCGAGCGCAGGCGATCCAACTCGGCCGGGTGCTCCCAGGGGGTGAAGCCCCAGTAGAATTCCAGTCCGTCCACGTCGAGCTGCTGCGACAGCTCAATCCAGTCGTCCACGGTCATCGCGCCGGTGACGTTGAGCTGATCCATGAAGCATTTGGGGAAGGCGGCTAGCGGCATGGGGGTTTACTGATGTGTGCGGAAGGGGCTATACGTGTTGGCGGTCGTCCGGGGATGGATGTGTGAGTTTGGGGGTGTGGGAGTACGCCGGATCCACCGCTTTTCTCCCACACCCCCACACCCTGAGCACCCCTCAAATCTCCTTGTCCGGGTTGCGGCCGACCATCGGATACTGCTCGATCTCGTATACGGAGCCGCTGACGGGGCCGGCTGCGTCCGAGAGCCAGAAGACGGCGTGAGCGGCGATCTCCTCCGGGCGGAAGATGCGGCCGGAGGGCGCGAAGCGTTCGGGGAGCTGCGTCTCCCAGTCGGGCGGCAGGCCGTCGTCCTGCTTGGCCTGCTGCTCGCCCTCGGTGAGCGTCCAGCCCACGTTGAGCTGGTTGATGCGCACCTGCTCGTGGGCGTGGGCGTCGGCCAGGTTGCGCGTCATCGTCATGAGGCCGCCCTTCGCGATGGAATAGGGCAAGAGGTTGCGCTCGCCGCCGAGCGCGTTGATCGAGCCGATGTTGAGCACCACCCCGCCATCCTGCGCCCGGAAGTGCGGCATCGCGGCTTGGATCAGGAAGAGGGGCGCCTTGAGGTCGACCGTGATGATGCGGTCGAACGTCGCCGGATCCACCGTGTCGAGGTTGCTGCGCGTGGTGAGGGCCGCATTGTTCACGAGTCCGTCGATGCGCCCGAACCGGTCGATAACCGCGTCGATGATGCGCTGGGGACTGTCGGCATCTTCGAGGTCGGCCACCACGTAGCTCGCAGCGTCGTCGAGCTCGCGGCTGGCGTCTTGAGCGGCTTGTTCGCGGCGTCCGTGAATCATGACACGGGCGCCCTCGGCCACGCAGCGCCGCGCGATGGCGCGCCCGATGCCGGTCGTCGAGCCCGTGACGAGCACGACTTGGTCGACAAGAAGCGGTTCGGGCATGAGTCAGAAGCAGACGCGTTTGGTGGGCGTGCCGATCCAGACGCGATGATCGGGATACTTGACGCGCATGTAGTCCGCGAAAAGGTTGGGATCTTCGCCGTTGAATTCGAACATGTCGTGGTGAGTGGGCACGCTGAGTGTCACGTCCAGCCCGCCCAGCAGGTCGACAGCTTCCTGATACGTCATGTTGCCCAGGATGTCGTTCGCATACCGTTCCGCGTCGCGCCCGTTGATGGGAACCATCGCGACGTCGAAGCGCCACGGTTTGAGCCGCGCCTGGAGGCCCTCCCACCAGACGGTGTCTCCGGCGTGGTAGAGGGTCTTTCCAGCGCCCTCGACCACGTACCCCAGATACGGGAAGAGGCCGTCGTCGGTTTGGTCGAACATCTCGTGGGCGCCTTTGATCGCGTGGATGGTCAGGCCGTCCAGCGTCACCGATTCCTCATCGTTGAGCGTGATCAGCCGGTCGTCGGGCACGTCGAGCGACCGCATCCGATCGGCGTGGGCGCGCGGCGCTACGAAGCGGGCCGGCGTGTGGGCGGCGAGGCCGGGG
>CAYFRX010000226.1:0-5161 GCA_964345515.1 uncultured Rhodothermales bacterium
GCTCCGGGCGGACTCGGCCTATTCGGAATTCGGGCGTCGCACTTCGCCATTCGAATCACCAGCTGCCGCCGGCGCCGCCTCCCCCGAAGCTGCCGCCGCCGAAGCCGCCAAACCCGCCGCCTCCGCCGCCGCTGAAACCGCCCCCCCCTCCGAAGCCGCCTCCACGGCCGCCGCCCCAGATGATGAACGGGCCGCCCCCGTGGCGCCGCTTCGCCTTCTTTCCTCCGCCCCCGCCGCGCTTCCCTCCCCGGCGGATGCCATTGATGAAGAAATACAGGATGATGAGCACTACGAAGCCGGAGGCAAAGTCGAAACTTCGATCCTCGCGGTGCTGCGGCTGGACCTCAGCGGCCTCGAACTCGCCGCGGGCCGCCTCGATGAGCGCATCGGACGCGCGGTCGAGCCCAGCGTAGAAGTCGCTCTGCCGGAACGCCGGGCGGATGATGTTGCGCACGATCCGGCTCGCGATGGCGTCGGGGATCGCCCCCTCTAGCCCGTAGCCGGTGGCGATGAACACCTCGCGGTCGCTCTCCGAGACGAGGATGACGACGCCGTTGTCCTGGCCCTGCTGCCCCACGCCCCACTCGCGGCCGAGTTGGGTGGCGTACATCGAGGCCGGGGCGCCGTCGAGACTCGGAATCGTCACGACGACGATCTGGGTCGAAGTCGTGTCGGCGTAGCCGCGGAGCTTCCGCTCCAGCCGTTGCCCCTCGGTGGCCGATAGCATGCCGGCCCGGTCGTTCACGAGCCGATCCTGCGGCGGGACGACGTCGATTTGCTGGGCCCCCGCGAGCCCGGCCACAGCGGCCCAGATCATGAGCCCCAGCAGACTACCCCCAATCCAACGTCGGGCGGTTTGCATGACGAGTCATCGCACTGATTCGGGACGGTGGCGTCTGCTTGCATCAATTGCCGCTGAAGTCGACCTCCGGAGCCTCTTCGGCCCCCGCTTCCGCTTCAAACGGCGCGCGGCGATCGAAGCCGGCCAGGCCCGCCACAATCACGGTCGGGAATTGGCGGATCGTGGTGTTGTACTGCCGTACGGATTCGTTGTAGTCGCGCCGCGCTACGTTGATACGGTTTTCTGTGCCCTCCAGCTGGGCCTGCAGGTCGCGGAAGGCTTCGGTAGCCCGCAGTTGTGGATAGTTCTCGGACACGGCCAGCAGCCGCCCGAGCGCACCGCTCAGCTGTTGCTGCGCCTGCTGGAACTGCTGCAGTTGCTGGGGGTCGTTCAGGTCGCTCACGTCCAGGTTGATGGAAGTGGCTCTCGCCCGCGCGTCGGTGACGGCCTGCAGCGTCTCTTGCTCAAAGTCGGCCGCGCCGCGCACGGTGCTCACCAGGTTGGGAATGAGATCGGCCCGGCGCTGGTACTGCGTTTCGACGTCAGCCCACGCCGTCTCAACACGCTCCTCGGCGGCCACGAGGCTGTTGTATGTGTTGCAGCCGGCACAGCCGGCAACGCCGACCATCAGCACGACGGCAAGCAGGGCAATGGCTCCTTTGCTACGCATGATTGCTCAAGGTTGTGGATGGGAGAGGGATAAGCGGAAACGCGCTCAACTGAAGTCGACCACGAGGTCCAGGCCGTACGAGCGCGCCGCCTCGATGTGTTCCGGCGCCTCCAGCGCGAGGGCAACCACGCCAGCGTAAGCCTCCACGCGCTGAAAAAAGTACTCGATGGACGTAGGTTCCTCCTCGCCCCCCATCGAGTCGGGATGGTGCCAGTCGAACAGCATGTCAACGCGGTCGAAGAAGAGCAAGGCCCCCTCCTCGGCGGCGGCGTCGAAGGCTTTGCGGATGCTGCTTTGCGTCTGCATCCGCCGCTCCTTCACGAGCGCGGGAAGCGCAAACTGGTGGGCGTTTTCGACCGTGTGCGCTGACAAGGTCGCCAGCGCCTGCTGATGCGCCTCGCGCGTGCCGCCGGCAAAGAGCACGCGTACGCTGCCGCCATTGGTATACTCCTCGCCCAGTTGAGACGCCGCCTGCTCGAACGCCTCGGCGTCGTAGGGCATGACGGAAGGCAGCGAAGCGTCCGGATCCGACTGCGGATGTTCCATGAATGCGCCGTGCGATACGTGGACGAGGAGGACCACTGAAATGAATCGTGTCAGTAAGTGTGCAACCGCATCGCTTGTTCCAGAAAACGGGCGGGGCTCTGGATGATTCGCCCTCATCCTAATGCGGACATCCCAATGCGGACATCCGCCCACAGCTAGCCCGTGCTCTGCATGGCCGCTGCAATTCCGTTGAGGCTGACGAAGAGCGCCTCGCGCAGCGGCTCCCGCTCAACCTCAGGCGCCGTACGGTGCTGCCGCAGCAGCCGCACCTGCAAGAGGTTCAGTACGTCCGTGTACGGATTGCGGAGCGCGATCGACTTCTTCAGGACCGGGCTGTTCTCGAAGAGGGCATCTTGCCCCGTGATCTTCAAGATGGCCTGTTCGGCGCGGCGATAGTCGTCCTCGAGCTGATCGTGAAACGAGCGCGGCGCGGTCTCGGCGAGGTCGTCGTAATACTTCGCAATCGTGAAGCGGGCCCGGGCCATCTCGCGCTGCGCGCTGTCGATCAGCGCCTCGAAGAACGGCCACTCGGCGTACAGTTGCTGCAACTGCGCCAGCGCGTCCGGATCGTCCAGTACGGCATCGAGCGCGTGCCCCGTGCCGTACCAGCCGGGCACGATGTAGCGCGCCTGCGTCCAGGCAAACACCCAGGGGATGGCCCGCAGGCTCTCGAAGTCCACTTCGTTGCCCGCTCGCGATACCGGGCGCGACGCGATGGGCAGGCGGCTGATCTGCTCGATGGGCGTCACCTCGGTGTACCACGGCCACCAGTCCGGATCGTCGATGAGCGCGCGGTAGGTATCCATGCCCGTCTCGGCGATGGTGTCGATGAGCTCCGCCGGGGCCGAGTCGATCGCGAGGCGCATGAGGCCGTTGCGCTGCCCGTCGGCGGACTCGGTCGAGGGGGCAGCCTCGGCGCCGGCTGTCGACGTGGCGACAGCGCTCACCACCTGCTCCAGATGACGCCGCGCCACCTGTGGCAGCGCGTACCGGAACGTGATGATCTCGCCCTGCTCCGTGAATCGGATGCGCCCGTTGTGCACCGATTGCGGCATCGTCCGGATGGCCTGATAGGTGTGCCCGCCGCCGCGCCCGACGGTCCCGCCGCGGCCGTGGAAGAGGCGCACGTCGACGTCGTGCGCCGCGCTCACCCGCCCCAATCGATCGATCGACTTGTGGAGCGCCCAATTGGCCATCCAGTAGCCCCCGTCTTTATTGCTGTCCGAGTATCCCAGCATGATTTCCTGGAACCGGTCGCGGGCGTTGAGGTGATGGGCATACACCGGATGCGTGTACAGGGCTTGCATGCGCTCGTGCGCCGCGCCGAGGTCCTCGATGGTCTCGAACAGCGGCACGAAGTCGAGCGGGCACCGGAAGCCGTCGTCGTCCACCTGCCCGATGCCAGCCTCCTGCGCGAGCAGCATGGGCTCCAGCAGATCGCTCACCGAGTGCGTCATGCTCACGATGAAGCTGCCCATCGCCGCCGGATCCTCCTGCAGGATGTCGCGGATGACCTGAAAGGTGCTCATCACCTGCGCGGCCGGCTCGGGGAGTGTCGCGGCGTTCGACACGAGCGGACGGGGATTTTGGAGTTCGGCCTGCAGCACCTCCAGCTTTTCGCTTTCGTCGAGCGCGGCATAGTCGTCGGTGACGCCGGCGCGCCGGAGGAGGACGGCGAGGGCGTCTTCGAGCACGCCGCTGTGCTGCCGGATGTCGAGCGCCGCCATGTGGAAGCCGAACGTGTCTGCCAGCACGCGCAGCCGATGGAGCCGTCCGGTGTGGACCATTTCCCCGAAGCCGCTGCGCCGCAAGCAGTCCACGACGAGTTCCAGGTCCTGCTGGAAAGCTGCGCGATCGTAGTCCGGCGGCTGCTCGCCGAGTTGGTCGGCATCGGTGGCGTCGAGCACGCGCTGCAAGCGCGCCTCCATGAAGCAGAGCTTGAGGCGGTACGGCTCGTTGCGATATCGGCGCTGGAAAGCCGCGTCAAGGTCGAGCTCGTCCGCGTCGCGGCGGATGGACGCGAGGAGCGCCTCCGGAATGGATGCCTGACCGCGCGCGATGCTGAGGTCGTCGCGCAGCGTGCGGAGCTCGTCGAGGTAGCGCTCCAGCGTGGTACGCCGCTGCTTCGCGTACGTCCAGCGCGTCACGTCGGCCGTCACGTTGGGGTTTCCGTCCCGGTCGCTCCCAATCCAAGAGCGGTACCGCAGGAAAGCGCCCACATCCGCCGTCGTGTCGTAGTGATGACGAAGCGCCTGCTGCACGTCTTGATGGATCTTGGGGACCGTGTCCCAGATGGAGCCGAACATGAAGTAGTGGCCTTGCTCGACCTCCTCCTTCACCGTGGGCCGCTCAGGGCGCACCTCCTCGGTCGCCAGTAGCATGTGGATGAGCGCGTACAGTTCGTCGAGCGCTCCTTCCTGCTCGTCAGGCGTGGCGTCGGCATCCTGCAGGTCGGCCAGGCGGGCGGCAATGCGCTGCTGTTTGCGGAAGATGGTCTGGCGCCGCGCCTCGGTGGGATGGGCCGTAAGGGTCGGCTGGATGTCGAGTTGGCTGAGCAGCGATACGACCTCGTCGAGCGCGTAGCCTTGCTCTTTGAGCCCGGCCACCATGGCGTCGATGGACTCCGGCCGGGGCGTGGTCTCCGCCGCTGGCTCGCCAAGGGGCAGCCCCTCCCCACCCGCCGCTCGCGCGCGCTTCCGGTTGATGCGGATGATCTCGCGCTGCTCGGCCTTGTTGACGAGGTGGAAGAATGTGGTGTAGATGTGCAGCAGGTGCACCACCTGGCGATGCTCCAGCGACGCGATCGTCTCGGCCGCCGCGTCCCGCAACGCCGGGTCGTCGTTCTGCTCGGCCCGCTTGCATTGCAGGCGGAGCGTCTCGACGAGCTCCAGCATGTCCTTTCCCATCTGCTCCTTGACGACTTCGCCCAGCATCGCCCCCAGTAGGTTTACCTGCTCGCTCAGCGGCTCTGAGATGCCGGTGCCTTCTGTTTCGATGTCCAGTCCTTTCCAGTGGCTCATGGTGACGCGGGTTGATGGTGCGGTCGATGGTCCGTCCAAGGTAAGCCGCAACCTGCGCCGATGGCAACCCGGCCGGGGAAGTGT
>CAYFRX010000227.1:0-5155 GCA_964345515.1 uncultured Rhodothermales bacterium
AGTAACCGAGTGGGCGTTTGTGAACAACCTTTTGTGCCGGTCGTTCACTGCGAACTCGACGGTGGGGCGGGCGCGCTAAACCGAGCGTTCGTCGCTGCGTACACCAATATGCTGTAGCGCTTTACTACAAGCATCGCGCGAACGATGCCGCCGCCGCAACTTGGAGACCATGGACGAGCAAACAAAGAACGACGGTCCGCAGTGGGTTCCGTACCAGCCGCCCCCGCCTAGCGGTGGGGAGCGAATCTGGGCGACCGTCCGTCGCATGGCGTTTCCGGTCCTTCTCCTGCTGTTCATGGCGGGGCTGGGCGTACTGCTGTATCTGTCGTCGGATTTGCAGGGCGCGCAAGCATGGCGTGATTGGGCCGGACTGTCGGCGTCTCCATCGGCGCCGGTGAACCGTACGTCGTCAGGGGCTGGGGGGACGGCCGCCACAGGCGGATCCGCGTCGCGCTCTGCTCCGAGCCGTGACGGCGGTACAAATCCCACCGCCGCGGGGGGCGGACAGCTCGGAACCGGATACGCCAATCTCTCTGTGTTCTCGGAACCGGCCGGTGCCGCGGTGCTCGTCGACGGGGACTCCGTGGGGACGACGCCGCTCAACCGGTACCCGATCCAGTCCGGCGTGTATATCATCACGGTGGAGCGCGATAGCTTTTTCTCGGCCGACACGGTCGCGGTACTGCGCAACAACCAGGCGCCCACCTATTCGGTGACGCTCAACCCGCGCTCGCCGCTTCCTGACGATGATGTGCCTGCGGTGGCTGGCCGGGGCAGTGCGCCGACGGAGTCGTCGTCCGCGACCTCCTCTTCCACGCCCTCGCCCTCGTCAGGGTCACCCCCGCCTGCCTCGTCGTCCTCCGCGCAGGATGCTCCTCCGCCTAATCCGACGCCGGAGCCCGCGCCGACGACGGGCACGCTGCGCTTCGCCTCCACGCCGGCGGGGGCTCAGGTGCAACTCGACGGCGCGCCGGTGGGCACGGCGCCGCTCGTGTTGGACGACGTGGAGGCCGGGACGCATGCCGTTGTGTTTACACGGGATGGCTACGATACCCTCCGCACGCAGGTCACCCTCTCGCCCGCCGAAGAGCGCACCGTACAGGGCGCCTTGAATCCGCGACCCGGTCGGCTCCGCGTCCTGGCGCGCCCGTGGGGATCTATCTATATCGACGGCACGCTCCACGAGCGCAACGCGGATGTGTGGTATGAGACGACGATGCCTCCTGGCACGTATGACGTGGAAGCCGTCCATCCCGCGCTGGGGCGGCAGTCGCGTACCGTCACTGTGCAGCCCAGCGAGCAGCTCTCGGTCGTGATCGACTTGCGCAGCCCGGCGCCCAACCAAGACGGGGTGGCCGATACGGTGCGCCGGGATACCACGGGCCGTTCCAACGATCCATCTTAGCCGTCCGTCCTGCCGTGCTCAGCCGTCGACAGTTTCTACTCTCGGTCGTTGGCGCCGGCGCCTTGGGGGGCGTGGGGTGCGCGCGCAATGACGGAGCGGTCGCCCGCGGCTCCGACGCCGCCGTCTCGCTGATGGCCGCTGGCAGCCTGAACAACGCGTTCGAACACGGGCTCAAGCCGGCCCTCCCGGACGACCTCGCCCTCGAAATCGAGGCGCACGGCTCGGCCACGGTGGCGCGGCTCATCGCGGAAGAGCAGCGGGACCCGGACATCGTGACGCTGGCCGACACGGCGCTGTTCGACGGGCCGCTCCGTCCCACATGGTACGCCGCGTTTGCATCCAACGCGCTCGTCATTGCCTACAATCCGGGCACGCCCGGCGGGCGCCGGCTGGCCGCGGCAGGCGCCGACCGGTGGTTCGAGCCCCTGCTCGATGGCTCCGTCCGCCTCGGCCGGACCGACCCGGACGAGGATCCGCTCGGGTACCGGGCCCTCTTCATGCTCGAACTGGCCAGCCGCTATTACGATGGGGCCCCCGACCTTCGATCCCGCCTCCCGACGCGCAACCAGATCTACCCGGAGACGGCGCTCATCAGTCAGTTCGAGGTGGGGGGAATCGACGCCGCCATCGCGTATCGCAACATGGCGATCGAGCGCGATTACGCCTATCTTGAACTGCCCCCGCCCGTCAACCTGAGCGATCCGGCGTATGCCGACGAGTGGTACGCGACGACGCAGTACACGCTGCCCAGCGGCAAGACGGTGACCGGCGGCGTCATCCGCTACGGGTCCACCATCCGGCATCTGCGCCCGGCAACGCGGCGGGTCTTCCAGGAGCAGCTCACCGGTGCGTACCTGCAGACGTTCGGTTTTATCGTTCCCCGCACCTATCCCCACTTCCATGGCGATGTCCCCGCTGACGTCACGACGTAACGTAGGACGTGACGGCTTTGGGGTGGCCGTGCTGCTCGGCGGAGTCCTCTTGCTCTACTATCTGGTGCCGCTCGTGGCGCTCCTCGTTGCCCAGCCGCCTGCGCAGGTGATGGCGCGCTTGGGCGAGGCCGACGTGGGCCGAGCCACGGGCGTGTCGCTCGGCGCGGCGGGCATGACAGCCAGCGTCGCCCTCCTGTTCGGCGTGCCACTGGCCTATGCGCTCGCCCGGGCCCGGCAGGCGTGGAAGCGCGTCGTCACGGCCCTCGTGGTAATGCCCCTCGTGTTCCCGCCCATCGTGAGCGGGATGCTGCTCCTGACGCTCTTCCACCCCAACAGCCTGATCGGCGGGTTGGCGGCCGGGGCGGGCGTCCCGCTCACCCGCTCGTTTGTAGCCGTGGTGCTGGCGCAGACGTTCGTGGCCTCGCCCTTTGTCGTGATCACGGCGAAGGCGGCATTCGAAGGCGTGCCGCGCACCTACGAGTACGCATCTCGCTCGCTCGGCAAAAGCCGGTGGACGACGTTCTGGCGCGTGACGATCCCGCTGGCCTGGCCCGGCATCCTCGCCGGCGTCACGCTGGCGTTCGCACGCGCCATCGGCGAGTTTGGCGCCACCATCATGATGGCGTACTACCCGCGCACACTGCCCGTCCAGATCTGGGTCGCCTTCACCACGCTCGGGCTCGACGCCGCCTTTCCCGTCGCGCTGTTGCTGGCCGCGATCTCCATCGCGGCGCTCGTCGTGCTCAATACCATCGGAGCAACCCCCTGGACGCAGTAGCATGCTCACCCTCGACGGCGTCACGGTTTCCTATCCGGCGTTCCAACTGGGCCCGATCGACCTCACCGTGGGCCGGGAAGTGCTCGCGGTCTTGGGGCCCTCGGGCTGCGGGAAGACAACCCTGTTGGCCGTCATCGCAGGGACCACGGCGCCGGACGTGGGGCATCTCTACTGGGCCGACACCCCCCTCGATGTCGTGCCCGTCGAGGCGCGGCGGGCGGCTCTCGTCTTCCAGGAGAGCGCCGTCTTCCCGCACATGACGGCCCGTGCCAACATCGCGTACGCCGCCGCGTGCGCCGATCAGGTGGAGCGGATGGCGCGGCTGCTGGAGATCACAGACGTGCTCGACCAACGCGCCGATACGCTCTCGGGCGGCGAGCGGCGGCGGGTTGAGGTAGCCCGGGCGCTGGCCGCTGAGCCGCGCGTGCTGCTGCTCGACGAACCAACGGCCGGGCTCGACGCGCCGATCAAGCGGCGCCTCCGGGATCAGCTGCGCACCGTGCTGACGGGCTTCGACATTCCCGTGCTGTACGTGACGCACGACCAGCGCGAGGCCGCTGCCGTGGCCGATCGCATCGCCGTGATGAAGGCCGGAACGATCCATCAGGTGGCGCCGCCCACGATGCTCTTCAACGCTCCCGCCACGCCGTTCGTGGCGTCATTCACCGGGAACGACAACGTGTTTCCCGCACGCGTGCTGCCGCCGAATCCGCGCCCGCAGGTCGCGTGGGACGGCCACGTCGTGCAGGTCCCCGACCACGACTTTGCGCCGGGCACCGACGTGTGGTTGTGCGTGCGGCCCGAGCAGGTGAGCGTGGTGGCCGATGGAGACTCCGCGCGCTCCAACGTAATGCCCGCCACGCTGCGGCACAGCGTCTACGAGGGCGGCACCTACACGCTTACGCTGCAGGTGGACGGCGCCGATCCCTCCGTGCGGCTGGAGGCCCGGATGCTGCCGCCCGCGTTTCGGCGGCTCGATCGGCAGCCCCCAGCCCTCGTCCACATCCGCCTCGATGTGGCGACTGTGCACCTGATACCGCGAACCGACGCGACGCCATCCTCCGAAGGGTAGTGTAAAGCACATCCGGCACAAGCGGAAAGTACCATAGGAAAGAAGCAAAATCCTGTCTCCTTCGGTGGAGGATGTGGATTACTCTTGCCAGGCATTGTTGAACCCCGGCCATCGAATCTGGGTGATTCCCTTTACCAATCGGGTCTGCGTCGGTGCAAGATGCCTGTAGCGATGGCTATTTGATTACTGAGAGTATTGCCTACACTCCCGTCTGTTACCTCCTACTTGCATATGCGGATCGACTTGAACTTATCCAGTCCAGTGCGCTACGGGTGCCGATGTATTCTGCTTGTCAGCCTGCTAGGAATGATGAGTGTCCCATCGGCTATGGCTCAGGAGGCGACGACTTGTGAAGAGGCCATTTCGTCCGCAGAGTCTGCGTATCTCAACGGCAATTTTCAAGAGGCGATCAGCCAGGCTTCGACCTGTCTGGACCGACAGGATGTTTCAGAGGATCAGGCAGTAGAGGCGTACAGGTTGATTAGTCTTGCGCACTTGCGCCGGAACGAATTGCAGCAGGCCCGGGCGGCCATTGTCAACATATTCGGCATTCGGCCGAGCTACGAGGCGGATCCTATTGAGGATCCACCGGAGTATGTTTCGCTTGTGTCGATTGTACAGCGCGAAGTGCAACCTGAAGTGCCGCCCGCCGAGGAGCCTGCCGAGGAGGATCGGACGCCGTTCTTCCGACGAACCAGCACGTGGCTATCGCTGATCGGTAGTGTTGCTGTGGGGGGAGTGGTGACGTTCCTCACGCTTGGGCAGAATGGGGGCGATGATGGTGGAGGCCCACCGACAGGACCTGATCCGTTGCCCCCGCCACCAGGAACACCTTCTGGACGTTGAGTCCTCCTATAGTTCCGGTTTCCTTTTCTGGGTGGCAACATCAATTCAATGTCCACACTCCACATGACCATGTTTGTGCCGAACCGTGCCGCTTTACTGACTCTTGTGCTTGCCAGTATCAT
>CAYFRX010000228.1:0-5137 GCA_964345515.1 uncultured Rhodothermales bacterium
ATAATACGACGCAGCGCATCCATCCCCAAGCTGGCCTCGCGAATCATTCGCCGCGCGGCGCCCTGCTCCCGAGACTCGCCTAAATAGACGGTGTGGGCTCGGATCCGAGCGGGGCCTCACTTGTTTGCAGCGTCGTGGGGATCGTCGCAACACGCACGGTGTCCCGCATCTAATCCTCCGCCGTTACCCTCCCACGCATTATCCATCAACCCACGCCGTGACAGAAACAGCCGACGTAGTGATCATTGGAGGCGGTATCATGGGCGTCAGCACCGCCCTCCATCTCGTTCAGGATGGCATCGAGGACGTGGTGCTTCTCGAAAAACGACACCTCGGGGCCGGATCGAGCGGGAAATCTGGCGCCATCTTGCGCCAGCATTATTCGCGGGAAGCCTCCATCCGCATGGCGCGGGAGAGTCTGCAATTCTACCGGACCTTCGGCGACGCGTACGGCCGGGACATCGGCTTCGAGCAGCCCGGGATGCTCTTCCTGGCGCACGAGTCGGCCCGAGACGCGCTGGAGCGTAACGTCGAGGTACAACGCTCGGTCGGGGTCGACACCCAAGTGGTGGACGCCCAGGAGGTGCGCGACATCGAACCGCGCGGCACCTTCGACGACGATGTGCTGGGGGCGTGGGAACCCGAAGCCGCCTACGTCAATCCGGTCCGGACCGTCTACGCGCTGGCCGATGCTGCTCGCGAGCAGGGGGCGGCCATTCGGACGGATGTCCGTGTGAGCGGTGTGCTCACGGAGCAGGGCACGGTGCAGGGGGTCCAGATGGCCGACGGCGCACAGATCCACGCCCCCATCGTAGTGAACGCGGCCGGCCCCTGGGCCGGGCACCTCCTCGCCGAGCGCGAACTGGACTACCCGCTCCAGGCCATTCGCCCCGAGCAGGCCTACCTCGAACCGCCCGGCGACTTCGGCGACCGGACGACCATGTACGCCGATCTGGTGACCGGCATCTACTGGAAGCCCGAGCCGGCCGGCTGGACGCGCATCGGAAAGATGAGCTACGAGGGCGACGACGAGGTGCCCGACCCCGATCATTACGACGAAGGCGTCGACCAGGCGTTCATCGATTTCACGCGCGAGGCCATCACCGAACGCCTCCCGGCCTTTACACGGGCCACGTCGTGGGGCGGGTGCGGCGCCCTCTACACGATCACGCCCGACGCCCATCCGCTCATCGGCCCGGTCCCTGAGATCGACGGGCTCTTCCTTGCCTCGGGCTTTAGCGGACACGGGTTCAAACTCGCCCCCTCCGTGGGCAAGGGCCTAACGGCGCTCATCACGGGCGGTGATCCGGCCCCTCTGGATCCTGACCTGTTCGCCGTCGACCGCCTTCGCCACGACCGCCCGGTGACGGTCCCGTACGCGTACGGCATTCTGGGCTGAGCAGCGCATTTCATCGGTGTCCGCCCGCCCCCCGGCTTGCTCCATTGCTCCGTGCGCTTCGATACGAAAGAGGTCGCTCGCCAGCACGTATGGGGCCGGTCTATGGCCCATCGCGGTCCGTCTCGGCCGCTAGGGCTGCATCCGGGGCCTGGCGTAGGACGCGTCGCTGGCCGCGATCATCGACGACTACCGCCTCGACGACGGACGGTGACAGACGCACGACCCGCGACGGCTGCGACAAGTAGGTGGCGCCGTAGTGAACCTCGTGGCGCCGCGTGGTCCCGTCCTCGTACGTAAGCAGCACGAACCGATCGGTCGGGCGAAGGCGTTCGGTCTGAACGCGGCCCCGGCGGGCCGCGAAGGCTTTGATCGGCCCGTCGTTTTGCGTCACGACGATGAGCGGCGTCGCCCCCGCCACCGTGGCGATCGATTTTGTGTCGCCATCGACGAAGAAGCCGCTCTGGCTGTACCTCGTGGCCTCGAAGTCACCACGTCCCCTTCCTTCTAGAAGGACGCCGACCCTCGCGTCGTGCCATCCGCTGAGCGGCTCGGTCGCATGGGAGTTGCCCACGAGCAACGCGTCCAGGTGGCCATCGCCGTTGTAATCCCCCGGGGCCATCCCGTACACGGGCGCGAACTGGGCGCGCCGTGGAAGCGGCCGCACGGCAAAGGTGCTGTCGCCCCGGTTCTCAAGATAGCTCGACGCAAAGTGCGTAGCCGCCGCGCGGTACGCACCCTCCAGTTCTTCGTCGCGCAGCACGTCCTGGAAGGTCGCTTCCGCGTAGCGCGCGTAGGAGCGGAACCGGTAATCCATGCCTGGAATCTGGCTCACGAGCTGATTGAGCGGGGCAACGGGGTATTCCTCCTCTTGGATGTAGCGCGTGATGATGGGGTCGACGCTTCCGTTTTGGTCGAAGTCCTTGGCGTACACGCGCACGGGCTCATCGGCGCCCGCCTCAAACTGCGTGTTTTTGCCCAGATTGCCCGCGAGGTAGTCGACATCTCCGTCCCGGTCGAAGTCGCCACTGGCCAGACTATCCCCCCCCCCCGCCGTGCCCGCTAGCCCGACCGACGCGGTGGCGTCGACGAGGGTGCCGTCCTGGTTTTCGAAGAGGGTCAGCGGCATCCACTCGCCCGCGATCAACAAGTCGCGCTGCCCGTCCCGATCGTAATCGGTCCAGAGCGCGTCCTTAACCATTCCCACTTCGGCCAGAGCGGGAGCTGCGCGTTCGGTCACGTCGGTGAAGTGCACGCGCCCGGGTTCCGAATCGTTGCGGAGGAGATAGCTCCGGGGCGGAAGCGGATACCGGCGCGGGACGTGATGCCCCCCTACGAACAGGTCGAGATCGCCGTCGCCGTCATAGTCGGTCGCCGTCACGACCGAGCCGCTGGTGGGCATCGTCGGGAGCGCGTCCTCGGCGCGGCGGAAGGTGCCACTGCCGTCGTTCAGGTACAGCCGGTCCTGATACGATGGATCGTCGGGCGGCGCGGCATTCCCGCCACTCACGACGTAGAGGTCCAGGTCGCCATCGCCGTCGGCATCGAAGAAGAGCGGCGCCATGTCCTCGTACTGATTGGCCTGCATCGGCACGGTCCGGTGCTCGAACGCACCGGACGGGGTCTGCAGGAAGAGCGTCCGCTCGCGCCGGCGGTCGGCGCCTACGAACACGTCGTCGAGACCGTCGCCGTTGACGTCGCCCACGGCCAGCCCCGGCCCGCCCTTCGAGAGCTTGTGCGGAAGTAGCGGCGTCCGCTCAAAATCGGGCACGTCGTACTCGCTGTGCGTGTGGGCAAGCCCCTCCGATGGGGCCGTCGCTTCAAACAGCGGGGGCGCATCGGGCGACGACCGCACCACGCGACCCGGCTTACGCCCCACGGATGAGTCGGCCGCAGCGTGGCGCAGCGTGAGGGTTTGGTTCGCCTCCAGTCCTGTCAGGCGCTGATACCGGCCATCTGGCCACACTACCTCCAGCGAGTCGACCTGCCGCGTCGTGCCCAATCCGAAGTGGACGGTGGCTGGCAGGGTCGACTTGTACCCGCGATACGGGTTGTGGTCGCGGTACTGCATCTGTCCCTCGTGGTGAAGCGCCACCTTGGCGCCCAGCCCGCGCCGGTTGCCCGGCGGCCCTTCGAAGCGGACGTGGAGGTACGTGGCGGTCGTGTCCCGCTCCCGGAGCCGGTTCGCAAAGATGAATGCCTCGTCGTTGATATTACTGGTGATGAGATCGAGGTCGCCGTCCTGATCGAGATCGGCCAGCGCCGCGCCGGTTGACAAGCTCGGGATGTCCAGCCCCCACGAGGTGGTTTTTTCGGTGAACGTGAGGTCGCCGTTATTCCGGAAGATGACGTTATCGAGCCACACGGTCGGAAGGTCCTTGAGCGCCTCCAATTGCGCTTTTCGATTGGCCTCCTCGGTCCCGAAGGAGCGCACCCGGCTCCCGTACGCGACGTAGTCCAGGTTCGTGACGTCTTTCCCGTAACCGTTCGAGACGAAGAGATCCTTCCACCCGTCGTTATCGACATCGGCGAACAGGGGCGCCCAGCTCCAGTCGGTTGCCTCCACGCCGGCCAGCCGCCCGATCTCGCTGAACGTGGGCGTCCCCTCGGGGCTGACGCCGTTGTTGAGCTGCAGCGTGTTGCGGATGTACTGCGGCTGGTACCCGTATTCGAGGGCGCGTCGGAAACTGCTGACGCTGGACCCGGCAAGCATCATCTTCTGACGCTCGTTGCCCGGCGGCAGCATGTCGAGGACGGCGATGTCGGGCTGCGCGTCGTTGTTGAAGTCGGCCACATCGACCCCCATCCCATTGCGCGACTGGTGCTTGAGCCACGTGCCGGCCCGGTCGGTGAACGTGCCGTCGCCGTTGTTGACGTACAGCAGGTCGTTCGTGATGAAGTCGTTGGCGGCGTAGACGTCCGGCCAGCCGTCCTGGTTGATGTCGCTCACCGCCACGCCGAGCCCGTACCCTTCCATCTGGATCCCGGCCTCCGCGCTCACGTCGGTGAACGTGCCATCGCCGTTGTTGCGATACAGCCGATCCGTGCTCGGTGCGCGGCCGCCGGACCGCTTGGGGCGCGGCGTATTCTTGTCAGTGTCCCCCAGCGCGTTGGTGAGCAGGTAGACATCGAGGTCGCCGTCGCGGTCGTAGTCGAAGAAGGCGGCCTGGGTGGAATAGCCCGTGTCGGCCAAGCCGTACGCGGCGGCCTGCTCGGCAAACCGGGGTACGCCGCTTTCATCTACGCCCTGATTCACGAAGAGCCGGTTGGCCCGCGTTTTTGGAGCCCCCGGCCCAGCCACGCTAACATAGATGTCAGTGCGCCCGTCCTGATTGATGTCGACGACGGCCACGCCCGTCGCCCACGCGCCCGGGGCCGCCACGCCCGCCGCGGCCGTCACGTCCTCGAAGCGCAGGTCGCCACGGTTCACATACAGCTTGTTGTCGACCGTATTGCCCGCAAAGTAGAGATCGGGCAACCCATCGCCATTGAAGTCGCCCACGCCCACGCCGGCCCCATTGTAGATGTACTCCAGGTCGAAGGGGTTGAGCAGCGAGTCGTTCTCGGTGATCGTGTTGACGAAGTCGATGCCGGTCTGCCGCGCCGAAAGGCGCTCGAACAGCGGGTCCTGGTCGGCGCACCCGACGAGCACAGTAGTCAGAAGCGCCAACAGCGATGTAACGAAAAGGGCCCGGAATCGCTGTGTGGCATTGGATCCCCAGGAGGCGAAACGTAGAATCA
>CAYFRX010000229.1:0-5122 GCA_964345515.1 uncultured Rhodothermales bacterium
TTGCAACGGAGCGAGGGTTCGATGAAGTGCCTTTTCATGATCCAGGGCGAGGGGCGCGGGCATCTCACGCAGGCGCTCGCGCTCCAAGCGGCCTTGCACGAGGCGGGCCACGAGGTCGTGCGCATCGTGGTAGGCCAGAATCAGCGCCGCGCACTTCCTTCCTTTTTTGCGGACGGTACGACCGTGCCCATACATCGCGTGCCCAGCCCGACCTTCGTGGCCGATGCAGCGCGGCGCGGGGTGCGACCCGGCGCTACGCTGTGGAACGGCCTTCAGCACCTGGCCCGGCTCCCCGCGCGGATCGATGCGCTCGATGCCCACGTGCAGCAAACCCGCCCCGATGTGGTGATTAACTTCTTCGAACCGCTGGCGGGGCTCTACTACGGACTGCACCGCCCGGATCTGCCGATGGTGTGCATCGCTCACCAGTACATGTTTCTGCATCCGGCGTACCGGTTTCCGGGTGGATGGCCGCTGAGCCGGCGCGGCGCACAGGCGTTTGCGCATCTCACAGCATGGGGCGCCACAAAGCGGCTGGCTCTCTCCCTGTATCCGGCTGCCGACCTGCCGGAACGGAACCTAACCGTGATGCCGCCCCTCCTGCGCCCCGCCGTGTTTGACCTGACGCCCACGACGCGCCCGTTCTTGCTGATGTACCTGCTCAACCGCGGGTACGTGGCGGACGTGCGCCGCTGGCACGCGCGCCATCCGGGCACCGAGGTGCACTGCTTTGTGGACCGGCCCGGCGCGCCCGACGTGGAGCGCTGCGGCGGCGCGCTCACGCTCCATCAACTGGACGGGCAGAAATTCCTGTCGATGATGGCGCAATGCCGTGGGCTCATCTGCACCGCGGGGTTCGAATCCGTGGCCGAGGCGATGTATCTGGGCAAGCCCGTGCAGGTGGTGCCGGTGGAGGGGCATTTCGAGCAGCACGGCAACGCGCACGACGTGGAGCGTGCGGGGGCCGGGTGTTGGACGCCCGGATTCAACCTCGATCCGATGTTGCGCATGACGGCGCAGGACCGCAAGCCGGACGATGCGTTTCGGCGGTGGGTTTCCGCCGGCCGGCGGCAGTTCGTCCGTGCCATCGAAACGGCCGCCCGCACGCCGCACCAGGCGTCGGTGCCCACGGCGCCGTCGCTACGGAAAGCCCCCTTCGCCTACCCGGAGGCTGCCGCGGTCGCCGGCTCCGTGGGCGACGACCCGACCGCCGGGCGCGAAGCGACGTGAGCGAGCGTCTGCACGTATCGGTTGGCGATGGACGACCAGCCGAACGTCTCGGTGACGTGCTTGGCAGCGCGTACAGACGCCGCCTCCAGCCGCTCAGGCACATCGTGGTAGCGCAGAATGGCGTCGATGAACGCTTCAGGTTGCTGCGGCGGTACGAGGTGGCCGTTTACGCCTTCCTGGATCACGTCGCAGATTCCTTCGAGCCGTGAGGCAATCACCGGACACCCGCACCGGCCGGCTTCCAGCATCACGATACCAAAGCCCTCCATGTCGCCCTCAACGGGGATGTTGGGCATGGCAAAGAGATCGGCGCTGCGGTAGAGCCGGACCAGGTTTTTTTCGGTCACCCGTCCGAGCCGCCGTACGCGGTGGCCGAGGTGGTGCCGGTCGATGGCCGCTTGGACCGCCTCAGCGCGCGGCCCGTCGCCGGCCATCCAGTAGTGGATGCTGTCGGGCAGACGCGGCATGACGTGGTCGATGAACCAGGCGAAGCCCTTCCGTTCCACCTGCCGCCCCACGCTGCACAGCAGCAAGGCGTCGTCGGGCAGCGGGTGCTGGCGGCGGCCGAGCGCGCGGGTGAGCTCGCGCCGCATGGTCGTGCGGTCCGTGGGCGGCGGAAGGCGGTCGAGGTCGATGCCGTTGGGGACGACGTGCATCTTGTTCGCCGCGAGGCCTCGTTCCTGGCAGGCGGCCCCGGTTGCCCGGCTGACGGGCAGCACGGCGTCCAGCGCACCGAAGACCTTGGGCACGAACCACTGGTATGGAGGGAACGGGGTGGTGACGTCGAGGCCGTGCACGATGGCCGCGGCCGTGACGCCGTGCCGGTCGAAGAGAGGACGCAGCGGGACGGCCAGCGCGGCCGTCACCATCGACGAGAAGAGGACGACGTCCACGTCGTTTTCCCTGATGGTACGGCCAATTTTCCACCCAGCGCGGGCGAGGAAGAACGGCGTACGGACGTGGATCCAGCGCCACGAGCTACGCAT
Organism: uncultured Rhodothermales bacterium; assembly: GCA_964345515.1. Taxonomy (GTDB): domain Bacteria; phylum Bacteroidota; class Rhodothermia; order Rhodothermales; family Salinibacteraceae; genus JAAAPH01. The sequence continues at coordinate 2,217 of CAYFRX010000229.1, forward strand.
TAGCGCGGTGGACAGCGTCACCTCCCCGTGGGCCGCCAGTTCGTCATGTAGCTTGGACGCGACGCGCTGCATGCCGCCGATATTCGACAGCGGACGGTCGAGGGGCGGGAGCGAGTGGGAAACGAAGAGGACGTGCATGGGCAGGAATCAGAGCGTGGGCTCCGGAACCGAGGCGCCGTCACCAGCGAAGGCCGCCGGACGAAGGATTTCGTCGTAGTAGCGATCCATGTGGCTGAGCACCGTCTCCCAGTCGTAGCGGCGTGCGGCCTCACGTGCCGCCCGACCCATCTGTGTGCGCCGCTCGGCGTGTGTGGTCAGGTGCTTCACGGCGTCAAAGAAGGCGTCAACGTCGCCGGCGGGGGCGAGGACGCCGGTGGTGCCGTCCTCCACGAGCGCGTTGCTCCCGGTGGCGTCGGCGCATACGGTGGGGACCCCTGAGGCCATGGCTTCCAACGTCACGTTGCCGAACGTCTCCGTGTCACTCGGAAAGAGGAAGACGTCCGAGGACGCATAGGCCTGGGTCAAATCGTGGCCCGAGAGGTGGCCGGTAAAGATCGTGCGGCTTAGGCGCGCTTCCAGTTCGTCTCGCACCGGCCCGTCACCCACAATCATGCTGCGATGGGGGATGCCTTTTGCCTCCAGGCGCTCGATCACGTCGGCATACACGTCGAGGCCTTTTTCCCAGACCAGGCGACTCACGAAAGAGACGACAACCTCGTCTTCTCCGATGCCATGCTGACGACGCCACGCCGCGGAACGATGGTCGGGGCTGAAGCGGGTGGTGTCGACGCCACGGCGCCACAGCCGGAGCCCATCGGTGATGCTGTGACGTCGAAGGTCGGCGGCAATCGAGGGCGAGGGAACGTATACGTGTTCACACTGGCTGTAGAACCACCGTAGGTACTTCCACAGCATCCCCTCCAGCATGTCGAGGTGATAGTACTTGAGGTACGAGCTGAAGTGGGTGTGGTACGAGGACACCACGGGCAGTCCCCATTCCTGCCCCAACTGCAACGCCTGGTAGCCGAGCACGTCGGGGGTGGCGATGTGGATCAGCGACGGCTGGAAAGCTTCAAGCCGGCGCTGGGCCTCCGAAGAGATGCCCAGCGAGATGCGATACTCCGGACGGCCCGGCGCGGGTACGGACGGGATCGGCACAAGGGTGCCGTGATGGTTAACCGGCGCGTCGTCCACGGTCGGAGCGAAGACGAGCACCTCCGTTCCGTGCCGCTCCAGGAAATCGACAAGGCGGTTCAGCGTCAGCGATACGCCGTCGGCAATATGGTTGTAAGCCCCCGTAAACAGCGCTACGCGTTTGGGAGGGCTGCCGAGCGTAGTCTCGCGTCGGGGCGCTGAGAATGTGGTGGCAACGTCCATCAGGAACGAGATATTAGGAGAGACAACGAGGGCCGCAGGGGGCCGCACAAGGTGGGGAGGGCAACGGGAAGAGTCGACCACCGGCCTATTCGGCGCAGCGAACGAGCGTGTCCTTCAGGTTGCGCGTGGGACGGGTTGCGCGTAGATCCGCGCACCAAGTTCGTTCGCCAGAGATGGTACGTGACCGAGGCGGGGATTTACAGCAGCAACCCGTAAGTCCTTATCAACCAATACATGGGAGTACATTAGCCGCAGTTCTCCGAGACGAAGTAACAGGCCGCCTCCACCTTTTTGGACGAATTTTTTGAAGAACGTGTGGACTCCGGTGGCCGCACGTTGAATGGGCGCAGCGGAGCGGTGCATCTAGGCCGGGGTCTTGAGCCGATCCGCGTGCTTCTTACGCAGCTTGCTTACCTTGGGCGCGATGACCGCCTGGCAGTACGGCTGTCCTGAATTGTTCTCGTAATAATTCTGATGGTGCGCTTCGGCTCGGTAGAAGGTATCGAGTGGCTCCACCTCGGTGACGATGGAATCGTCGAACATGCGCTCTGCTTCGAGCTCGTCGATCACCGCTTTGGCTGTGGATTGCTGGTCGGCATCATGGTACAAGATGATGGAGCGGTACTGCGGGCCGACGTCCGCCCCCTGGCGGTTCTTGGTCGTGGGGTCGTGGATCGTAAAGAAGATCTCCAGTAGGTCGCGGTACGTGATCACGGCTGGGTCGTATTCGAGCTGGACGACCTCTGCATGCCCGGTCGTCCCGTTGCACACCTGCCGGTACGATGGGTTGGGAACGTGGCCGCCCGCGTACCCGGAGGTCACGGCCGTAACGCCTTCGACACGCTCGTACACGGCTTCGAGGCACCAGAAGCAGCCGCCGCCAAGGGTGGCCACTGCGTGGTTGTTGGTCGACATGATAGATTGGAGCGGTTGAGTGCAAAGATGCAGGGCGCGACGCCGCGGATGAGCGCTGGTAACAGCCCACCGCAAAGCACAGCCTACAACTGTCATATCGACAGACAAGGTCCGACGCGTCCGCGCCAACCTCGGAGCCATCTTGGGAAAAGAAGTGGATTTCATCAGATGGTTACGCTCACTGCGCCGCACGTTCGGATGGCGTTGTGCTCACAGCCAGTGGAGCGGGGCGGCGGCGAAGAATGGAACCCCTCAACGAAGAGAGGCCGCGGAATGCCCCACGGGGCAGCGGGAAACGGCTTGTTTGTGACGCGCAGTTCGCGAAGGCGCGTGCCATCCTCCCGGTCGCGGATGCGCAGCTGATGGCGACCCGCATCGAGCGCGAAGACAACCGGATCGGTGAAGGCGTCATCCGCGCCGCTGCTGATCGGGGCCCACTGCCACCCGTCCGTCGTGGCGCCGGGGGCTGGCACGTGCCAGGTCCGTTCTTCGCCACCACCCATCGATACGTAGGCGTGTTGGTCAGCACAAAGCGGTCGAGCTTGGTGTGCCGTTCCCGGTAAGCCACGGTCAGCCGGTGTGTGCCGGGTGCGAGGTCGAAGCGCACGGGCTCG
>CAYFRX010000230.1:0-3861 GCA_964345515.1 uncultured Rhodothermales bacterium
CCAGCGCGCCTCCCGGAGCGCCTCGTCCTGCTCCGCTCAGCGGCTCCTTAGACCCTGTACGATTCACCAACAATGTCGATCTGGCTACCACCCCTACTTGCTCCTGTGCAGGAGGAAGGGGTTACGCACGTCTTTCATGTTGGTGACGCTGACGTCGTGTAGGTCAACCGTGAAGTGGTCATCGGGGGCGCCGGTCGAAAACGCCCACATCGCGCGAAAGATATGACGAAAGCGCGCCCGGAGGACCGGGGAAAACGGCCTGTTTTCATCGTTTTGCCGCCTCGTCTTGGACGTCGGCAGGTGCTGACTTGACAAATGCTGAGCGACGTGCGCGTACTGCTCCAACCGCTCGGTTGGAATGTCGCGAAGGGCGAGCGTGCCGGCATTTCGCAACCGGTAGAAATCAACGGCCAGATCGCCGCCACGCCATTGCTGGAGGCTCTCTTCATAGCGCACGTCGTTGGCCCGGAGCCAACGACGAACCTGCGTGGTAGCTGCGTTCCAGGCGCCAGGGCGTACATCGTTGATCACGTCCTGCACGTCAGCGTCCGTGTCACCGCGCAAACGCTGCAGCACCTCTTCATACGGCTCATCGATTTCCGTCATCAGAAGGGTAACCAGCTCCAGCCCGTTCAGCCGGTTGAGCAGCAAGCGCATGTCCTCAGGCCACTCCTGGGGCAGGAACCGGAGCCGAGACAGTTCCCGGATGTGCCAGTCGGTATAGCTGTGGTAGGAGCTCGCAGTTAGAATCTCCTTGTTCCACCGAGCCGTGTAGCCGGCTTCCTCCAAATAATTCCACTCGTCCTCGTAGTGATCAAAGAGCGCATCGAACCGGTCCACCTCGCTCAGCACGACGGTTTCAACTTCGACCGTCGACCGGGCCTGGTCAACGTGAAGCACCTTGAAGGCCGGCACGTAGGCGCCGATCGAAGGCGACTGGACGTTGACCAGGCGCGCCCCAGAGGACGCGTCGTGATAGACGTGCGTGTCATTCATGTGCATGTGTCCTCCGAAGTGGACCTTGAGGCCCGCTTGCGCAATTGCCTCACTAGCCGCAGAATCGGGCACTCGCGCTAGTTGAAAATTCCCCTCACCCCACAGCGCCCTGATTTCGTCTCCTGCACCGTTGTAAAAGTCTGCGGCCGGGTAGTGGCTGAAAGCGATCAGCGTCTTGCCTTGGGCGTTGGCGCGATCTGATACGTCCTCAACCCAATCCAGCAGGTGCCGCTTGTGGGTCACAACGCGGTTGTAGCCCGCGTTGCTGGGACTCCGAAAGGTACCGGCCTGACGATTAGACGCGCTATCAGCGCGCTCAGACGGTACGTAGACGTTGGCATCCAGCATGAGCAGCCACAGGCCCCGGACTGGCTCTACGAGGAAGCTCATGTCCATGACGCGGGAACAGCCGGTAAAGAACGATTCCCGGTACGGTCCACCGGATCCTTCGTGGCATACCTCGTAGCGGCGGCCTGTGTACTGCGCCTCGGTCGTCGCTTGCTCGCGCGCCTGGGGGCCTGTCGCCTCGTTGTCAAACGGCGTCTCGACGCGGTACTGCCCTGCGGTGGACGAGCCGTTGAAGCGGCCGACCAGTTCCTGCAGTCCGCTGTACCCTAGCTCGACGACCTCGTCTGTACAGATTGGACGGTGCGGCGTGATAGGCCGAGAGGCTGAGGCGCTGGTCGGAGCGGAGGTATCACCCCCATCGTCCACCTGCTGGCAAGTGGGATGATTGAGGCTGTACACCGGTTGGGGCCGCCCTGCCCGGCCGAGATAGTCACTCTTTCCCCCCGGCTGCGTGGCGGGCCGGTTCGGGTCATGGTTACCAGGCAAGACGTAAAACTGCGTGCCGTGCTCTCTGTGATATGTGTCGAGCAGAGCGACCAGCCCGCGCACGTGAACCGGTTGGCCATCGTCGGAGAAATCACCCCCTAGCACGACATGGTTGATTTCCCTTTCGACGACCGTGTCCAGTGCGGCGCGGAAGGCGAAGTAGTTCTCGTTGAAAAGCCGCGTGGAGGTAAGCTGGGCTTCCATCGTTCGGATAGTGGCCCGGCGCGTCGAGTCGCCGAACGCAGTCGGAAGCCCGGCGAAGCTACTGTCTTTGAAGTCAGCAAACACATCGTGGAAATGAACATCGGGCATGAAGGCTATGGACGTGGGCGCGCTCGGCTCGCCCTCTCGGCCTTGATCCAGCACGCTCAGGTGCTGTGCGTATCCAAAGGCGGCCAGCACAATGAGCAGTGCAGACATGAGCAGCACAGAAGTGAGTCCCCCGGTGCGATCCATCTTCCAGCTACGCTTTGGTGAATTCATTGCCGTTCCCACTGCTTCTTCTTTTCCGATCTGGCCCCCTCCTGACAGTACTGCTTAAGGTGCGGCGCTGGCCCAGAAAGTGCGCCAGCGCGTCCAAGCCATCGGCGCCCAAAGATCAACGCCGGCGCTAGAGGGTGCATTCCGCGCGGCAGTGACGTCACCCTTCACCGAAGAGGAATGTACACGAATCCTCAGGATGGTCTTCAAAGGGCGGCGGCCCGGTGAGCACGGCCTCTCCGCAGAATCGTTCGCGCGTGGAACAATGGCACGTGGGACGATGGCACGTGAGACACTGACGCGTTAGGGCCCTGATGCAACAGTCATTCGTCGACGGACGTGCAGCCAGGTCCTGCCGCGACGGGGTTACAGCGCGCCACGCCCCCCTCGGGCAAGGTCACCACGTAGCCTGTACCCAGCGCCGGATCGGGCCGGTAGTAGTCCGTCGTGACAACGTGTGCGCCACTGGCGAACGCCGCGTCCCGACGCTGCGTGGTCCCCTGCCGGGCCTCCACCGTGTTGGCATCGGCGCGGGTGCGGACCATGTAGCCCTTACGGACTAGCCGTTTGATGTCGTCCCCCTGCTCCACGGGGTCGTTGACGATGCGGAAGGCCGCTTCCGGCGTCCCCTCTTCGTAGTTGCCAAACAGCGCTCGTCCCTGCAGTGACGGGTGGCCCGCCCGGTAGCGTGCCAGCTTCTCGCCGCGCTCATCGAGCACCACCAGCACGCGGCCGCGCGACGCGTCCAGCGAGGGCCATCCGCCATTCAGCACGGCCTCTTCCAGCGAAGCGTGGCGCCCCCGCACGGCGTCGGGCGTCAGAAGTCGCCCTGTGCCCAGTCCCTGACGGAATGCGGCGTCGAGGGCGTCGAAAGCCGCCGCGTCGAACGGAAGCGGCTCGGCAAACCCGGGCCGGTCGATGACGCCATCCTTTGCGTTCACCGTGATGATGAGGGGGACGTGCTCCGGGTGCGCTTCGGACCACTGGCGGATGGTGGCCAGGCAGCGTTGCAAGGTGAGGCAGTGGCTCCTGAAGTCGAGGCCCTGAATGTGCAGCACCTTGAAGCCGGGCGCCTGCATGAGGCCCTCGGGGTCGAACGGGCGTGGGGCGCCACCGCGCTGCCGGATCATCTGGAGGCCGTGGGGCTGCGCGTACCGCCCGCCCTCTGGATCGTAGTAAACGTCAAGCTCCAGGCTACGTACGCCCCGGTCCAGCTGCTCAGCAAGCGGGGGATGGGCATAGTCGAGCGCGCGGGCCTGCGCCGAGTCCTGCTTGGCCAGCATCGCCATGAGGGGCGCGTCCATCGCCCGCTTGTAGCTATTGTGGCTGCCGACCACCTGGATGTGGTTGAGCCGCACGCTGCGCGCGGCCGAATCAGAGAAAGCGGGTTTCAACCCACTCTGGCCCAGGGCGCCCTCGACCGCCACGAGGCCGGCAAGCGCGAATATCAGCAGCGATAAGGCAAGGGAATGACGCATGACAGCTGTGACCAAACGAAAGAGGAGTCGTCATGGTGGCAACTTGACGAGGTGGTCCAGCGAGGTGGTCCAG
>CAYFRX010000230.1:3961-5116 GCA_964345515.1 uncultured Rhodothermales bacterium
CGAGGTGGTCCAGCGAGGTGGTCCAGGCACAGGGACAGCATACGGTGCACATCGCGTTGGGGCCGAGATGTTCGCCATAGCCCTCCATCTCAAGGACCTCGTCAAATGATTACATGGCGATATAAATTGGGTTAGTTATAATGGAGAGTCTCCCATTCTCATCGCGAAGTTGAACGAGGTACCAGTCATTCTCATTATCTGCTTCAACCGTAACGTCAACCCGGACATCTCCATCTTCGATAGTGGCATCGTCGATCAGGTCGACTTCTTCACCGTTTTTGACGAGATGTACTGAATGCCCCTCTCCGTGCGTCACGTTGATACTCAACCTAATCTCTTCTCCTGTTGAAACCAGGAGCTCGTCCCCCATCAAGTATTGGTTGCTCTCCTGATCTGCAGCCGATAGGACAACATTGGGGCCATCGGGGCCCTGCGTCTTGATAAAGACATGACCACTACGGATCCCTTCGAGAAGTCCTGTTTCGGATAACTCCTCCGCGTATATCACTGTGGTAGGCGTGCCGATCGGGTTAAAGCCCCTCCCCCCGCTGTGATCGTCACTCCCTGCAATGCCTGGAATGCGATAGCCATCATTGAGCCTATCGTACCAAAACCACATTCCGGCGGTCGGGCTCTCAACATCTGTCCCATTTACAACCTCGATCGCATCAACCTTTCCATAGTTTGTATTAGGCATGCTCCATCCACATCCGGTGCACGCGTCTCCTGTTTCTCGGCCTGGATGATTCAGTGATATCAGTCCATTTCGCTCGTTTACCTGTCCGATAATACTCGCAAAGAGATCGTCCTCAGGCGCGGTAAAGTCAATTGCCTCACTTGCTCCAAATACATTCGCATGCCCATAGAATGTCGTAACCTCCTGCCCTGGTATTAGCAACAGATCGTCATGCAAGTATTGATGAGCCACCATCTCGTTGTGATGACTGGTGGTGTTATGGTCTGTCACAGCTACGAAATCGAGACCCCGATCCCGAGCCACGTCTATGTTTCGGGACACCTGGCACGGAGCACGCTCTCCCTGTCCATTCTGACAACCATACCCATCGCTGTGCCCGGTGTGGGAGTGCAAGTCGCCCTGATACCAACCTGCGCTATCGCGGACTGGTTGCGCCCATGGCCCCGACCTCTTTGCCC
>CAYFRX010000231.1:0-5081 GCA_964345515.1 uncultured Rhodothermales bacterium
TCCCGAACCGGTCGCCGGGGCGCCGCAGATCGTGCTCAACCTCGACGAGCCCAGCGATGTGGCTGCCGTGCTGCGCGCCAAACCCTGCCTTGTGAACCGTGAAGCGGCCGATGGCCAGCGGACTGAACGCGCCGAGCAGCCGGCCGAGGCTTACGGGGTTGCGCACGGGAATGCCATCGAGTTCCACCTGATGCTCTCCGGTGCTGCCTCCTTGGATGTGCAGCTCGGCCAGCGGCGACCGCCGCGAGACGCCCATCAAGGAGCCAGCGCCACGAGCGACATCGGGCGTGCCCATCTCGCCCAGCGGCGATACGCGACCGTCCTCAAGAACCCCCTGCCCTAACCCTTCGGAGGGGAGCCGCTGCTGCAGGCCCGTGACGATGACGGGGTCCGCGCTCACCGGGTCCGGATTCAGCGCGATGCGGGTGCGGACGCTTTCCTTCGGAGCCACCCACACCTGGCTCACGTGCGTGCGGTAGCCCATGTAGGTGACGACCAAGCGATGCGGCCCGGAGAGCAAGGACGAGAAGCTGAACAGCCCGGCCTCGTTGGTCGCGGTGCCCGTCGATGCGTCGGCCAGGAGCACGTGGGCGTATGGCAGCGGCTCGCCCGTTTCCTCGTCGACGACGCGCCCGGCGAGCTGCCCCCGATGCGGCGCCCGCCGGACGGCTGCAACGAGCACGTACGTGCCCGACGAAGTACGGACGTAGTCGAGCGGCACGTCGCGCAGGATGCACTGAAGCAGCGCCTCGGGCGACGCCTCGCGGCCGGTGCAGAAGATCCGCTGGCGGCCGACCAACTCGGAGTCGTAGATGAGGTTGGCCTGTGTGGCGGCCACGAACTCATCGAGCGCCTGGCGAAGCGGCACGTCGCGCAGGATGAGCGTGTGGGAGGTGTCGGCCGTCGCCGGCTGCGCCCGAGCGGCCTCCCTCCCGAGCCCGCTGCCCCACACCAGCGCGCTGAGCAGCACGCCGAGGCCCACGCGCCGCCAACGGGATGCGGAGGGTATCGGACACGTCATCGATGCAGAGCGGAGGGTCATTGATCGGTAATCTCGAAGCCCCGGCTCGTGGCCCGGTACGAAAGCCCCTTAGCCACGGCGATGTCATGGATGATGGTCTCGACGTCCGTGCGCTGCGGGTAGTAAAGGGTCATCGAGTCGGCGGGGGCACGCACGGTGATGCGCACGCTGTACCGGCGCTCCAGCTCATCGAAGATGGCCGCGAGGGACCAATCTGACACCGCAAAGCCGCGCTGGCGCCAGGCCAAGGCGCGGTTCACGTCCCGAGTCTGCGGAGCCGTCGGCGATGGGGCCGACGCCGCCACGCGGCTCGACTGCCCCGCTTCGTCGAGCACCACCGCGGTATCGGGGTGCGCGGCAGCGCGGATACGGACGCGCCCCTCGGCCAGCGTCACGTGCGTCGCGCTGCCCTCGCCTTCCGAGCGGGCCCGGACGTTGAACTGCGTGCCCAGCACGTCGATGCGGGCGTTAAACGTCTCCACCACGAACGGCCGCGCGCCCCGCTGCACGTCGAAGTAGGCTTCTCCGCGGAGCTGAACCCCCCGTTGCGCGGCGGGCACGAAGGGCCACGCGCTGAAGCTGCGTCGGTGCGACAGCGTGGTGCCGCTGTTCAGCTCGACCGTCGATCCATCGGGCAGGGTCGTCGTGATGTGCTCACCCGAGGACGCCGTCACCTGGACCGGCTGCCGCCAGAAGAGCGCGCCGGCCAGCACCAGCAGCAGCATGCCCGCTGCCACGGCGCCCCACGTGCGCCAGGAGCGCCGGTGCTGGTGCGCGCGGGGGGCACGATCGTCGCGGCGTCGGGCTCCTTCCTCCATTTGGTCCTGAATGGCGGCCCACGTGTCCTCGGCGGACGGAGCTTCCGCGCCGGTCAGCTCCACGTCGCCGAGCATGTGCCACACGCGTTCGAGGTCGGCTTGCTCGTCCGCGCGCTCCTCGGCCAGCCGGTCACGCAGCTCCTCCGGAATGTACCGTTCTTCGTCGCGATTCATCGATCCAAGAGGCTTGGTTCAAAGGCGCGGACGTGATCGCGGAGCGTTTTCAGCGCACTCACAATATGGTTATTTACGGTGCGGGGCGACACGTCCATCACGGCCGCGATGTCGTCGTGGCTGAGGCCGTTGAACCGGCTCAGCACAAAAGCCTCTCGCTGCCGCTTGGGCAGATCGTCAATCCACGCCTTGATGTTCGTTTCCAGGAGATCGGAGTGCAACTCCGCGTCCGGCAGGGGCCCCCCTTGCTGGTCTAGCGTAGTAAGGGCCTGTATTTCCTCGTGCTTCTCAGCATGCGTGCGCCGGTCGCGCTGGTGGTTGTAGACGCGGTTCCGCGCCATGCGGTACACGTATGCCTCCAGCGAGCGGGACGGATCCAACCGCTCCCGGGCCTCCCACAAGCTCACGAACACATCCTGCGTAATATCCGCGGCGGTGGCTGGCGTATCCGTCATCGATCGGACGTACCGGAAGAGCACGTCATGTAGCGCCGTAAACACGCGCTCGAAGGCGTCCCGGTCGGAGGCCTTCAGGCGGCGACACAACGCGGTTAAATCTGTATCTGCGCCCATGGGCAAAACGGTATCGGGTTCCGCAAGGCAGTAGTGATCCGGCCACCAGAGGACCGTCTCTCGCTGGAAACCCTCCACTCGTGCATAATACACACACGACGAGGACAATGACTATCGGGCGCCCTCAGCGAGATGAGCGCCGTGCTTTCCTGGATCGCACCTCTCGCCATTCCCCCGCTCCGACGGAGCCTCCTCTGGGGGATGCAGACGCTGCCCGCTCGGAGGCAACGCGGGCGGATCCGGTGACGCGTCGTCGACTCGCCTCCCTCGACTCCTGTTTCAACACATTATGGTTAAACAATATTTTTTAGCTAAGCCAGCTGGCTCTGGGACGATAAACACGCGTTACACGCTCGAATTTTCCTTTATCATGTACCGTCCCCATCAGATCTGTAACGATGCCTGCCCACCGCATCCCGATCGCCCCGGTGCTCATCGCGTTGGTGTTGAGCCTGGCGCTTCTGGCCGGGTCAGGCTGCGATACCGCACCCTCCTCAACCGACGCCACAGTGCCCCCTGCTGAACCGGATGCAACCCTGGAGCCGGCCACGGTTGGCTTCGGCATGGCTGCCCCCGGCAAAGTCCCTGGTCGTCGCCGCGACGGACGACCCGGCGCCTCTGGTGATTGAAGCCGGCCATGGGACTCTTTCGATCACGGCCATCCGGCTTATCGTGTCGGAGATGGAGCTCAAGGTCGACGACGACGCCTCCGGTGACACCTCCGGTGAAGGTCCCGAGTTTACCACGGCCTCCTCCTTCCTCAATATTTCCCTGGACACGACGCAAGTCGCTGTCGCGGCCGAGCCGGACGTCCCCGAAGACACCTACGACGAGTTCGAGTTTGAGGTCGAGGACGTGGACCCCAATGACGAAGACCTCACGGTCGAGGAGCAGCAACACCTGGAGACCCTGCTCGATTCGATCCGCGTCGACTATCCCAACTGGCCGACCGACGCTAGTATGGTGGCTACGGGCATGTACACCCCGACCGACGGCGATCCCATCGAGTTCACGACGTATTTCGAGGCCGAAATCGATATTGAGGTCCCTCTCGCCCCTCCGCTGGAGGTTACGGCCGACTGGCTCTCCCGCGCCATTACGGTGCGGCCCGATCCGGCGCAGTGGATCACACGCGCCGACGGCACCGTGTGGGACCTGGCCGAGTTCAATTATAACACGACCGAGCAGCTGTTTGAGCTGGATGCTGAGTTCGGGGACGGCGTGGCCGATATCGAGACGAGCGCGGGCGAAGGCAACGATGACTAGGCGGCGGCTCTCTTGCACCGATCTGTCTCCGCGGCAGCACGCCACCCATTAGGGTACGCTGCTTTCTTTTTGTCGTCTCGGCCGTCCGCCAAGATACGCTACGCCTCTGTGGGACGGGACGGGCTGCGCGTCGACCATCCGAAGGGCGCATACAACGGGCAGAAGCCGACGGTGCTCGTCAGCACGAAGATGATGGCCAGCGCGCCGAGAATGATGGCGGCCAGGCCACTCATCTGACCGGTGAAGTACAACACACCCACCACGGCGGCGAGGAGAATGCGAATGGTGCGGTCGATGGATCCCATATTCTTTTTCATGATGCTACCCTCCGGGTAACAGGTTCACAGATTGTGCGGTATCGCAGGGCGGATTGATTCGAGCCCTGCGATACGTAGGGTAACGGGCGAGACGTCGCTTGTCTGTGACTAAGTCACACGCCGCCCGATTTCTTGGCGGAGCGTAGGATGCGGCGCAGCGAGGCTTCATCGCGCACCGTAACAACACCGCGCCCGAGGGCCACAACCTCCTCATGCTCGAACGCCTTAAGCTGACGGCTGATCACCGCACGCGAGCTGCCGATCTCAGCGGCGATGGCCTCGTGCGTGGCGTGGATGGCCGCATCGTCGGCCGCATCGGCCTGATCGAGGAGGTAGGCGGCCAAGCGCACGTCAAGCCGCTGGAATGTCACCTCGTCCACCGTTTCGATCACAGTGGCGAGGCGGCGGGCGATGAGCTGAAAAACAAACTGCCGCCACCCCGGATAGCGGTCCATCCACGTGCGGACCACCTCGGAGGGCACGAGCAGCACGTCGGCGTCGTGGTCTGTGCGGACGAAGGCGGGGAAGTGCCGATCGCCCAGGATGCACGAGGCCGTCAGAATGCAGCTCTCACCGGGCGCGATGCGGTACAGCGTGATCTCGCGCCCCTGGGGCCCCATTGTGTAGACGCGTGCCTGCCCGTCCAGCACAAGCGGCAGGACGTGGCACGGGTCGCCCTCCATGGCCATAAACTGGTGCGCAGCCACGTGGCGCGTCTGGGCCGCCTCGAAGAATGCCACGCGGAACGCTTCGTCCACTCCCTCCAAGAAGGAAAAGGCTGACATTGCGCGGTCTTGTACGGATGCATCCACCATGTGTCTTTCGCCCGATTCCGTTTAGTGTGCCCCTAACAACATACAGGGGCTATGTGAGAGATCCAGTAGGCGGCCAGCCCCCTATTGCTGACCGTCCG
>CAYFRX010000232.1:0-5078 GCA_964345515.1 uncultured Rhodothermales bacterium
GCCCAGCCCAGCCAGAGGGTCACTTGAGCACGCACAGAGTCGGGGAGCGCCGCGCGGGACGAAGCGTCCTCGAAATCCGTAAGCAGCGCCAGGGCGCGATCGATGTTGCCGGTGTGAACGGCATGTACCCGCGCCAGCAAGGCCTGCAGAAAAGCGCGGTCGGAGGGGGAGACGTCCCCTGCGGCCTTGAGCACCGGCTCGACCATGCGCACCACATCCTCGGCCCGCCCGTCGGCGAGGAGGTTGCGGGCCATCGCAATGGTCTGTTCGTATTTCATGGGCGCGTTGCGATTTGCGAATGTCGAATGCGTTGAGGCCGTCGAGCTTCGACATTCGACTATCGACGTCTACATAAAACCGAGCTCCAGCTTGGCTTCGTCCGACATCATAGCCGGCGAGAAGGGGGGATCAAACGTGAGTTCGAGGTGCACCTCACCGACGCCTTCCACGGTGGCGGCAGCGTCTTCCACCTGGCCGGGCAAGATACCGGCCGCCGGGCAGTTGGGCGCGGTCAGCGTCATCACGATGTCGACGTCGTTTTCGTCGTCGATCGCGATGTTGTAAATGAGCCCGAGGTCGTAGACGTTAACGGGAATCTCGGGGTCGTACACCTCCTGAATGGCGGCGACGATCTGTTGCTTGAGCTCTGATTCCGGCTCGCCCTGCAGGTGAGCGGGAATCGTCTCGGGCAGGTCGGGGTTTTGCGTACGTTCAACCATGGCAGTTTGGGGCCTGGGATAAGAGTTATTGATTGCCGGTATCGCGGGCGAAGCGCTCCATCTGCTTGATCATCGCAGCCAATCCATTCTTTCGGGTCGACGACAGATGCTCGTCCAAGCCGATAGCTTCCATGAAGTCGAAGTCGGCTGCTTCAATCGCCTCGGGCGGCTGGTCGTCGAGGACGCGGATAACGAGGGCGGCGAGGCCCTTCGTGATCATGGCGTTGCTGTCGCCGGTGTAGCGCACGTGGCCGTTCTCCGCCTCGGCGCGCACCCACACCTTCGACTGACAGCCGTGGATACGATGCTCGTCGTTCTTGTGCGCGGCGTCGATCTGGGGAATGTCTTTTCCCATTTCGATGAGGTACTCGTACTTGCCCATCCAATCGGGGAATAGAGCAAACTCATCAACGATCTCGTCGGCGCGGTCCTGAATGGTGTCGGTTGTGGGCATGGTGGTACTGCGGATGGCGTGTGATAGTCATGGGCGCCTTTGGCGCGTCATTCTGCTCCCTGTAGTCGCCGTCATCAGGCAGCTGTCACCAGCATGTACTAAAACGAGTGACCGATGACACGAGCCAAAGGCGAGGACGTGACTGCGAATGGAGTGAGCACGATTCACCCGAACATCTTCTTTACCTTTTCGATGCCTTCGACGAGCCGATCCGCGTCGTCGCGCGTGTTATAGTAAGAGAACGAGGCGCGCACCGTGCCAGGGATGTCCAGTCGCTTCATGAGCGGCTCCGTGCAGTGATGGCCCGTCCGCACGGCGATGCCGAGCCGGTCGAGGATCGTGCCCGCGTCGTACGGGTGGATGTCGTCGATCAGGAAAGAGAGCACGCTCGCCTTGTCGTCCGCCGTGCCGATGAGGCGGAGTCCGTCGATGGCGCGTGCCCGCTCGGTGGCGTAGGCGAGGAGGTCGTGCTCGTGCCGGAGTGCGCCCTCGCGGTCCAAGTCCTGCAGGTACTCCGCCGCGGTGCCCAGGCCAATCCCGCCGGCGATGTGCGGCGTGCCAGCCTCAAACTTGTGCGGCAACTCGGCAAACGTCGTCTTCTCGAACGACACCTCGTCGATCATGTCGCCGCCGCCTTGATAGGGCGGCATCGCGCTGAGAAGCTCCTCGTTGCCGAACAGCACGCCGATGCCGGTGGGTCCGCCCATCTTGTGGCCCGAGAAGCAGTAGAAGTCGGCACCGAGCGCCTGCACGTCGACGGGCATGTGCGGCACGGCCTGCGCGCCGTCGACCAGCACAGGAATGTCGCGCCGGTGCGCCGCCTCGATCATCGCTTCCATGGGGTTGATGGTGCCGAGCGTGTTCGACACGTGCGAGACGGCAACGAGCTTCGTGCGGTCGTTGAGCAGTTGTTCGAACGCATCGAACTGCAGCTCGCCGGCATCGTTGATGGGCGCGATGCGGAGCGAGGCGCCGGTCTGATCGGCCAACAGCTGCCATGGGACGATGTTGGCATGATGCTCCATTTCGGTGAGCACGATTTCATCACCTTCTGTAACGGCCATGCGCCCGAACGCCGCCGCCACCAGGTTGATGGCCTCCGTTGTGCCCTTGGTGAAGATCACCTGGCTCGGGTCCGGTGCGTTGATGAGCGACGCCACGGCGCGGCGTGCCTCTTCGTACGCATCGGTCGCGTCCTGGCTGAGCCGGTGCACGCCGCGGTGCACGTTGCTGTTCTCGTGCGTGTAATAGCGGTCGAGCCGGTCGATGACGACCTGCGGCTTTTGCGATGTGGCCGCATTGTCCAGGTACGTGAGCGGCACGTCGTCGTACACCGTGCGGGCGAGCGTTGGGAAGTCGGCGCGCACGGCGTCGGCGTTAAATCGGGTCGTGACGGAGGCGTCGGTAGGTGGCGTAGTTGCAGGCATGAACATCCAGGGAATGGGGAAGAGGAAAGGAGGAAGGAAAAAGAATCGGGGAGACGATGAATCGGGGAGGCGGAAAAAGCTGATCGTTGCCTCGTCGGTTCTTCGCCTCTCACCTTTTCCTTTGCCCTTTCCCTCTTCCCTGCAATCTAGTGATAGCTGGCGAAACGGTCAGCCACCCGCGCATCCAGCTGCTCGCGGAGCGCATCGATAGCCACCTCATCGAGGACGTCGCCGGCGAAGGCGCGGAGCATCAGGATGCGGGCGTGGGTTTCGGACAGGCCGCGCGAGCGGAGGTAAAAGATCGCCTCGTCGTCGAGCTGGCCCGTCGTCGCGCCGTGGCTGCACTGCACGTCGTCGGCGTAAATCTCCAGTTCCGGCTTCGTGTAGATGTTCGCCTCGTCGGTGAGCACGATGCTCTTGTTCGACTGGTAGGCGTTGATGCGCTGAGAGTCGCGCCGGACGAACACCTTGCCGTTGAAGACGCCCGTCGAGGCGTCGTTCAGCACGTGCTTGTAAAGCTCGTTGCTGAAGCAGTCCGGCTGCACGTGGTCGACCAGCGTGTGGTTGTCGACGTGCATGTCGTCCTTGCCGAGGTAGAGTCCGAACAGGTGCGACTCGCAGTGCGTGCCGTTAGGTGTGATTTCCAGGTTGTTGCGCACCACCTCGCCACTAAGCGTGACGGTGTGCGTGTCCAGCACGCTGTTGCTCCGGTGCTCGCCGTACATGGACTGCACGCGCGACGCCTGGCTGCCTTCGTCTTGCACGACGTAGTGATCGAGGTTGCCGTTTTCACCAACGAAGGCCTCGATCACGTGGTTCGTGAACGTGTGGGCTGTGTTGAGGGCACGTTGTGCCTCGATGATCTTGGCGACGCCGCCGTCTTCGACGACGAACAGGTTGCGCGGCTGGATGAAGAGGTCGTCCTCGGTCGCCGTCACGTGGAGGATGAAAATCGGCTTCTCGACGACCGTCCCGCTTGGCACGTAGACGAACGGGCCGTCTTGAACAAAGGCCGTATTCAGCGCCGTGAGCGCCTCGTCCTCAAAGTCGGCATATTCGCCGTAATGGGCCTCAATGAGCTGCGGGTGCTCCTTGCCGGCCCGTTCTAGGCTCGTCACGATGACGCCCTTCGGCAGGGCGCCAACGTCGGAGAGCGTGGGGGCGATGCGGCCATTTACAAAGACGAGTTGGTGGGCGTCGAGGCCGTCCACGAAGAACGGCTCGATGTCGTCGGCCACCACGGGGGGGCGTTCCGGCGCGAGCTGGAGGGCGTACGGCCGGTCCAGCACCTTCGCGATGTTGGTGTATTTCCACGCTTCCAGGTCGTTGGTTGGAATGCCGAGCTCGGCAAACCGATCGATGGCGTCCTGACGCTGGCGCGCAATGATGGCGTTCTGTCCGTTCAGGGTCTCCCCTTTGTTCACCTCAAACGCCGAGATGAACCGATCTTCGGGTTGAACGCTTTGATCGAGTACGATGGGCATAAGTAACTTTGGGGTTCAACGTTGGGGGGAGCAAAGAGAGGCGGAGGGGTGAGGCATGTTACGTGAAACGTGATGGTGCCGCTCATCACGTTCCACGTTTCACGCAACACGCATTACGCAGTCGCCGTCGCTCTCTCGCGGAACTGCTCGTAGCCCGACTCTTCGAGCTCCAGGGCCAGCTCCTTGCCGCCCGACTGTGCGATGCGGCCGTCGACCATCACATGCACCGTGTCCGGCACGATGTAGTCGAGCAGCCGCTGGTAGTGCGTGATGACAAGAAAGCCACGGTCCTCGGAGCGGAGCTTGTTGACGCCGTCCGACACGCTCTTGAGCGCGTCGATGTCAAGGCCTGAATCGGTCTCATCCAAGATGGCGAGCTTCGGCTCCAGCATGGCGAGCTGGAAGATCTCATTGCGTTTCTTCTCGCCGCCCGAGAACCCTTCATTCACTGAGCGCTTCGTGAGGTCAGCGTCCATGCTGACGAGGTCCATCTTTTCGCGCATGGTTTTGATGAACTCAGCCGCACTCAGCGGCTCCTGGCCGCGCTCCTCGCGTACCGAGTTGACCGCCTCCTTCAAGAAGTTGGTCATGCTTACGCCGGGCAACTCCACCGGATACTGGAACGCCATGAAGATACCTTTGTGAGCGCGCTCCTCCGGCTCGTCATCCAGCAGGTCGTCACCTTGGTAAAGGACTTCGCCGCTCGTCACCTCGTACTCCTCGCGGCCCGCGATGACAGCGGCCAGCGTGCTCTTGCCGGAGCCATTCGGGCCCATGATGGCGTGGACCTCGCCAGTGTCGAGCGTAAGATCGACGCCCTTGAGGATTTCGATGTCTTCGCCGTCGACGCTAGCGTGCAGGTTCTTAACTTCGAGTAGTGCCATTGGGGGGGATTTCTGATTGTGGATGTTCGAACGTCGATTGGGAGGGGGAAGGGGAGAGAGGGTGAATGGGAGAGAGAATATTTCACCCACTCCCTAATTCCCCCTTTCTC
>CAYFRX010000233.1:0-5064 GCA_964345515.1 uncultured Rhodothermales bacterium
GGCTTGAGCGCATTTTCGGGGTCGCGAAACATCGAGCCCACGTTGGTCGCGTGCTCCTTTGAGGAGTAGAAGTCCGTGTAGTCACCGATGAGGGCGGGCATTAAGAGCTCGACGTTGTCCATCGGATGCAGGGCGCGCTGGCGGAGCGAGGCGTCATCGCGCAGATCGGGCGTGTCGTCGCGCAGCAGATGGGTGAGGGTCGCGCGGGCGCTCGCCCACACGGACGGGCCCAGTGCCATGAAGACGTTCAGCGCGGCCTCCGAGAAGGGCTGTTCGGCGCGGATGGCGTCGTCGTCGAAAAGATCCTCGGCCTCCAGCACGGCGAGGTCGAGCACGGAGTCGCTGATGGCCACGCCCACCCGCGGCTCCGCATCGGCATGGGGGCGAAAGACGCCATACGGGAGATTCTGAATGGGAAATGGATGCGCGTCGGGCACGGCGATGAACGAGGAGAGCGACGGATCGGAGGGAGGGGGAGGCATCGAGGAGGCTGAGTGTTGTGAAGGGAGACGGGAGAGATGGTCACAAGCGTTCCGCGGCGCGTCAGATGGCTCGCTGGCGCTCGCCGTCATTTGTCGCTGCTATAGTGACGACACCCAACGGCGACCGCGAAGCGAGCCTCCTGACGCAATCGCGAGGAGCACGTACCTACCGAATCAATTCCAGCTCCTTGAGGTGATCGCGCGGCTCATCGAAGCTGCAACTGCCGAACGAGATGGCCAGCTGATCGCGCACGTAGTGAATCGTGTCCATGGACGCTGCCAGATCGCGCCACTTGAGCGCCTTTTTGGTAAATTGAAACGCCTCGGGGTCTTCTTCCAGGAGGATGGCCTGGATGCCATCTTCGGACAGATCATGCTCGACGGCAAGCACGGTGGCCCCAAAGAGGTTGAGGAAGCCGTGCATGGGGGTCTCGTACGTCTCGCTATAATGACGGACCGGATGGTGGAGGCCCGCGGTGGCCTTGAAGCGAACGCCCGCGTTGCGGCATCCGGCGATGACGCGGGCGAGATGCTCCACGGGCGGAAACTCCTCCGGCACGGTACCGCCGCAGCGCACCTTGAGGCCGATCGTCGAGCGCGCCGGGACGGCCTGCAGGCTGTTCTGATCGGCCATCGTCGCGAGAAGGGCGCGGAGGGCGTCGGGCGCTGTCGTGTGAGGCACCTCGTAGAACACATCGAGCTGAGCCGTGCCGGTGGCCAGGAGTTGGCGATGCACGCGGTCGAAAAAGTCGCGCATCGCGGACGCCGAGGCCTCCACCAGCTCCGCGGGGAGGCGGACTTCCATGACGTCGGCCTGGACCCGGTCGTGGTGATCCGTGTGGAACTGCTGGAGCGCGTCCAGGTCGCGGGCAAAGGCGTCCACGAAGGCGTCGGACGTAGCGCCGCCCGCGCCCAGCACGGAGAACAGGAACGGCTCGGGCCCGCGAAAGAGCTGGGCAAACGCATTCAGTTCGTCGAGCCGTCCGACCGGGATGACGAAGCGCGCGAGCATCCACGCCTCCACATCGTGCCGGTACTGCTCGTAGTTGCGCAGCGCCTCATGCAGGCGCAGCTCGGCAGGTGGGAACAGTCCGGCGTAATCGATGATATCCGTCAGGAGCGCGCGGAGCGACGGCGTCAGAAGCGTGTTCTGCGACTCGGTGGTTTCCATGCGGGAATAGAGTTGATGAGTGAATCAGACATAAAACGCACGGTCAGCCGCGGTCCTCGTTTCCAAGAACGGTCCGCCCCGTGGCATTTGCAAAAGAGACGGTGCATACCCCGCCGTGGCTTACACTCTTATTTCAGCATCCTTTTACGCGATGGCGACCGGTTGTGGTTGCATCAGCTTGGCAGTCCTCTTATGTTAGCGCCATACTTATTGCAGCATCGAAAGACAACAACAAGGTAACTCGTCACGTTGGAGGCGCGTAAATGAGCGTTACTCCACCCAAAGGTCTTGGCTTACCGGGCTTGAACGATCCTAACTCACCGAATTGCAAGCTAATGCAGAACATGAATAAGCGACTATCCACTGTCTTTGCCCTGCTGGTAGGGGGACTCGCACTTGCCATTGTGAGCGGGTGTGCGGGCGGCAATCCCTATGTCGGCGAGGCGGAGTCGAATTTAGAGAACCAGAACTTTGGAGAGGCGCTGGCTTACGTGGACTCCGCGCTCGCGCAGCCCAATCTCACACCGGAGCAGCGCGCAGAGATCTACATGCTCCAGGCGCGGGTGTACAAGACGCAGGCTGACAGCATCGACGACGCAGAGCAGCACACCATGCTCGTGCAGAATGCCGTTATGGCCCAAGATAGCGCCATCGCGCTGAGTCCCAGCGTCCGCAGCGAGGTGCAGAACCGGCGTCAGCTCGACTACATTCAGGAGATGCAGTCCGGCGCACAGCGCTTTCGGGATGGCCAGCAGAGCCAGGACCAGTCCGCCTACCGAAGCTCCGCGGCCTACTTCCAGGCGGCGCGCACGATCTTTCCGGACTCGGTCAGCGCGTACCTCAATGAAGCCTACGCGCTGATCAACGCCGGCGAGCAGGAAACGGCCATCGAACCCATGCAGGGGTACGTGACCCGGTCGGACAGCGTGGGGACGGATCAGTATATGCTGCTCGGACAGCTCTACCTGACGAATAATCGCGCAGAGGATGCGATTCCCGTGCTCGAGGAAGGGGGCAACCGCTACCCGAACAACTCCGACATTCAGTCGCTACTGCTCAACGCATACAACGCGGCGGGACAGACCGAGCAGGCCATCCAGGCCTACCGGGATCAGGTGGAAAACAGTCCTAACAACGACCTTTACCTGTACAACCTCGGCTCCCTCTTGCTGAATGAGGATCGATACGATGAGGCGATGCAGTATTTGGGACGAGCGGTCGAAGCCGACCCGAGCAACGTGAACGCGCAGTACAATTATGGCGCGGCGCACGTGAATAAGGCCGTAGCGATTAACGACAGCATCGCCACGATGGAAGACTCGCTCCGCACGAATGAGGATGAGCTCTCCGAGGCGCAGATCCAGGAGATGGAGTCGACCATTCAGGAGCTTGCCGAGCAGCGCCAGCAGCTCTTCGAAGACGCGATCTCACCGCTGGAGCGCGCGCGTCAGCTCGCCGGCTCGGACAGCCAGAACCGTCGCGGCATCTGCCGGGCACTCTTCTCGGCCTACGTGCAAACCGGGCAGCAGCAGAAGGCCGAGCAGGTGCAAGAATGCGCCGGCTACTCGGATCAGCAAATAAATCAGCAAGAATGAGCGGCAGGATGCTTTGCTTCCCTGGAGTAGCCGAAGAACCCGGGCTTCCTTGGCGAGGCCCGGGTTCTTTTGCATGCGCCGCCCTTTCTGACGCCGTCTACAGATGACCATGTCGGGTGTCTCCAGTCGTTCTCTCGTCGCGTGCCTGGTCCCGAGGCGCAGACCCGCTCAATGTTGAACGTTCAAACGTTCTCGCGCTTGGTCCACAGCGGGATGCGATGGAGGATCCCTCGCGAGACTCAGACATTTTGAAACGGTAACGGTATGAGTCATTCATCACCCGATTCGATCAGCCATGAGCACATCCGACACGCCGACATCGCGCGCGCGACCCGGATTCGGCACGCGCGCCATCCACGCGGGCCAGCCGCCCGATCCGTCCACGGGAGCCGTCATGACACCCATTTACCAGACGTCGACGTACGCGCAGGCAGCGCCGGGCGAGCACAAGGGGCACGAGTACGCGCGCGTCACCAATCCCACGCGATCGGCGCTAGAGGCCAACCTGGCGTCGCTCGAAAACGCTGAGCACGGCATCTGCTTTGCCTCCGGTGTCGCCGGCATCGACGCCATCCTGAAAGGCCTCCGGCCCGGCGACCATGTCATTTCAACGAACGACCTGTATGGCGGCACCTTCCGGCTCTTTCGGCAGGTGTTTGAGCCGTTCGGCCTGCAGTTTTCGTTTGTCGACATGACCGACGTGGACGCCGTGGACCAGGCGATCACGCCGGACACGAAGCTCCTCTGGGTGGAGACGCCGACCAACCCGCTGCTTCACGTGTCGGACATCGCGGCGCTGTGCGACCTGGCCGACGCGCACGACATCGACGTGACCGTCGACAACACGTTTGCCTCGCCGTATCTGCAGCAGCCGCTCGATCTCGGCGCGGATCTCGTCCTGCACTCGGCGACGAAGTATCTCGGCGGGCACTCCGACCTCATCCTGGGTGCGGTGGGCACCAACCGCGACGATTGGGCCGAGCGCCTGCGCTTCCAGGTGAAGAGCACCGGCGCTGCCCCCGGCCCCATGGATTCGTTTCTCACGCTGCGGGGCACCAAGACGCTGCACCTCCGGATGGAGCGCCACTGCGCCAACGCCCGCCAAGTCGCCGATTTTCTCGACGCGCACCCGATGGTGGGCCGCGTGCGGTACCCCGGGCTCGCGTCCGATCCCGGCCACGCCGTTGCTCAGAAGCAGATGAAGGACTTCGGCGGCATGGTCGCGTTCTCGCTCAAGGACGACCGGATCGCGGCGGCTAAGCAGGTGCTCTCGGGCACCGAGGTGTTCATCCTCGCCGAGAGCCTCGGCGGCGTCGAAAGCCTCATCGAACACCCAGCCTCGATGACGCACGCCTCGATTCCACCCGAGGAGCGACAAAAGATTGGGCTGACGGACTCACTCATCCGCCTCTCGGTGGGCGTGGAGGCAATCGATGACCTCATCGACGACCTCGACCAAGCCCTTGCGCGCGTCGAATGACGAGGGGCACGTGATACCGATTCTCTGGAAGCGGAGTGAAGATCTCCCCTCACCGCTCCATCACAATCCTTTCTGGGGTGTCCCTTTGGCTTGATCCAGACGAGCCGAAGGCGAGGGCCCGGCGGGTCATGCCTTGTGGTGCTTACGACCGAAGAGAGCTAAAGAGATGCAACGATCAAGGCGGTGAAGAAATCGGCTACCTACGCTCTATCTCCGCCAAAATCTTCGAAGCTTCCTCCTTCACGGCGCTTCGTCGGTCAGACAGCGAAGATTTGTAGACGCTCCGATTCCGCTCCGGCCGAGCCGCCGATTACTTCAAGGCCGGAAGGTTTAGAA
>CAYFRX010000234.1:0-5002 GCA_964345515.1 uncultured Rhodothermales bacterium
TCTTTCTTTGTCAAGCCGCCGTTGGCCCCCCATCAAAACGAAGAAATTGTGTGATCGCAAGGCCGATGGCAGTGTAGCCCATGCGATGATGGAGAGAGCCGCTCACGTTAGAGGGCCTGCCATCACGCGCCTTGCCCACCACGAGACGCCGGTGTACCTGGATGTGTGTATCTATACAAATTTTTCGCGACCGCACAGAATATGAGTAGCAACATACAAGAGCTGATTGAAGAGGTGCGGCGCAACATGAATCAACTCCTTGACGAAATGGAGCGGCTCCGCGAGGAAAACGAGCAGCTTCAGCGAGAGAATAAAGCACTTCGCGAAGAGGTCACCCTGGTTCGCATCTTCGAAGATGTGAGTCGGCAGGAAGAGGCGTTTCCGATCGAGGACCCGGCGTCCATCCCGCGGGAGGCGCACGCGCTGTATCGCCGGCCCCCGCCCGCCTTCAAATTCTCCGACTTCTTCCAGCTCGCCGATCGGTTTGGGCTCGATGCCGGGGTGGCGCGCGATTGCCTCCTGTACTTTCTGCGCGAGGACATGCTGCGCCAGAAGGGCGCCCGCGTCGAGAAGTCGGGCGGCGCATCGCAGTCGTCCAACCCTGCGCCCCAGATGGAACCGGAGTGGTAGCCGGTCTATGGCAGGCTGACGTCGTACAGGGCGCTGTACTTGTCGCGAACGTAGCGCAGCCAGGGCGCGGCGGTCAGCCCGTCGCCAGTGACGCGCTCCAGCAGGTCGGGCGCCTGCACCATCCGGCCGTGCTGGTGGATGTGCTCGTGGAGCCAACCGAGGAGTGCATCGAAGTCGGCCGCCGCGATCTGTGCGTCCAGATCGGGCAGGTCGGTGCGGAGCTGGTCGAAGAGCTGGACCGACATTAGGTTGCCGAGCGCGTACGTCGGGAAGTAGCCGATGGCCCCCATCGACCAGTGGACGTCTTGCAGCACGCCATCGGCGTCCGTCTCGGGAATCACGCCGAGGTACTCGTCCATCTTGTCCCGCCAGAGGCCGGGCAGATCGTCGACGGCCACGGTGCCCTGCACGAGGCCGCGCTCCAGCTCGAAGCGCAGCATAATGTGCAGGTTGTACGTCACCTCGTCCGATTCCACGCGGATGAGCGATGGCTCGACCCGGTTGATGGCACGGTAGAAGGCGTCGAGCGACACGTCCACGAACGCGTCAGGGAAGGCCTCCCGCAGGGCCGGCAGGTAGTGCGACCAGAAGGGGCGGCTGCGGCCCACGAGATTCTCCCAGAGGCGCGACTGCGACTCGTGCATGCCGAGCGACGTCCCCTCCGCGAGCGGGGTGCGTTCCAGCGCCGGATCGATGCCCTGCTCGTACAAGCCATGCCCAGCCTCATGCAGCGTCGAGAAGAGGCCCGATGGCAAGAAGTGCTCGTCGAACCGTGTGGTCAAACGCACGTCATCGATGGAGAATGAGGTGGTGAACGGGTGGGCGGAGCGGTCCTGCCGCCCGCGCTCGAAGTCGTACCCGAAATCCTCAATGATCTGCTCACCGAAAGCCTGTTGCGCGTCGGGGGCGAAGCCGTGGCGCATGAAATCGTCGGGCGGCAGCGGCTGATCGGCCAGGACGTCGACGATCGGCACGAGATCGGCGCGGAGGGCGTCGAAGACGGACGCGACCTCGGCGGTCATCATGCCGGGCTCGTACTCGTCGAGCAGCGCGTCGTACGGCTCGTCCTCGTAGCCAATGGCTTCGGCCTTCTCGATGTTGAGCTCGACGAGCCGCTTGAGGTGCGGGGCAAAGGTGTCGAAGTCGTCGGCTGCGCGCGCCCTCTGCCAGGCGACCTGCGCGCGGGAGCTGGCCTCGGAGAGCTCGGCCACGAGCGACGCCGGGATCTTGCGCGCCCGTTCGTAATCGCGCCGCGTCACGCGGACGAGCGCCGCGGCGTGGTCGTCGGCACCGTTCGAGGCGTCGGCTGCGCGGTCGAGTAGGGCGCCCATTTCGTCGGTGACGAAGCGCTCGTGGGCCGCCGTGCGCAGCGTCGAAATCTGGCGGGCCCGGGCCTCCGCGCCGCCGTCGGGCATGAACGTCTCCTGGTCCCAGGAGAGCACCTCGGCGGCGCTCTTGAGGTCTTCGATGGGCGCGAGTTCGTCCTTGAGTTGGTCGAGGGGGTCGGGCATGATGAGCCACTGAGGGTCGGAGCAGCAGGAAGGCAGAGCATCCGGAATACCCAAGCCTCAGCGCTCCGTTCCAGGGCGACCCGAAGCAACTGCCCGCACGGCGTGAGCTCACGTGAACTCAGCAATGGCGAGGAGCACGGTGACCAGCGTGCCGAAGAGGGCGATGGTGCCCACCGTCCACCGCATCGTGACCAGCATGCGATCGTACATCTGGTCGAAGCGCTCGTTCATCCGATCAAAGCGCTCGTCGAACCGAGCGTCCATCCGATCGAAGCGCTCGTTCATCTCGCTGCGCAGGTCTTGGACGTCCGTGCGGAGGTTCGCGAGATCTGTCTTGACGTGCTCCATCTCGTTCTCCAGTACGTCGAGGCGCGAGAGGACCTCGCGGTATTCGTCGCGGGGCACGGCGCGATCCTGGAGAGTCTCTACGAGCCAGCGCTCGAAGTCGTCGCTCACTTCGTCGCCCCAGGCGTCGCGGACGCTGCGGGGAAGAGAGGCGGGCATGCGTACCTGAGTCCGTGGACAAAAAGAGGAAAGCAGATGTAGTAAGGCAAACCACACGTTTTCGTTCCTGCGGGGGCATGTAGGTCACAACCACCATTCGAGTCAATCCCCGCTCAGTGGACGACTCCCAGTGCATGACCCGAGGGTCAGTGAAGCCGGCTCACTTCACCCCGCCGCGGTCGCTTCCGCCTCGCTCGGCAGGAGCGCGCGCTCGATGCCCTCGAACAGCGCGAGCAGCAGCACGGTGAGCACGGCGGCCGGCACGGTGCCCTCCAGGATGAGGCTGAGGTCGGCGCGGCGGATGCCGGTGAGGATGGGCTGGCCGTAGCCGCCCGCGCCGATGAGCGCGCCGAGCGTGGCCGTGCCCACGTTGATGCCCGCCGCGATCTTGATGCCGGCCAGGATGGAGCGCGCGGCCAGTGGCAGCTCCACGAGCCGCAGCCGCGCACCCTCCGACAGCCCCAGCGCGAGCGCCGACTCCGTCAGCGGCCGCTCGATGTCGTTCAGCCCGGTGTACGTGTTCCACACGATGGGGAGGAGGCTGTACAGGAAGAGCGCCGTGATGGCAGGCACGCGCCCAAGGCCGAGCGGTGGCACCATCATGGCCAGCAGTGCGAGTGACGGGATCGTGTACGTGACGCCGACGATGAGCAGTACGCCCTGCCCCACCCATCCCGTCTTGAAGGCTACCACGCCGAGCGGGATGGCGACCAGAATGGCCAGCAGCAGTGACACGCCCACCAGCACCACGTGCTCCTGCGTCCGTAGCCACACGCGGCTGACGCGGCGCTCCGTCTCGACGGTGATCCGCTGGGCGAGGTCGAGGGTCTCGTTCAAAAACGTGGCTGCCACCTGCACTTCGGACTCACCATCGATCTTCGCGCGCTTGTTGAGGCGCGTCATCGTGTCGGCCGGGATCTGCCCTTCCAGCCGACGGAGCGCGTCAATCGCCTGCGGCGCGCGCTCGGCGAGGTCGGCGCGATACAGGTAGAGGGCGCGGTACGTGGGGAAGAAGTCCTGGTCGTCCTCCAGCACGCGCAGGTTGTAGGCTGCGATCTCGGCGTCGGTGGAGTAGAGGTCGATCACGTCGACGGCGCCGCTGGCGAGGCCGCGGTAGCTGAGGTCGTGGTCGATGCCGCGCACGTTCGTCTGCGGCAGGGTGTAGGCGGCCTGCAGCGCGGGCCACCCGTCGCCCCGGTCCATGAATTCGTTCGAGAAGCCAAAGCGCAGGTCGGGGTGCTGGCGCAGGTCGGAGATCGCCTCAATGTTCAGCGAGTCGGCCTGGTCCGATTGCATGCCGAGCGCGTACGTATTGTTGAAGCCGAGCGGCGCCGTCATGCGCACGCCGTAGTCGGACAACACATCGGGCAGGGTGGCGCGCGTCACGTTTTCACTCGCCAGAATCTCTTGGATGAGCGTGCCGGTGTACTCGGGGTAGATGTCGATGTCGCCACGGATCAGCGCCTCCCATAGAAAGCGCGAGCCGCCGAGCTCTTCGCGATGCGTCGCCCGGAAGCCCTCGGCCTGAAGGAGCTGCGTCGCCATCGCGCCGAGGATCACGTTCTCGGTGAACTTCTTGGAGCCGACGGCGAGCGTGGAGTCCTGCGTCTGCGCCGTGCTGGGGGCGGGCAGTAGCGCCAGCGTCAGGAGGACGCACAGGAAGCGGAGAGGCGAGGAGTCGGAGAACCGGGAAAGATCCTGCTCTCGTCGATTCGTCGTTTCGTTGATTCCTCGTTTCAAGAAGACGTGCATGGATGAGGCGAAAGGAGGTGCCATCGAAAGGAGCTAGCTCTCCAATTGCTCCAGCAGCCCCCGCTGGGCGCGGATGAAGTCGGTCACGAATTCGCTAGCGGGCGTGTCGAGGAGCGCACGCATCGAGCCTTGCTGGGCGATGCGGCCGTCACGCAGCAGCACAATGGTATCACCAAAGTAGCCGGCCTCGCCAACGTCGTGGGTGACGAGGACGACCGTCTTGTTCAGGCGGCGAAAAATGCCGCGCAGGTCGTCCTGCAGGTCGGCGCGGATCATGGGGTCGAGGGCGCCGAGCGGCTCGTCAAGCAGGAGCACGTCGGGATCGAGCATGAGGGCACGCATGAGACTCACGCGCTGGCGCTGCCCGCCGGAGAGTTGACCGGGTCGCTGGTCGAGCCGGTCCGGGCTCAGCTGCACGAGTTGAGTCAGTTCCTGGACGCGCGCCTCGATGCGATCGGCCGCCCAGCCAAGGTGGCGGGCGAGCAAGGCGGTGTTCGAGCGGGCCGTGAGGTGGGGGAAGAGGCCGCCTTCCTGAATCACGTAGCCCATTCGGTGGCGGATGGACTGCAGGTTGGTCTCGGACAGCGCGGTGCCGTCGAAGCGAA
>CAYFRX010000235.1:0-4998 GCA_964345515.1 uncultured Rhodothermales bacterium
CCGCCGTGGATCGTGCGTGAGAACGTTTGAACGTTCAACGTTGAACGCGTCTGCGCTTCGGACCGGGCACGCGACGTGGGACCGTCCGGGGAAACCCCGACATGATCATCTGGAAACAGCATCATTCATCCCTGGATGTGTGCCGCTCGGAGCGACCAGCCCATGCGTTCAAATCATTCTACCCACGTTAGCAGCCATCGCCACCATGACGCTGTGCGACCAACCTCAGCGCGACCGCATTCGCTCGCGACTGGACGAGAACCAACTCGTGCTGGCGGGTGCCGGAGCAGGAAAGACGTATGCCCTCGTGGAGCGGATGGTGAGCACCGCGCCCTGACCTGAACGCCGCCGTCGAACAGGTGCAGGCGTTCATGGAAGAGGTCGCCGCCTGCGTCCCCGACGACCCGCCGAGGGGGCGCGATCCGCTGATGGACACGCTGAGGCGCGCGCAGCATTTTCTGGCCCATCACGGCCTCCGGAGCGATGCCGATCGAGTCCAGCTGTTGCGTCACGTGCTCCTGACCGCAGCCCGAGGCGATATGCCCGACGCGGAGCGCGCCTACCTCCGGCACGTCGTCGCGGCTAACGAGGTGCTGGACGCTTCGGATGCTGATGCGGCCGGAGAGGCGCTGGCTCAGTTTCGGGCCTCGGCGCTGTGGGCGGAGATGCAACGCGCCGACACGGTGTACACCGCGGTGTCGTTCACTCTTAACGAGGCCGTGAACGGCCCCCATCGGGTTGTGCACCACCAGGTCGATCTCGTATACTATGACACGGAGGGGTGGCACCTCGTCGCACTCGACACGGGGGCTCCGCGGCCGGATGGGTCGTCCTCTCCGGGCCGGCGGCGCGGCGCACCGAGCATAGCCGTGGCGAACCGCTGGGAAGTCCAGGCCGGACACCCGGTGGCGAGCCGGTCGGTGTGGCGCATGGAGGCCTGGCGACGCGACCGGCGGTGAGCCCTGCAGCGCTGGATCGTCCATGAATGGAGGAGAGGCGATGCCGATCGTAACTGACATGCGAACCGTGG
This sequence comes from uncultured Rhodothermales bacterium, assembly GCA_964345515.1. Classification (GTDB taxonomy): domain Bacteria; phylum Bacteroidota; class Rhodothermia; order Rhodothermales; family Salinibacteraceae; genus JAAAPH01. Next base: position 1,031 of record CAYFRX010000235.1, read on the forward strand.
CGCTCGGGCAGCGCGCCGTCGCTGATTTGCTGGCCGAGGCCGACGTGACCCTTGACGGCGACCGACTGTGGGACCTGCGCGTGCACGATCCCCGGCTCTACCGGCGCATCCTGTCCGGTGGGTCGTTTGCGCTCGGGGAGGCGTACATGGACGGATGGTAGGACTGCGATGCGCTCCCGGACCGCTACGACGAGCGATTTCGGCGGATGTGGAGATACTACCTGCTCATGAGCGCTGGCAACTTTCGAGCGCGCGCCGACCACGTGTGGCAGATCGTGTTCTCGCACGACGGCGTGCCGGACGGATACGACAGCGTCCGCTAGTCGTCGGCCATCGTGCGCAGGTGGCTCCAGGTATAGATGCCATCATTGTGTCCGTCGTCCCAGTCAAAGCGCAGCCCGTAGCTGCCCACCGTCTCGACCTGGACGTCCGTCCACGTGTGGTGGAGCCAGGCGTTCTCGCCGCCCTGCTCGCGGCGGCGCTTGCACGTTGCGCAGGGGCAAGCGCGGCGGAGCACGTCGAGTGCGAGGACGGATTGGGTCTCGTCAGCCCAGTCGATCGTCACCGTCTGGGCCTCGATGTCAACAGCAACGCGTTGCGGAGCCGGCATGCGTGGAGAAACAATGAAGAGGGGGCAAAAGGAAGAGCCGACCCCCTGAGGGAGATCGGCTCTGCCGGTAAACACTGTGGTGGAAGAGGCGCCTTAGCGTGTCAGCTTTCTTCCTGTTGGAACGGATAGACGTCCTTCAGGAGGGCCTGCAGCTTCGTGCGTCCACGGTTGATTCGGCTCTTCACGGTACCCATCGGAAGGCCCGTGATCTCCGCGATCTCGTCGTACGCCAACTGCTGGATGTCCCGGAGCACCACTACTTCGCGGAAGGCCGGTGGAATCTCGTTCATGGCCTCTTGAATGTAGCGGTCCTGGATCGTGCTCTCCGCGTGCTTGTCCGGCGAGAACGACTCATCCGGGATCTCCATCTCGTACTCTTCATTGTCGCGGTTCACGGACTGGATGGACTGCATCCGGCGCCGCTTCCGCTTCCGGTACTCCGAACGGGCCAAGTTCCCGGCAATGGTGTAGAGCCACGTGGAGAACTTCGCAATGCGCCGGTAGGAGTGGCGATTGCGGTGCACCCGGAGGAACGTCTCCTGAAGCAGGTCCTCGCAGCGCTTCTTGTCGCCCAAGAACCGATAGAGGTACTGCATCAGTCGATCCGAATACCGGTCAACGAGAATGTTGAACGCCTCAACCGTCCCAGCCTGGAACTGGGACATCAGGTCCTCGTCGCTCATCTGCTGGAGCGCCTCGTACTGATTGAAGGCCTTGGTATTCTTCCTTACTACGTTTTTCTCCTTCGCCATGTATCGTCTTTTTTTGCTGCGAGTAGTGTGCAAGAGTGCGTGCCGTCTTGCGAGCGTGCCCCCAATGTGCGAAACAGAGATTGGAGGTGCAAATCAGAATTTGTTACAAATCCGACATTCCGCCCGTATGTTCCCAACGATTACAATTACGATTTTATTGTGCTGCAAATCGCAAGCCAGTGTCGAATATGCGATGCTGAGGGCGCTTTTGTGGGGAAGACGGTTGAATTCCCGCCATAAAGGCACAACCCCTTTCAGTATTCATGATCCGCTCATAAAGGGCGCCATTCTGGCAGGTTGGCAATGAACCGTCCGGCACCTACTTTACAACGTATCCGATCCCCCGATCGTATATGAGCTTGACTACGTGCAATCAACTCCAACGTTGGGGCTTGTCGAGTGTCAGATGCACCACCACGTCGTATGGGCCGATTTCAACCTGCACCCTTCCAACCCTTCAACCTGAACCCACTTAGTATGACATCTTCAACGCACCTACACGGCCGGCGTCTGTCCCTCATCAGTGTGGCATTGCTCTTCATGAGTCTGGTTTGCGCCCCCGATGTTACGGCCCAGTCCGACGGGTCGAGGCCCGTTGCCATCGTGATTCATGGCGGGGCCGGCACGATTCTCCCCGAAAACATCACCGACGAGCAGGAGCAGGCGTACCGCACGGCCCTCCGCACAGCGCTCGAAACCGGTCACGACGTGTTGACCGACGGTGGCACTAGCATTGACGCCGTCGTGGCCGCGCTCCAGACGATGGAAGACGCGCCGCTGTTCAACGCCGGCAAGGGCGCGGTCTTTACGAGCGAAAACACGGTGGAGCTCGATGCCTCGATCATGGACGGCCAGACGCTGAACGCCGGTGCGCTGACGGGCGTCAAGCACATCAAAAACCCCATCGGGCTGGCGCGGCTCATCATGGAGGAGTCGGAGCACGTGATGATGGCCGGCACAGGCGCAGAGGACTTTGCCCGCGAGCACGACGTGACGTTCGTGGACAACGCGTACTTCTACACAGAGCGCCGGCGGCGTCAGGCCGAGGCAGCGCGCAGCAGCGATGGAGGCCCCGAGGAGGACGATGCCCGTGGGGATCGCGATGCCGAGGGCATCCCCGACGCCGACAAGTTCGGCACGGTGGGCGCCGTAGCCCTTGACCAGGGCGGCAATCTCGCGGCCGGGACCACCACGGGGGGCACGACGAACAAGCGCTTCGGGCGCGTGGGTGACTCCCCAATCATCGGTGCCGGCACGTACGCGGACAACGCGACGTGCGGCGTCTCGGCGACAGGGCACGGCGAATACTTCATCCGCGCGGCCGTGGCGCATGAAATTTCGGCGCGCATGGCGCACGGCGGCATGTCGGTCCAGGAGGCGGCGCGGACCGTCATCATGAACGAACTGCCGCAGATGGAGCCGAACGGCGGTTCGGGGGGGGTCATCGCGATGGACGCGAATGGCAACATTGCGATGCCGTTCAACACGCCCGGCATGTACCGCGGCTACGTGGACACAGCAGGTAACATGGTCATCCGGATTTACCGGCCAGACCCGGAGGAAGAGTAAATCCCCTGTACGGGGAGGGCGTCGTGTGGAAGAAGTCGAAACGGTCTCCTTGGCTATCGAAGGTGTATAGTAAGGAGTACACTTTGAGGTGGTGCAGCAGCCGCGCCGTAGCCGTGTTGGTCGTCAAGTGCTCCGGCGGCGAACGGTCCGTGGTTTGTACTGAAAGCGGGGTGGCGTCCAGGCAACGGGCGTCGCCCCGCACTTCATTCAAGTCAACCCACGGTGCCATGATACGTCACACTCGCCTCGTCCTCGCCTCGTGCGTTGCATTGCTGTTTGTCGGCTGCGATCAGGGCCCGGTCGGGCCGCCGGGTCCACCAGGACCACCGGGCCCGCCGGGTGATCCGGCCGTGTTCAGCTTCACCGTCGACTTTTTCCTCGACGAGGCCCAGTTCAACGGACCCATCGCGTCGGTGCAGTACGACGCGCCCGAGATCACCGAGCGCGTGGTGCGAGAGGGCGCCGTGATGGCCTACTTTCGGGAGCAGGGCACCTGGACGGCCCTGCCGTACACCTATGGCGTGGAGTCGGAAAATGTCGCGGCGGTCGATCGGACGGTCACGCTCGGGTTCGCCTTCGAGGCCGATTTCTTCGAGGTGTTCTACGAAGCGTCCCGGCCGGAGGTGTTGGATTTCTTGCCCGATCAGGAAATCAAGGTGGTGATTATCGATAGCTTCGCCGGGGCGCGGGCGGCCGGTGTGAACCTGAACGACTATGCGGCCGTCAAGTCCTATTACGGGCTGGACAACTGATGACGCCACCGTGCGTTAGGGGGTAGCCCACCGACATCCTCCCTGACTGATCGCTGATCCCATGCTTACTCGACGTCCCACGCTTGCCGCGACGCTCGGGCTCCTCTTGCTCATGAGCACTGCCCTGGGCTGCCAGGCCACGGCGGAGCGCAACGCACCGGCCGCCGCCGACACGACCGACGGGTACACCCAGCGCCCGCCGAGCCGCGACGGGATTGGCAAAGTGTACATGGGGCGGGAGATCTCGAAGGTGATGGGCCACCGCGGCGCGGCTTGGCTAGAGCG
>CAYFRX010000236.1:0-1938 GCA_964345515.1 uncultured Rhodothermales bacterium
CCGCAGATCCAGAACGCGATCCTCGGCCAGCACGACATCATCCTGCTCGGGCTGCGCGGGCAGGCCAAGAGCCGCCTCATCCGCATGCTACCGGACCTGCTCGACGAGTACATCCCGATCATCGAGGGCAGTCCGCTCAACGAAAATCCGCTGGAGCCCATCACGAAGCACGGGCGTGAGATGGTCGAGGAGCACGGCGACGACACGCCCATCGACTGGATCCATCGCTCCGAGCGCTACGGCGAGAAGCTCGCCACGCCGGACACGACGATCGCCGACCTCATCGGCGACATCGACCCGATCAAGGCCGCTAACCAGCGCCTCACCTACGCCGACGAGGAGACCATCCACTTCGGCATCATCCCGCGCACGAACCGCGGCATCTTCGCGATCAACGAGCTGCCCGACCTGCAGCCACGCATCCAGGTGGGCCTGCTCAACATCATGGAAGAGCAGGACATCCAGATTCGCGGGTTTAACATCCGCTTTCCGCTGGACGTGATGATGATCTTCTCGGCCAACCCGGAGGACTACACGAGCCGCGGCAATCTGATCACGCCGCTGAAGGATCGGATCGACAGCCAGATCATCACCCACTACCCGAAGACGATCGACGTGGGGCTGGAGATCACGAACCAGGAGGCGTGGCAGGACCGCGACGGGCTGCCCGACACGGCCAGCGTGGACGTGCATGTGCCCCACTGCTTCCGCGAGATCATCGAGCAGATCGCCTTCGAGGCGCGCGAGAGCGAGTACATCGACCAGAAGTCGGGCGTCTCGGTGCGGGTGACGCGGGCCGCGCTCGAAGACCTCATCTCTGCCGCCGAGCGCCGCGCGCTGCTGAACGGCGAGGACGAAACCACGGTGCGCGTCAGCGACCTGATGCTCGTGGAGCCCGCCATCACGGGCAAGGTGGAGCTCGTGTACGAGGGCGAGCAGGAAGGCGCCCAGAACGTGGCGTACACGCTCATCGGCCGGGCCGTGCGCGCCGTCTTCACCAAGTACTTCCCCGACCCGTCGGCGAAGGACAACCGCGCGGCGTACAAGGACGTGCTGAGTTGGTTCTCGGAGGGCAACGCGGTGGGCCTCGAACAGGACCTCGCGTTCACCGATTACGTCAAGGAGCTCGACCGGGTGGATGGCCTGAAGGAGCTCGTTGAGGAGCACACCTCGCCCCCCTCACCGGCCGAGAAGGCGTCGATGATGGAGTTCGTGCTGGAGGCGCTGCACCAGAATTCGCTCATCGGCAAGGAGTTCGAGGACGGCGAGCAGAGCTACAATGACATCATGGGCTCGATGCTCTCCTCGCTCGGCAACGGTGACATCGACGATGACGACTTCGACGACGATGACGACGACCTGCTGAGCCGATACCGGTGACGCGGTGACTGGATGATTGACGAGTTTCGATTGTCGATTGTACATTTCTCGCCATACGTCCACTCGAAATCGGCAATCGATCATTCGGCAATCGACAATGACGATTCGCCCTGCCACGCCCGATGATGCGTCGACGCTGGTGCAACTCATCCTGGAGCTGGCCGAATACGAGAAGCTGCTCGACGAGGCCCATCCCGACGCCGACGCGCTCCGCCGCCAGCTCGCCCCGGATGCCCAGCCGCGCTGCGAAGCCCTGCTCGCCGAGACCGACGACGGTGAAGCGGCGGGCTTCGCGCTCTTCTTCCACAACTACTCCACGTTCCTGACGAACTTCGGGCTCTACCTCGAAGACCTCTTCGTCCGGCCCGACTACCGCGGACAGGGACTCGGATTCGCCCTTCTGCAACGCGTCGCCCAGATTGCCGACGAACGCGGCTGCCAGCGCCTCGACTGGGCCGTGCTCGATTGGAATACGCCTGCCATCGACTTCTACGAACAACTCGGCGCACAGCCGCTCGACGACTGGACGACGATGCGCCTCAACCGCCCGGCCATCGA
>CAYFRX010000236.1:2038-4940 GCA_964345515.1 uncultured Rhodothermales bacterium
GCCTGTGACGCGCACCGTCGCGGTCAGATAGTCGGCCAGCGCCTGGGGCACGGTGACTAGAATCCACACCGCGTCCGCATCCGCGCTCGTCCGCACGCCGACGGGATAGCCCGCTTGCACGTATTTTCCTTCGCACGCCGCGGCGGCGTCGGCCTCCATCTGGGCGTGGCAGGTGGCGTCGATGAGCGTGCCGGTGAGCGTGATCGTGTCCCGAAAGGTTACCGCGGTTGCGGAGTCCGATGCGGGCGCTGCCCGATCCGCTTCGGGCGCAGGCGCTTCAGACTGGCACGCGCCCAGTACCCCCGCCAGGACCAGCGTTCGCGCCATCGAGAAAAGAGCGGTGCGCAAAGACATCATCTGGGGACGCACGAAGTCATCAAGCCATTGCAAAACAACAGAGCAAAAAGCGCCCGAAGCAAGAGGCTGCACCGGTACGATGTGCCCAGGAACAAGCCACACCGTACCGGCCGCCTCATGGGTCCGCCACGTACAGGAACGCCTGAACCCGGACCCATTTCAGAAGACTTACATCATCGTGGCGATGTTGACTTCTTTCCACTCGCCGTCCTCTTTAACCTCGACCTTGTTTGGGATGATGCCGCCATCAAATGCCAATTCGCCCTGCACGCGGGCTTCCTTGTCCATGTGATCGGCGAGCTGGCCGGCCGGTGTAATCAGGACGTACGTTTTGTTGCCCGGCTCACTGCCTTCTACGATGCCGGCCGGAATGCCCATGTTCGCGCAGGCCGTTGCGCAGTTGGGGATTGTCTGCATCTGGCCGTCTTCGCCCGGCACCATGTGTTCGTTGTGATAGTTCATAGCGGGTTTCCCCATATTCACCCCCATACCATAACACTTGGTGTCGATGAGGTGGCCCTGCACCTCGACGGTCTCGGGCGTGGTGGTGCCCATCGCGGCTACGCTGAGCGCCACGAAGGCCACGAGGCTGAGTGCGTGCGTGAGGTATCGCATAGTTGATTGTTTTGAATGGTACATGAGTTTATGGACTGCTGATGTGTGAAGAAACAGCGAAACGATCACGCCTTGGGGGCTGTCCTCCCGGCGTTCGTTACTCAAACGGTCGCTACTTCATCGTTTCTTCAATGCAGATATGGCGGGTTGTAACACCGTGCGGCGCTGACGCCCAAAAGGATAACAACCGTATGACTCACCGTGCTTCGACCATGCGCTCATCGATCGCCCGCAGCCTCGCCCTGACCGTCATCGCGCTCGCCCTAGCCGGCTGCATCGAGCGGCCCGCCCCCGACGTCTCCGCCCAATCGGCCGCCGCCGATGGCGAGGAGGTGACGTTTCCGGACGCCCCCTCGTTCACGCGCACGACGCTTTCCGGCACGACCGTGTCGATGGACGATTGGCGCGGACGCGTCGTCGTGCTCAACTTCTGGGCGACGTGGTGTGGACCCTGCCGGGCCGAGATCCCTGAATTTATCGCGCTGCAGCGTGCCTTCGGCGCCGACCGGGTGCGCTTCGTAGGCGTTGCGCTTGATGAGGACGGCGCAGCGGCCGTCCGCCCGTACGCCCGCGAGATGGGCATCAACTACCCGCTCATCACGGAGGACGCCCGGTCGGTTGCGCAGGCCTACGGTGGGCATTATGCCGTGCCCACGACGTTCGTCATCGACCAGGACGGCCGGATTCGTCAGCGCTATATGCGGGCCCTGTCGGGCGACGAGGTGCGCCCCGTCCTCCAGGCCCTCCTCGACGACGCGTGACGGGACGCCGTGCAACCCTCGGGGGGACGCGCCGTACGTTCCCTTCCGCTACATTTCCGCCCACCGATCGCGCGCTGCTGTGCACGTTCTCGTCATCATCCCCGCTTTCAACGAGGCGCGCGCCATCGGCCGCGTGATTGGCGACATCCCCGACGCGCTCGTCGACGAGGTGGTGGTCGTCAACAACGCGTCGACGGACGAGACGGAGCAGAACGCGCGGGCCGCCGGCGCCACCGTGCTCACCGAGCCGCGACAGGGCTACGGCTGGGCGTGCCTCCGTGGCATCGCGTACGCGAAGACGAAGCAGCCCGACGTCATCGTCTTCCTCGACGGCGACTACAGCGACCACCCCGACGAGATGCCGCGCCTCGTCGACCCGATCCGCCGCGACGAGGCTGACTTCGTGCTCGGCTCGCGCATCCGGGGCGAGACGGAGCCGGGCGCGATGCTGCCGCAGGCCCAGATCGGCAACCGGATCGCCTGCACGCTCATGCGCTGGATCTGGGGCGCCGACTACACCGACCTCGGCCCGTTCCGCGCGATCCGCTTCCGCGACCTGCTGGCGCTTGACATGCAGGACACAACGTTCGGATGGACGATCGAGATGCAGATCAAAGCCGTGCGCGCCGGGCTCCGCATCCGCGAGGTGCCCGTCTCCTACCGCAAGCGCGTCGGCGTCTCGAAGATCACGGGTACCATCTCCGGCACCGTCAAAGCCTCGGCCAAAATTTTGTGGACGATCGGCCGGTTTGCGCTCACCCCACCGCCGGTTTCGCAACGAGCCGCGCACCCAGATCAGCCATGGGGGGAGCGGTGAACCCGCTTCATGCGTGCGGTTATGCCCGTCACGCAGGGAATCTGCGCCGAAAGTGCGCGAGCCGCCCATCCATACGCCGCATGTCCTCTCTTTTCGGAAGTTTACGCTATTAGTGGTAGACGGTCATTTTCCTGAAGGTGGCCGGCTGACGCGTGCTTGTATGTATTCGTGACAAGCACCTCGAATCCCCACTGATCACGAATCGCTCTGTCTCATGGTTGTCGATACACACCGCGCAGCGAATACGCCCACCTCTCTTTCCCCGTCGTCCGTCGCCTTCAAGCGCGGCTGCGTGCAGGCCGCCCGTTGGATGGGGGCCGCCGCCCTGCTGGCCGGTACGGCCGCCCTTCCC
>CAYFRX010000237.1:0-4938 GCA_964345515.1 uncultured Rhodothermales bacterium
ACGCGTGAGGGAGCGGCGCTCGAACGAGTTGCGGGCCCCTCTTAATCCAGCACGCGGACTTCCAGATTGCGGTAGTAAACCCGACTCTCGGGGTCGTGGGCCTGCAGGGCAATGGTGTTGCTGCTGAGGCGCCGAGTTCCTTCGACGTCTTCCGGTTCAGTGTATTCCATCACCGTTTCGCCGTCCACCTTAAACGTGATGTCTCGGCCCTTCACAATGATGTGATAGGTAAACCACTCTTCGTCTTCGTGCGGGGCGTTGTGCATGACATCGTTCACCGCATACAGGCTCCCTGTTTTGCGCGGGTCGTCGTGTGTGGCATTGACCTGCGCTTCGTAGCCGTGTTCGGGCCATCCCGTCTCTTGGTACTGCGTGTGAAAGAAGATGCCGGAGTTCGCCCCGGGGAAGGTGTACACCTCAGTCCTGAATTCAAAATCGTCGAACTCGGCATTGGCCACAGGGCCCTCATAGAAGAGATGAGCGCGCGGCCCATCGACCACAATCTTTCCGTCTTCCATGCTGAATGATTCGGGGTTTTCGCTGGCGCGCCAGCCGTCGAAGGTGTCGCCGTCCCAGATCGAGACCCACTCGCTGGAGGCCTCAGGGGGCGATTCGGTCGCGTCTCTCCATCCCACGGACATCGCGGCGGCTAGGAGGAGCAACGCGCTCAAGGTGATCGCAGAGTATTTCATGGTGTCGTACGGTGAAAGATGAGGTTGAGTAGATAGACGGTCGGGCAGCGAGAGGCCGACGCCATGGGAGGCCGGCGGGCCCTGTGCCGGTTCGAAGGTTGACTACCGCCCGTCGAACTCCGGATCGCGCTTTTCGAGGAAGGCCTGCACGCCTTCGCGGTGATCGTGGCTCTGTACGGCGCGCATCTGCAGCTGCGCTTCCGTCTCGACAGTGGCTTCGAGCGACTGCTCTTGCGCGGCGTGGAGCGCCTGCTTGGTGAGGCCGAGCGCGAGGGTGGGGCGCTGTGCCAGGTCGCGCGCCCACGCGGCAGTGGCCGTCCAGAGCTCGTCGGCGGGCTCGACGCGGTTCGTGAGGCCGAGGTCATGGCAGCGCTCGGCGGGGATCGGCGTGGCTTCCGCGGCGAGCTCGAACGCGCGGCCGTAGCCGATCTGCCGCACGAACAGCCACGACGCGCCTGAGTCCGGCACGAAGCCGATGTTGCTGAACGCCATCATGAGGTGCGCGTCGGCAGCCATCACGCGGAGGTCGCACGCCAGCGCGAGGGCGCATCCGGCGCCGGCGGCCATCCCGTTTACCGCCGCCAGCACGGGCTTGGGCATCGTCACCAGATGCTCAACGATGGGCCAGTAGCGCGTCATGATGTGCTCGTAGACGTCCTCCGGATCGGTGGCTGCTTGGAGCACGGTGAGATCGGCACCCGCGCAGAAGCCGGGACCGGTCCCGCGCAGCACCACAGCCCGCACGGCATCGTCGTCAGCCACGGCGTCGAGCGCGGCGCGGAGGTCGCGGTCGAGTGCGGCGTTCAGCGCGTTGCGCCGCTCGGGACGGTTCATCGTGATCGTGGCGACGGCCTCCTCGCGGTCCAGGATGACAGTTTCGAATTCGGGCATGCGCGGCAGAAGGGTACAGGATGGAAGGTTGTCGCGTTTAGACGTTCAACGTTGAGACGCTCAGGCGTTCATCTCATGCCGTCGCCGCGTAGTGGTCGTCGAACCACTGCTGAGCGGTGACGACGGCGCCGCGCATCATGTCTTCGGCCTTCGCCGTGTCGCGGTTGGCGAGGTGCTGGCGGAGCTGCGCCGTGTCGAGCGTGCGGGCGGCGTGCTCACAGGCTTCCCAGCTCAGGACGCTGCGCACCACGCGGTCGAGCGCTTGCGGCACGTCGTCGTACGGGCGCACCTGCATGTCGTGGCCTTTCCAGCGGGTGTAGCCGGCCTCCTGCATGAGCCCCGCGATGGCGACGTTCATCCCGTTGATGCGCGTGCCATGGTCGATGTCATAGCGGCCCGGGCCGCCGAGGATGATGCCGTCGTTGTACCCCTGGCTGTTCAGATGGGTGTGGTGCATCATGCCATTGTCGAGCTCCTCAACCGTGTCGTACACGTGGTCGAGCCCGATCATCTCGGAGTGGCCGATCTCCTTGTTCACGCCCTTTTTCGCCCGGTCGATGCCGAACTCCTCCGCGATGCGGTACCAGAGTACGATGACGCTGGCCACGGTGGGGAGCAGCATGGCGGGATGCCCCTCGTTTGGCTTAGGCTCCACGGCGATGTACAGGTCGCCGCCCTGATCGGCCTCGAACGCGCACAGCTTGGCGATGCTCTCCTTCAGGTTCTGGTACATCTGCCGCGTCTCGATGGTCGCCAGGTCGTACCCGAACGAGCCGTTCCAGATGACGAGCGACGGGGCCTTCTCCGGATCGTCGTGCCAGCCTTTGCGGAGCGGGCCGTACGCGAGCTCCACGCTCCGCTCGCCGAACGCCTCGGCCTCCGCACGCTCGTCGGGGTCCAGCGAGGCGATGCCGCCGTACGCAAAGTGCAGGTGCGCACCGGGCGTCACCATGGCCAGCGCGATCCCCGTCTCGTCCAGCGCGTCAGCGATGGCCGCGGCGTTGTCTTCGTTGTACTCGTTGTCGTAGTGCATCTCCACGCCGAGCTCGACGTGGTCGGGCAGACGGGGCGCCACTTCGTCGTGGACGAGGTGGATGAAGTCGGGTGTGCCGAAGCGGTCGGGGCCCCACGCGGGACGCACGCCGCTCGGGACGAAGCGGCCCACGCCTTCATGGAAGGTCCAGCGGCAGAGGCTATGCAGCGAGTATTGGTCAGCCATATCGGGCATGCAGGTTTCAGGTCGAAAGGTTGGAAGATTTCAGGTTGAGATCGGCCCACACGACGCGCGGTGGTACACCGGCGCTGAGCACGTTCCAACGTGGGCGTCGGTTGCACTTAGGAGATTGCGTTGAGGTGAAGGGTGAGTGCATCGGACCAGCGCGCGTACGCCGCCGCGTAGTCTGACGTCAGGTTCGGGTCCGGGTCGATGGTGTCAATCACGGTGAGCCCGGCGAAGGCTTCTTCGGGATCGGCGAACACGCCCGTGCCCAGGCCAGCGCCGCGCGCCGCGCCCACAGCCCCATCTGTCTCGACGAGCTCGACCGTCGCCCCCGTCACCGTCGCGAAGGCTTCCGCGAAGATAGGACTCAAGAACATGTTGGCGTGCCCGGCCCGCACGGTGTCGATGCGCAGATCCATCTCGCGCATGGCGTCGAGGCCGTGGTGGAGGGCGAACACGATGCCTTCTTGCGCGGCCCGCAGCAGGTGGGCGCGGTCGTGCACGTTGAAGTTCAGCCCGTGAAGCGACGCGCCCAGGTCGGTGTTGCCGAGCGTGCGTTCTGCGCCGTTTCCGTACGGCAGCACCACGAGCCCATCGGCGCCGACGGGCGCCTGCGCGGCAGTCTCGTTCATCGCGGCGTAGCTTAGCGTGCCGTTGGCGCCGGACAGCGCGTCGTGCAGCCAGCGGTTCAGGATGCCTGCCCCGTTCACGCACAGCAGCGTGCCGTAGCGGGGACGTCGGGGGGCATAGTTCACGTGCAGAAACGTGTTCACACGCTGTCCGGGGTCGTACGTTGCCGTGTCGCCCACGCCATACACGACGCCCGACGTGCCGGCCGTGGCAGCCAGTTCGCCGGGCTCCAGCACAGCCAGCGAGAGCGCGTTGTTCGGCTGATCGCCGGCCCGGTAGGCCACGGGGATGCCCGCCTGCAAGCCCAGTGCGTCTGCGGCCTCCGGGGTAAGCACGCCCTGTTGGGAGAAGGTGGGCACCACCTCCGGAAAGAGGGCAGGTGGAATCTCGAAGTGGTCGAGCAGGTCGGTGGCGAGGCTATCGCGTTGCACGTCCCACAGCGTGCCCTCGGAGAGCCCCGAGGGCGTCGTGCAGACCCGGCCGGTCATCTGCAGCGCGATGTAGTCGCCGGGCAGCATGGCTTTGTGGATGCGCGCGAAGATATCCGGCTCGTTCCGCTTCACCCAGGCGAGCTTCGACGCAGTAAAGTTGCCGGGGCTGTTGAGCAAATGCGACAGGCACCACTCTGCGCCGAGCGCCTCGAACGCCTCCCGTCCGATGTCGACGGCCCGGCTGTCGCACCAGATGATCGACGGGCGGAGCACCTCGAAGTCGTCGTCGACGAGCACGAGCCCGTGCATCTGGTACGAGAGGCCAAGGCCCTGCACGTCGGCCGCATCCCAGTCCGCCGCGGCGTGCAGCTGCTGCGTAGCCGCCACGACGTGATCCCACCATCGCGCGGGTCGCTGTTCGGCCCATCCGGGCTGGGGGGCGTCCATCGCCATCTCGGTGTCGCTCGGCGCGCGTGCCATGGCGACTGTTCGGCCGGTATCGGCATCGAGCAGCGCGGCCTTGATGGCCGAACTGCCGATGTCATAGCCCAGAAGAAGCATAGGAAAAAAAGATTGCTGGAGGAATGCCGATCCCTTAGTTAATGAAATTATCAGGCGGACTCAAGCGCGACGCCTTTATGTTCGGCGCCGACGTTCAGGTTGAGTCAGTCATTCGGTGTAGAAGTGCGAGAAGACGTGGCTGATTAGAAAAGCCATCGCGTTCCGTCAGGTTGGAATGGAGACCAATCAAGCACTTCCTGGTACACGGGCGATGGCCAGGTCCCAGAATTACAAGGCTGGACGCAATGATCCAAGACTGCTTGCAAGAAGACCGGGGGCCGCTTTGCTCAAATCCATTTTTAGCCAGCTAGTGCCGGCGAAGCGAGCCGTCTGGCGCAGGCGCATCTTCCGCAGTGAGTCGCTGTCCGAACCGCGGCAGGCCCCGAGCTTTCAGCCGATCGGGATCGATGGTTATTTTTGAGGTGGACTCGTGTCCGTGGTATGGGTGAGCTTGCCCGGAATCAATACAGACATAGCAGAGGGCGAGGGCCCTTTTTGCTCTCCAAGCGTGCCA
>CAYFRX010000238.1:0-4908 GCA_964345515.1 uncultured Rhodothermales bacterium
TAGCCTGTCCTACAAATGTACACATTAATCCCCATGTGCTGCTTGGGATCGGTGTTTTGTTTCGCTATTACCCATCTGTAGGCTCTAGGTGTCTTATGCGCTTCCTCTCGCTCGTCCTTACGCTCGTTCTTGCGCCGGCCCTGGCGCTCAGTATGGTGGGCTGTGCCGACGGACTGGTCAGCGGCGTGCCGGATTCGGCGCCGCAGGCCCAAAGCGGACAGGCCACCGATGGCAAGGTCCGCCACGCGCACCTGTTCGACCGGGCCACAACCTCGGACGGTGCGGCGAAGTCCGGCGGCGAGAGCGTCGGCCTCATCATCGGCCTGCACGACGGGATCGCCCCCTACAAGTTCTTCCGCCGCTACAAATTCTTTCGGCGCTACAAGTTCTTTCGGCGCTACGTGATCAACGGCGGCGCCGGGACCGTTGACGCCGCTGCGCTCGACAGCATCCTGAACGTCATTCAAGACGACCCGGACGTGAAGTGGATCGAGCCCGATGTAAACCTCGCGCCGGAGGCCCCGGGCGACGAGGGCTTTTCGCAGGGCAGCCAGCGTACTCCCTGGGGCGTTGGACGCATTGGGGCGGATCAAACCGCTTCGGATGCGTCTGGCGTGGACCTGTACGTACTCGACTCCGGCACGGCACACGACGACCTCAACCTCGCTTCGTGCCACGACGCAACGGGCGACTCACTGGTCGTCTGCGACGCGCCGTCCGACCCAAGCGGGCATGGCACGGGCGTGGCCAGCATCGCGGCGGCCCAGAATGACGACGCGGGTAGCGTGGGCGTCGCTCCAGGCGCACGGGTGCACGGGATCAAAGTGCTGTCCGACGCTGGAGACACAGAGCTCTCGTCGGTGATCCAGGCGGTGGAGCACGTGACGGCCCAGAAGCTGGCAAATCCGTCCACGCCCATCGTGGTGAACATCAGCTTCGGCGTCCCCGTGGGTACGACCGCGTATAATGCGCTGGATGAGACGATCCAGCACTCCATCGAGGCCGGCGTGGTGTACGCGATTGCTGCCGGGAATGAAGGTCGTAACGCATCGCTCGTTAGCCCGGCACACGTCACGGAGGCAATCACGGTCGGTGCGTACGATCGCAACAATCGATTTGCGTCGTTCTCAAACTACGGATCGGTTGTGGATCTGCTCGCGCCTGGCGTGGACCTGGAGGTCTTGACGCCCGATGACGGCACCCTCTTGGCATGGGATTCAGGCACCTCGGTGGCCGCGCCGCACGTGACTGGGGCGGCGGCGCACCTCTTGGCCGAGCATCCCACGATGACGCCTAGCGACGTGCGGGCCGCGCTCCTAGAGACGTCCGTGCCGCTCATCAGCGGCGTGCCGGATGGCACGACGAACCGAAGCGTGTACGTAGGCCCGCAGCAGGCCTTTGAAGACGCCGATCACGACGGCCTGTATGACGCGGACCAGGACCAGCTCGTCGATACCAATGCCCTCCGCGACGGCCAGTACACGACGAGCGGCAATAACAGCCTCGTTGTCCCCGCGGCGGTCGGGCCGATTGCGGTCACGGACCATATCGAGCTGCGCACCGACGGCGACCTCACGATTCGTACATCCCTGATGGCGGGAAGCAGCGTGCGCCTTCTGGCAGATGGTTCCATCAGCGTGCCCGACGTGGCGATCACGTCTGACGCCGACCAGGTGCTTCTCGAAGCGGGCACCGGCATCGACGCCGACGCGGCGACGCTCACGGGCTACAAGGAGGTGCTGATTCGCGGTGAAGGACGCATGCACTTCCCGGAGGCCTCGCTGCAGTCCACGGCCGAGCGGATTGAGTTCGACCTCGCGGGCACGGCCAGTACGCTGACGCTGAACGACGCCACCCTCACGGCACAGCGGGACGTCATCATTACGAGCGAGGCTGGCGTGACGCTGGCCGGCGCGAGGGTTGAAGCCGCCGAGGAGCGCGCCTCCATTCGCACGGAAGGCGCGGCGGTCTTGAGCCAGGTCTCTGTGGACGCGATGAAGAAAGTTATCGTGGAAGCCGGCGCGGACATTGCTGCTGAGGGCGCTACGCTCACTTCGCAAAACGAAGCGGTCCGCTTCGTCAGCACGAGTGAGACGGCGCATGTGGCCCTGCAAGAGGTCTCGCTGACGACGCCGGCCGCCATCGAAGTTGAGACGGACGGCGCCGGTGGCCTTCTCTCCGTGGAAGGCGCCTCGTTCCGCGACGACGATGATACGGTGCGCGTTACCCCGCACTGCCTGCCGGTCGGCGGCACCCCCGCTGCGGGGCAGGTGGCCGACGCTTGCAGTGATTAGGACGACGACGATTAGGCGAGGGAGGTAGCCGATGCTGGTGAGTCGTAATTCGACGCGCAACATTTCTGCACCCACAGCCGGGCGGGGACTCACCTCCTCGCCCGGTTTTCATTGCGTCGGAACGGTTCCCCCCGACCTGCATCTTGACTTTGCGTCGCCGCGTCCCAATTCTTGGAGTCCGCTCTTTTTCCACGGATGCCTCCTCCTCGATGCCCGAAGTCACCGATTACCGTTTCCTTGGCACGACCGGCGTCAAAGTCTCTCCGCTCTGCTTCGGCACGATGTCGTTCGGCGGCATCGCCGATGAGGACATGTCAGCGGCCATGTTTCACCGCTGCCGCGAGGTCGGCATCAACTTCTTTGACTGCGCGAACGTGTACGAGGACGGCCGCTCGGAGGAAATCCTGGGGAACTTGATCCAAAACTGCCGCGATGAAGTCGTCATTACGAGCAAGGCGTACTTCCCAATGGGCGACGACCCGAATGCACGCGGCGCCTCGCGCTACCACCTCGTGCGGGCCGTCGAGGGGAGCCTCCGCCGCCTCAGGACCGACTACATCGACCTGTACTTCGTGCACCGGTTCGATGCGGAGACGGCGCTGGCGGAGACGCTGCGCGCGCTCGACGATCTCGTCCGCCAGGGCAAGGTGCTCTATCTCGGGGCGAGCAACTTCGCGGCCTGGCAGGTGACGAAGGCACTCGGTATCAGCCGCTGCGAGGGGCTCACGCCGTTCCACGTCATCCAGCCGATGTACAACCTCGTGAAGCGGCAAGCCGAAGTGGAGCTCCTGCCCATGGCCCAGGCCGAAAACCTCGGCGTGATGCCGTACAGCCCGCTCGGCGGCGGCCTCCTCACCGGCAAGTACAGGGTGGACACGCAACCCGACACCGGCCGGCTCACGAGCAACGAGATGTATCAGACGCGCTACGGCGACCGCATGAATTACGAGGTGGCCGAGCGCTTTACCGACTTTGCCGAGACCCACGGTTTTGACCCCGTGAGCCTGGCCGTCGCCTGGGTGGGAGCCCACCCGGCTGTGACGGCGCCCATCATCGGGGCGCGCAACGTCGAACAGCTGGACGGATCGCTCGGCGCGCTCGACATCGACATGACGCCCGACCTGCGCGACGCCATCGCCGACCTGTCGCCCACCCCGCCGCCCGCCACGGATCGCGTCGAGGAGCGCAGCGAGCACACCTACGGTTCGCGGTAGCTCTGGCGTTTGGGCGCGTGGAAGTATGGGCGTCTGGGAGCGCTGAGCTTCCCCTCATTCGCCCCCCACACCCGAACCCGCTCACACCCAACCACTCCCACACCCAACCATGCGTTTCGCCATCATCGGCTGCGGATTCATCGCGCAGCAGTACGCTGATGCCATGGCGGCCCGCGACGCCCTGGAGCTCGTGGCCACGATGGACCTCGTGCCCGAACGCGCCGAGGACCTCGCCGCCGCACACGGTGCCACCCCCTACACCGACCTCGATGCGCTGCTGGCCGAAAGCGACGCCGAGGCCATCGTCAACCTCACGATCCACGACGCCCACGCCCCCGTCACCCGGCGGTGCCTGGAGGCCGGGCGGCACGTCTACAGCGAGAAGCCGCTCGCGCTCGACGCGGAGGAAGCGCGCGCCCTCGTCGAGCTGGCCAATTCCAACGATGCCCGGCTCGGCTGCGCGCCGATCAGCCTGATGGCCGACGCGCAGCAACTCGCGGGGCATTACCTGCGCAAGGGGCGCTGCGGCTCGCTGCGGATGGCGTATGCGACCTGCAATCTCGGCCGGCTCACCGAGTGGAACGCGAATCCCGAGCCGTTCCTGCACATCGGGCCGCTCTTCGACGGCGCCGTGTATCCGCTGACGGTACTCACGGGACTGCTCGGCCCGGTGCGGCGCGTACGCTCCGCCCATCAGACGCTGCTGCTCGACACGCACACGCACGACGGACGGTCATTCACGGTCGACACGCCGGATCACGTAATGGCGCTGCTCGAATTTGACGACGGCGTGCAGGCCCAGCTCACGGCGAGCATGTACGTGCCGTATCAGACGCAGCATTTCAACAGCATCGAGTTCCACGGCGACGACGGCTCCCTCTTCCTGCGCAACTGTGGTGCCCTCGACGCCGACGACGCTGAGGCTGTCCAGTTCGCGCGGCTCGGTAAACCGTACCGCCCCGTTCCGCTGCCGTATTCTTCCTCTCCGCTCGACTACGCCTCCGCGCTCGACGACATGGCTGCTGCCATCCAGGACGAGCGCCCGCCGTACGCTTCCGGCCGGCAGGCAGCCCACGTCGTGGCCATCATCGAGGCCATCGCGCGCTGCGCCGAGGAGGGCGCGCCCGTGCCGGTCGACGACGTCGGCTTTGCGCCCCTCCCCCTTCCCGAAACCCCCAACGCACAACCCACAACCCCCAACACGCAACCCGAGACCCAAAACGTCAAGCCCATTCCCCCTATCGGCTTTGGGTGCTCGCGGTATCGCGGGGGCACGACGTACGTCAATCTGGAGGATGCCATCGAGGACGCGCTCGACATGGGCGTTCGGCTGCTGGACTGCGCGGAGCTCTACGGTAACGAGCGGCAGATTGGCGCCATCGTGCAACAGCCCGGCAGTC
>CAYFRX010000239.1:0-4907 GCA_964345515.1 uncultured Rhodothermales bacterium
CCCATCTGGTGGCAGCTCATGCAGCGCGTGTTGTAAATCTGCTCACCATCGGGCAGGGCGGCGTCAAATGCGCGGTCCGCCGCGGACGGGACGAAGGTGGCGTGCGGCGTTGCCTCGTGCCCAGACGGGATGGGCGGCGGTACGCTCATCCCAAAGAGCAGGAGGATCACAATCAGGGCTCCGGCTCCCTGAAGCATCCAGGGCAGCCGGCGCGAATCCGATGAAAGCATAGACGATAGCATACAAATTCACCTCACTGCGTTCGAGGATCAGAATGCGTGGAGGAATGCTGGTCAGCCGTCAGCGTCCTGAAATCGGCGTCTGCACGCGGGTGTGCGGCCCGGCTATCACCTCGATAGCGACCGGCACCCGCTCGGTGCCGTCGGCGTTGGTGACGGTCAGGTGCACGGTGTACGTACCGGCTTCGTCGTAGGTGTGCGTCGGGCGCGCCGCCGTGCTCGTCGTCCCGTCGCCGAACGTCCAGTGGTAGCCGAGGCCGCTCTGGTTTGACGGGGTGGGCGACGGCTCAAACTGAAACGTCCGCCCGTTGCCCTCGGGCACGGGCTGGGCTGACGCCTGGCTGGCGGCCACTTCATCGGTCACCCAGCGGTAGCGCGTCACCTTTGCGCCCGGCGCGGCGTCCCAAAAGCCGGTGAACTCGGCGAGATACAGGGCGCCATCCGGGCCGAGCTCCATCGAGATGGGCGTCGTGCTCGTCAGCTGGTCGAACGTCTTGATGTCGGTGAACCGCTGAGCGGCCATCGTGAATTGCCGCGGCGTGCGCTCTACGCTGGCCGACGTGTCGCTTGCGAACGTCATCTCTTCAATGTCGGCCCACTTGATCCAGCGCCGCGCCCAGTCGTACAAGAAGACTTTGTCCTGGAAGGCGGCGGGGAAGGCGCCGGGACCGTCATGGCGGTAGATGGGTCCCACCGTGGCTGAGCGGCCGCCCGTCCGATACGTGTACTCCCACATGGGCGGGACGTAGTTCGGGATGTCCTCCGGCGTCATCTGGTTGTAGAAGAGCTTGCCGATCGAGCGGGGCCAGCCGAAGTTTTCACCGCCTTCGGCCGCCACGTTGTACTCGTCATAATCGAATCTCGCGTCCGGACCCACGACGCCGATGTACGTATTGCCGGTCTGCGGGTCCACCTTGAAGCGATACGGGTTGCGGAGGCCGTAGGCGTAAATCTCCCAGCGCACGCCGGGCTCGCCGTAGAACGGATTATCCTTCGGGATCGTGCCGTCCTTGTTGATGCGCAGGATCTTGCCCCGCAGGTCTTGCAGGTTCTGTGCCGAGCGCTCGGAGTCGACGAGGCGCGACCAGTGGTAGTCGTCGAGGCCGTGCTCGTCCATGAAAGCGTGTAGCTCGTCCTGCGTCAACTCCCACTCGGGGCGCGTTTCAGACATCCCGGTGTCACCCGTCGAGAGGTAGAGCGTGCCGTCCGGCCCCCACTCCAGGTCGCCGGCCTGGTGGCAGCACTGCGGCTCGGTGGGCACGTGGAGGAGTACCTCGCGGCTGTCGAGGTTCAGCGCGCCGTTCTCGTAGCGGAAGCGCGCCAGCGTGTTGATGAAGGTCTCCGGCTCGGCATAGAAGGCGTAGATGTAGGGCTCGCCGTCGTAGAAATTCGGATCCACCTCAATGCCATAGAGCCCGTGCTCGATGTTCGTCGGATCGGTCGTCGGGATCTGGGCGATGAGGCGCGTCGTGTCGGCGGCCGCGTCGTAGTGGTGCACCTTGCCGCGCAGCTCGGCGATCCACACGTTGCCGCGGTCGTCCACGGCGATGTCGTCGGGCCACACGTTCTCGGCGATCACCTCCTTCTCGCGATGGCCGGAGAAGTCGGCGGACGTACGGCCGGCGGCCAGGCGCATCCCTTCGAGCAGGTGCTGCACGAAGGCCGGCGTCGTCCACACGTCGGGGAAGTGGCCCAGCTTGGTGATGAAGACGCGCCCGTTCTCCTGATAGCGCATCCAGGAGATGGGATAGTCGTCGCGCGTCTGATCGGCGCGGCCCTGCTCGATGCCGACGCTGTTCATGTCGAGCGACGAGAGCACGCGGGCGTTCCAGCGCGGATTCCCGTCGAGCACGTAAATCTCATCACGGATCCAGAAGGACTCGCCGAGGTGCGTCATGGCCGGGTTGCTCGGCTTTTCGACCTGTACGGCCACGCTCTGCGTCCAGGGGTGCGAGTCGAACAGGCCGCCGCCCACCATCGTGCGGTAGGCGTCCCAGTTGTAGAAGGCGTCGAGCGCAGCGTGCGTGCCGACGAAGCCGCCCCCGTTCTCGACGAAGTCCAGGATGGCAGCCTGCTGATCGGGCGTGACGAATTCGGCGGATTCCGAGTCGGTGTCCATCTCGCTGCCGAGGAGTGCGTCGCCGGACAGCGGGAGCGCCAGGCCGCGCTGGTTCACAAGGGTCAGCGACCCGTCGAGGGCCTCCTCAGAAAGTGTCGCGGCCCCGTTGATGCGCCCGTACTGATCGACCGTGAAATGAAAGGTGAGCTCGTCGCCGGTGTACGTGACGTCCTCCAGCGTGCCGGGGGCCGGCTGCTGGTCGAAGGCGATGGTGCCGGAGAGGTCGCCCGGTTCGCCGTACAGCAGGAGGCGGCCGTCCATCGTGCCCTGCGGCGTATTGAGCGCAATGCTGTACCCGCGCCACACGTCTTCGCGGCCCGCCGCCGTCTCGCTCTCTTCCGCGCTGGCCGGCGTCCGGAGCGTGGCATTGTTCATGAAGAGGAGGTCGTACTGCGCCAGGTTCTGCGCGTTGAGCTGTGAAAGGTCCTCGGTGACGTCGAACTGAAACTCGGTGGTCTCTTCGAGCTGCGCCACGAGCTGCTTGGACTGCTCAATAGCCGGTCCATGCCGGAAGCCGTGCGTGGCAGTCACCATCAGCACGCGAATCGGGTCGCGGTTGTCGGAGACGGCGAACAGGTTGGCGAGGCGCGTCGGATAGTCCTGCTCGGGGAGCGGCTTGACGCGAATGTCGCGGAACCAGGTCGTAGAGCCCGGATCGTGGTTCTGCACGCCAATGTAGCCTTCGCGGCCGCGCTCGCCGAAGAAGTCGTTCACCTTCTCGCCGTTGAGGAAGATCTCATAGCGCTGGCCGGTGACCTTGATGCGGTACGTGTTCCACGCGCCGGCTGGCTTGGCGGCGCTCTTGAACGGCGCCGAGATGTCGTAGATGGCCCCCGTCTGGTTGATGGGATCCGGCGCGGAGCCGTCGATTTGGATCTCGTAGCCGTTGTTCACAGCGTGCCACGGGTCGTCCGTCCGCTCGGGGAAGCGCAGGAAGAGGCCCGAGTTGGCCGAGTCGTTTTCCACTTTCCAGTCGAGCTCCAGCACGTAGTCGCGGAAGGGGCGTTCGTGGTAGTAGAAGAGGCCCATGCCGCCCTGGCTCTGCATCGTGCCGTTCGGCTGGAGCGTGAACTGGCCGGGACCGGCCTGCGTCCAGCCGTCGAGGCTCGTGCCATCGAACAGCGTGATCCAGTCGGCGTCGTCTGCAGCAGCGGGGGCTTGCGACGCGTCTTGGGTGCCGGCACAGCCTGCCACGACCAAGAGGACGGCGGTGGCGAGGAAAAGCGGCCAGCGGGACGGGGAGAAAAGCATTCGGTTGAGCATCGTCATGGAACGGGAGTTGGAGCGAAGGGAGTACACGCGGACGGGGTGAGGAGGCGCGTCATCGGCTGGCGAGGCCGGCGGCCTGGGCTTCTTGTAAGGCGAGGCGGAGGCCGCCTTCCATCATGATAGGCTCGACGCGGCCGTTGTCGTTGGCGTCCATGCCGTTGAGCGCCTTTTCGAGCAGCTGCGTCATGCCCGCGGCGTGCTCGCGGGCCATTGCCACATCACCGTCGTAGTTCGTCTTGAGGATGTTTACGGCCTGCGAGTAGGCCTCGTGCAGCCACCCGGTGTCGGCCGAGGAGTTCCAGAATTCCATCGGGGCGTCCCACTTGTAGGTGAGATCGATCCGGGGTTGCAGCTCGCCCTTTGTGATGCCGTTGTCCAGCCGCATCCAGCCGATGACGTTGTTGAGGGGCGCCACGATCGCATCGTGCGAGAAGCGCGCGCCGGGCGTCTCGGGGCCGGCGCTGTCGGGCGCCACGGCAAACTGGCTGCGGACGTACCGGCCCCGGCCGAGAATGCCCAGTTCGCTCGGGTCATCGATCTCCGGGCCGGCGGTGCCCAGGCGGGCGGCAAACGCCGAGTCGAAGGCGGCCGGCGACGTTTGCCAGCGCGTCTTCCATCCGTGCTGCGCAGTAGCGCCGCGGGCGGCTTCGGCGTCGATACCGGACGACAGCCCCCACACGGCTTCGAAGACGGCATCGGCCCCGGCTTTGACGTCGCCGACGGTTTGGGCGCTCTCGGCGGCGCGGCTCGCGTCGAGCGCTTGCTCGGTGAGCGTCACGATGTCCTGCAGGTGGTCACCCACATCGCCGTTTAGGGATTGAGCCGCTGCAGGCGGCGACCCGAGCGCAAGGACAAGAAGGGCAAGAGCAATGGACGTGAGCGGTCGAAACAACGTGCACATGAGCAGAAAGCCAGTACGGTTAACGAAGGCACTGAGGGACGAGCGCAATGCCGTGCCATGCTGAACGGTCGAAAGCGCTTCGGGGCGCGGTTTGTCCGGTGGAGAAAACCGGTCCGGACCAACATACGTAGAGCGCCGCCAGGGGTTGCACACCGCGCGGCAATTTGGTGCGTGTCGTGGTGTCGTTCGAGGCGCAAGTGGATAGGGAGGTTTGGCCTACTTCGCCTCACGCCGTGCCGACGGAGCATGAGGCCGCGCAGTGGGAGCCGCAGCGCCGACTAGGTGGTTTCAGGTTGAAAGGTGGGAAGGTCGCAGGTTGAAATCGGTCCATACGACGTGGCGGTGGCACATCGGGCACTCGACAAGCCCCGACGTTGAC
>CAYFRX010000240.1:0-2805 GCA_964345515.1 uncultured Rhodothermales bacterium
GTGATGCTCTCCAGGATGTCCGCTTGATGCAGGTCCGCAATGCGCAGTTCGATCTCGTCCATGGTAATCTGTGCCAGGTCCTGCAGCGGCGCCAGCGCGTCCGGATCGTCGATGCGGCGCGGGGTCGTGTCGATCACGCAGAGCGCGCCGATGCGGTAGCCGTCCGGCGTGGTGAGCGGCGCCCCGGCGTAGAAGCGGATCCCCGGCTCGCCCGTCACCAGTGGTTCGTCGGCGAAGCGCTCGTCCGCGGTCGCGTCCTCGACGACCATCACGTCGTCATCGAGGATCGTGTGTGCACAGAAGGGCTCGTCGCGGAGGGTCTTGCCCTCGTCCAACCCGTAGCTGGACGTCACCATCTGGCGATCTTCGCCGACGAGCGCGATCAAGGCGATGGGCGCATCGAACCATTGAGCCGCTAGCCGCGTGATGCGGTCGAACGGGGCGACGGGAAGCGTGTCGAGCATAGTGTAACGACGAAGCGCGGCATGGCGGGCGTTCTTATCGGAGGGGGCCATGGACATACTTTTAACCACCGAGCTTGTAGCAGATTTGCAACGTGCACTGCGAATATATTGTATTCATCACCGCGATGCGAATGAGTCGCCGTTTTGGCCCCGTGCCCCCGCCGGCCATTGCGACTCTTCGCACCGCGTTTAACCTCCCACCTGAATCGAACCCGTGAGCCGCCGGGTGCAGTTGTGACTCTACCGCTCGCTACGTAGTATAATCGGCGATCTACACTCTCCTCTCAAATTGTCCCGTTTATGGCTGCTGCTTCATCCCCCACGCTCGTTGGCGTCGACGTCGGGGGCACCTTCACCGATTTTGTCTGGCTCGTCGACGGCGCGCTAGAGGTCCACAAGGAAGCGACGACGCGCGTCCAACACGAGGGCGTGACGCAGGGCCTCACCCACCTCGGCGTTGCGATGGACGCGCAGATCGCCCACGGCACCACGGCAGCCACCAATGCGCTGCTGGAACGCGACGGCGCGCGCACGGCGCTCCTCACCACCCGCGGCTTTGCCGATGTGCTGGCCATCGGCCGGCAGAACCGGCCCCACCTCTACCGGCTCAGTCAGGAGCGGCGGCCGCCCCTCGTGCCCGCCGCGTGCCGCTTCGAAGCCCCTGAGCGCCTCGCGGCGGATGGCTCGGTGCTCACCCCGATCGACGAGGACGCCGTCCGCGCCGTGGCCGACGCGCTCGCTGAGCAGGACGTGGAGAGCCTGGCCATCGTGTTTTTGTTTTCGTTTCAGGATGCGTCTCACGAGCAGCGCGCCGCCGCGATCATTCGCGAGCAGCTGCCCGACCTGCCCATCACGCTCAGCAGCGACCTCCTGCCTGAGTACCGCGAGTACGAGCGGACGGCCACCACCGTCATCAACGCATACGTGCAAACCATCGTGAGCCGCTACTTGCACCAGCTCGACACGGCCCTCGGTGACCGGGCCGTGCGCGTGATGCAGTCGAATGGCGGCACGATCGGGCTGCAGCCCGCCGCCGACGAAGCGGCGCGCCTCGTGCTGAGCGGCCCGGCCGGCGGCGTGGTCGGTGCGTTCGGACTGGCCCGCCGCGTGCTAGACACCGATGCGCCCCACCTCATGACGCTCGACATGGGCGGGACGAGCACCGACGTGGCCCTCTGCGACGGCGTGATCCCCCGTACCGCTGAACACACCATCGCCGGCCTGCCACTCCGCCTGCCCACCGTCGACATCCACACCGTGGGCGCCGGCGGGGGCAGCATCGCCCGCGTGGACGCCGGCGGCAGCCTGCGCGTAGGCCCGGAGAGCGCCGGCGCGACCCCCGGTCCGGCCTGCTATGGAAAGGGCGGCCAACGCCCCACCGTCACCGACGCCCACCTCGTCTTGGGCCGCCTCCATCCCGATCACTTCCTGGGCGGCGAGGCCGACATCACGCTCGACGTGGACGCCGCGCGCAAGGCGCTGAGCACGATCAGCAAGCCGCTGGACCTCTCGGCGGAGGCGGCGGCGCTGGGCGTGCTCCGCGTGGCGAATGCGACCATGGAGCGCGCGCTGCGGCGGGTGTCCATCGAGCGCGGCCACGACCCCCGCGAGCACGTGCTTATGCCGTTCGGCGGGGCCGGCCCGCTGCACGCCTGCGCGCTCGCGGATGCCCTCAGCATCCGGCGCGTGCTGCTCCCGCCGACGCCCGGCGTGCTGAGCGCGCTCGGCCTGTGTATGGCCGACGTGGTGAGCGACGCCGCCCAGGCCATCTTGCAGCCCGCTGCTGCGCTCCGTGACGCCCCAGCCCCGCTGGTTGCCACAGCTGAGGCTTTGGCTGACACCGTTTGCGCCACGCTGCAGGACGGCCCGCCCCCCACGCTCAGCGCTGAGCTCGATGCGCGCTATGCCGGCCAGAGCTACGAGCTCACCGTGCCTATCGACCTGCCCATCACCGGCGCGGGCGTGGCCGAGGCGGTAACCCGCTTCCACGCGGCCCACCGGCAGCGCTACGGCCACGCCCTGCCCGACGAACCCGTCGAGGTGGTGACGCTGCGGCTGCGCGGCATCCGCCCGGGCACGGCCCCCGACCTGCCGCGCGAACCGCACACCGAGACGCCGCTCGACACGGCTCGCATCGGCACCCACCCGATCTGGTTCGACGCCGACGCGCCGACCGACACGCCGTGCTACGACCGCGCCGCACTCCACCACGGCCATCAGTTCGACGGCCCCGCGGCCATCTACCAGTACGACACGACCTTCGTGCTGCCCCGCGGCTGGCACGCCCGCGTCGATGCCTGGCGCAATCTGCAGATTGAGACACTGGATGATTGACGATTTT
>CAYFRX010000240.1:2905-4907 GCA_964345515.1 uncultured Rhodothermales bacterium
GATTGACGATTTTCGAATCGGAGACGCGTCCATCTGCATTGATTCCCTCCAGGCCCCGCTGCCTGATAGCGATTACGATCCGCCCTTGCACCACGCCCCCCTGCCATGACCAATCGACAATCGACCCTCGACACGCGCCCTTCTGAGGCGGATCCGGTCACGCTGGAGCTGTATCGCCATCGCTTCGAAGGGGTGGCCGACGAGATGGGCGTGACGCTGCGCCGCACCAGCTACTCGCCCAACATCAAGGAGCGACTCGACTTCTCGTGCGCCGTGTTCGACGGGGCCGGGCA
Source organism: uncultured Rhodothermales bacterium (assembly GCA_964345515.1). GTDB lineage: Bacteria > Bacteroidota > Rhodothermia > Rhodothermales > Salinibacteraceae > JAAAPH01. Next base: position 3,199 of record CAYFRX010000240.1, read on the forward strand.
GATGGTGGCCCAGGCCGCGCACATCCCTGTGCACCTCGGCGCCATGCCCGCCAGCATGGAGGCGGCCCTCGACGCCGTCGACACGTGGCAGGCGGGCGACGTCGTGATCCTCAACGATCCGTACGCGGGGGGCACGCACCTGCCCGACATCACGATGATCTCGCCGGTGATGGAAGACGGCGCTGCCGATCCCGTGTTCTTCGTCGCCAGCCGCGCCCACCACGCCGACGTGGGCGGCATGACACCGGGCTCGCTCCCGCTCTCGACCGAAATCTACCAGGAAGGCCTCATCATCCCGCCGATCAAGCTGTACCACGGCGGCGCGCTCAACGAGGACGTGCAGCGGCTCCTCCTGCGCAATGTCCGCACGCCCGACGAGCGCCGCGGCGACCTCGCTGCCCAGCGCGCCGCCCACACGGTAGGCACCCGCCGGCTGCACGCGCTCCTCGACGCGCACGGCCCCGAGGAGGTCACCGCGTATGCGGCGCACCTCCAGCAGTACAGCGCGCGCCTCGTGCGGCACATGCTGGCGGACGCACCGGATGGCACGTTCACCTTCGAGGACGTGCTCGAACTGGAGGACGGCGAGGCCACCCTCCGCGTCGCGGCCACGATCGACGGCGATGCCGTGCAGTTCGATTTCGCCGGGACCGACGGGGCGGTGGACGGCTCGCTGAATGCCGTGCTCAGCATCACGCAGTCGGCCTGCTATTACGTCATTCGCTGCCTGGTCGATGCCGCCGTGCCGATGAACGCGGGCTGCTTCGCACCCGTCGAGGTGTCGGCGCCGGCGGGGTGCCTCGTCAACGCCCGGCCGCCGGCCGCCGTGGCAGGGGGCAACGTGGAGACGTCGCAGCGCATCGTGGACACGGTGCTCGGCACCCTGGCGCAGGCGCTGCCCGACCGCATCCCGGCCGCCTCGCAGGGCACGATGAACAACCTCACCATCGGCGGCCAGCGCGCGGACGGGACGGCGTACGCCTACTACGAAACCATCGCCGGCGGCATGGGCGCGAGCGCCGACGCGAACGGCCTCAGCGGCGTGCACGTGCACATGACGAACACGCTCAACACGCCCATCGAAGCCCTCGAACGCGCGTTTCCGTTCCGCATCCGCGAATACGCGCTCCGCGCCGGCAGCGGCGGCGACGGGATGCACCGCGGGGGCGACGGCGTCGTGCGCGAGTACGAGTTGCTTGCCCCGGCCACGGTCACGATGCTCAGCACCCGGCGCCGGCACGCCCCGTGGGGCCTCGCTGGCGGCGGCGACGGCGCACCCGGCCGCAACGTGCTCCGCCGCGCCGACGGCACCGAAGAGGCCCTCCCCGCGCAGTTCACGCGCCGCCTCCAGCCCGGCGACCGGCTCTGCATCGAAACGCCCGGCGGCGGCGGATTTGGGACGTCGGGGATTGGGTGAATGGGAAATTGGGGGAATGGGGGATTGAGGGCGTGGGTGGAGCATCCGCCCGACGCTCGGGTTGTGCCTGGGCCGCAGAGTAAAGCGCAGACGTTGAGGCTCTACTGAACCATTCGACGTCATTGCCGATGTACGTACACACGTGCACACCTAAGCGTATACGTTTCTGCAACCGAACCAGAGGATGTCTACGAAAGACACGACGAGCGTCCGCATCGCATGCGAAACGCACGAAAAGCTGCAGGAAATGGCTGAAGCGGACGGGGTGAGCCTCACCGACGAACTCGATCGC
>CAYFRX010000241.1:0-4900 GCA_964345515.1 uncultured Rhodothermales bacterium
CGACGGGCGAGCAGGCGTTCATCGCCGCCACGGTGCTGCTGATGCTGCTCACGCCGCTGCTGACCGCAACCGGTCCCGCGCTCGGCGCTGCGCTGGAACGACTTCTGGCGCGCGTCCGCCCGCCCTCGGGGGACGGCGTGTCGGTCTCGGCGGACGGTGCAACGACCACCCCGGACGAGATGGCGCCCGAAGATCACGTCATCGTCGTCGGCTTCGGGCCGAGCGGGCAACGCCTCGCGCAGGTGCTGCAGCAGACGGGCATCCCGTCCGTCATCGTCGAACTGAACCCCGACCTCGTCGACAAGGCCAAGGACGCCGACCTCTCGGTGGTGTACGGCGACGCCAGCCGCGAGCATGTGCTGGAGGTAGCCGGTGTACACCATTCCAAGCTGTGCGTGGTCGCCATCAACGATCGGACTGCCACCGAGCGCATCGTGCGGCTGGCTGAGTACCTGAACCCGACGCTGGAGATCGTGGCCCGCGCGCGCTTCCTGGCGGACGTCGAGCCGCTACACGACGCTGGCGCCGACGTCGTGGTGCCCGAAGAGCTGGAGACCGCCGTCCGCCTCTTCGCCACGGTGCTCCAATCGTACCGTGTGCCGGCCGCAGAAATCCAGCAGCGCGTGCAGGAGGCGCGCGCTCATGACTACGAGCTCTTCCGCGACGATCTGGGCGTGGCGCACCGCATGGTGTTGGAAGGCCTCAATGACGAGGGCCTGCACACGCGTACTGTGGCCGTCCGCGCAGACACCAAGGCGGCGGGCCAGACGCTCGCCGACCTCGCGCTCCGCCGCGACTACGGCCTCACCGTGCTGGCCGTTCGTCGCGATGAAACCACCATCAGCAGCCCGGCAGGTGACTTTCGGCTGGAGCCGGGCGACCGGCTCATGCTTATCGGCGAGGCCGAGCAGTTCGACATGTGCTGCGGCCTGTTCCGCGACCCGTCGCTGGCACCGGAATCAGTCGAACCATCAGCGGGGTGACGGCGCGGCCGCCTCCCTCATGCTCCTCGGCCGCCGCGAATCAGCCGCTCCTTCGCGGGCCGCCGCAGCTGTTTGATCGCGTACTCGCGCCGCATCGCTTCGGATTGATCGCCGAACGTCTCCACGTGCACGAGTTCGACGGGCCGCCGCCCGCGCGTGTACTTGGCGCCCGTGCCGTCGTTGTGCTCGGCGACGCGCCGCTCCACGTCCGTCGTGTAGCCCGTGTAGTACGTGCCGTCGTTGCACGCGACGATGTAGACGTGGTGCGTAGACTCTGATGGGTCTTGACGGTCTGATGCCGCTGCCATGTTTGCGCTGTACGGCGTTCGAAGAATCGCCAGGGTTGGGGAGTTTGGGGGTTTGGGCGTGCAAGCGTATTTTCCATCCCGCACCCACACTCCCGCACCCATACTTTCACACCCACCCCCCCGAAACCATGGTCACTGCCATCGTCCTCCTCAACACCGAACGTGACAAAGTGAACGACGTGGCAGACGAGCTCGTCACCCTGCACGGCGTGAGCGAGGTGCACTCCGTCGCCGGCCGCTACGACCTCGTCACCATCCTGCGTGTGGCCTCCAACGACGCCCTCGCCGAGTTGGTCACGGAGAAGATCCGTGCCATCAAAGGCATCACGGACTCGGAGACGCTCATCGGTTTCCGCGTGTATTCGACGCACGACCTGGAGCGCCTTTTCTCCATCGGGATGGACTAGCTGCGCGCCCCGGCGAGCCCGGAGCAGCACAGGGGCCTCAGCGCCGCGCCATCAGCCGGTCGCGGAGCACCCGCTGCTCGGTCTCAATCTCTTCGAGACGATACTTGAGCAGATCGCCGATGCTGATGATGCCGCGCAGCACGCCGTCCTCCATCACCGGCAGGTGACGGATGCGCCGGTACGTCATCGTCTGCATCAAGTCTTTCACGTTGTCGTCCAGCGTGCAGGAAATGGTCTGGCTTGTCATCAGGTCGTGGACCGTCTTCTTCAGCGTCTGCGCGCCGTGCTTGGCCAGCGACCGTACGATGTCGCGCTCCGAGAGGATGCCCACGACAGGGTCTGCCTCGTCTGAGACGATGAGCGCGCCGATGTTCTCCTCGGCGAGCACGTTGGCGGCGGTCGCGATGAGCTCATCGTGGTGGATGGTGACAGTGTCGGTGCCTTTTCGCTTGAGGATCGTTCGGGCCGTCATGGGTCTTCCGCTACTTACGTGCAAATATCATGAATAAACCTAACGAAGACGTTCGCCGCGTGCTCCGCAGTGGGAAGAGCCCTCTTCTCCCTTACCGCTTACCCATTACCTACTAAAAACACCGCGTTGCTAAAGAGCCGCTTGCCGCTCTGCCAGAAGCCGCGGAAGAGCGGGTTGTCGACGAGGTATACGACGGCGCCGCGCCCCACGTCTTGCACGCCGGCGACGAGCGTGCTGTCGAGGGCGGCCTGCGCCTCGTGGCCCATGAAGCCACTGACGGGCGCGCCGTCCGGGAGCATGCCCACGTTCCAGTCGTCCTCCAGCAGCGCGTAGGCGGCATCGCTCCGTTTGAGCGTGTAGTACGTATCGCCAAAGCCGAAGCCGAGCGGGTGCGTGGCGTCGAGGTCGACGCGGTGGATGCTGCCGGGCGTGCCGGTGCGCGCAGCCTCACGTTGACGCTGGCTATAGTCGAACGTCTCGGGCGCCGGCTCATCCGCTTCGGCCTCGTCGGCCTCGTCCTCATCCTCCTTGCGCTGGAGCGCGAAGCCGTCGTTGCCGGCCAGTGCCGACACGGCCCCACCGCCGACGGCGATGAGGCGCCCGCCGTCGCGGATCCAGCCGCGCAGGGCGTCGAGCGTGTCGTCGTCCAGCACGTCGCCGTACCGGCCGCTCGGCATGACGAGCACGTGGTAGTCCTCCAGGTCGCTCCCGTCGAAGCCGTCGGCGTTCAGGAGCGTAGCGGGATACTGGATCTGCTGGTCGAAGAAGTGCCACACCTCCCCCACGGCGTACGACGAGAGCGGCTCGCCCGACAGCACGGCCACGTGGGGGCGCTCCAGGAACGGCACGTTGCCCGAGCCGAAGTCGGAGCCCTCATCCACGAACCCGGTGGCCACGGGGTGGAGCGGCTGGTCCATCGCCTGCGCCGTCGTGCGCACGATCTCGTCGAAGCGCGCGCCCAGGTGGGTGTTGCCTGCCCGCGTGAGGATGAGCGTGCCCGGGGCGTATGCGCGCCCGTCGATGGTGAAGGGCTTCTCGGCGAAGCGGAGCGTGATGTCGTGCTGCAGGATGGCGGCGAGGAACTGCACGTCGGCCATGCTCTGCCACCGGGCGAGGTACGCGTACGGCGTGTCCCCCGCGTCGGAGTCCGGGGCAGACGGCGAAGGCGCCGTGTCCGTGTCGGATGTGAGGCGGTCGGGCACGGCGTACGCGTCCAGGCCGTAGGCGTACGGCAGCGCCCACGCGGTGATGTCGTACGTGAGGGAGTCGACCAGCGTCGGACGCGGCTCCAACAGCACCTTGGCGAGGCGCGACTTGGGCTGGTACGCACTGATGATCATGTCGCCCGCTTCGATAGGCGCGTCCTCTGTCGATCCCGTCGCGTAATGGTAGCCCTCTGCCTCGCGGCTTCGGGCGGCAAATCCGTACTGGATGCCTTGCTGGTCGAGGTGCGCAGCAAGGGCGGCCATCCGGTCGTCGTGCCCGCTGCGCTTGATGACGTACGTATCGTACTCGCCGGGCGGGTCGTTTTGCGCCGTCGCGTAGTACTGCTCAAACGCCTCGACCATGCGCGCGCTGTTCTGCGCGGCGACTTCGACTGTAGAGAGACCTGTGGTGTGATGGTGGATCATGCGGTCGTGGAGCGTCAGCGTGTCGCCCTCGGCTGTTTCGATGGCGAGGCCGGCGCGCCCCGAGCCGCCCTGCTCGTACGTCATCCCGATGGCGCCGTTGTAGATCGGCCACGTGTCGCCGTAGCCGGGATAGAAGAGGTCGAACACCTCGCGCGTGAAATAGAGCCAGTTGTTTTGGTCGAAGTACTCCGCGTGGTTCCGGCCGATGGTGTACTGGAAGTCGCGCTGCCATTGGGTGATGTTCTCGTGGTAGGGCTGCGCGGCAGGCGCGAAGTAGTACGGCGCGTCCACGCTCTGCTCGTGGAAGTCGACGTGGATGTGGGGAAGCCACCGGTTGTAGAGCGGCAGACGCTGCTGCGTCTCCTGCTGCACGCTCCACGCCCAGTCGCGGTTGAGGTCGAAGTAGTAATGATTGGTGCGGCCGCCGGGCCAGGGCTCGTCGTGCTCGCGCGCCTCGGGCGTCGGGTTCTGGACGCGGCCGACGGTGCGGTTGTACCACTGCACGTACCGCTCGCGCCCGTCTGGGTTGATGCACGGGTCGATGATGACCACCGTGTCGTCGAGCCAGGGTTGGGTACGCGCGTTGCTCGGATCGGCCAGTTCGTAGAGCGTCCGCATCGACGCCTCCGTGCCCACCGACTCGTTGCCGTGCACGTTGTAGCTCAGCCACACAATGCCTTTCGTGGAGCCCTGCACGGCGCCCTCGGCCATGCCGGCCAGCCGCAGGTTATTCTGCCGGATCGTGTCGAGCTGCTGCAGGTTGTCGGGCGACGAGACGAACGCGACAAGCAGCGGCCGCCCCTCGTACGTGGTGCCGTACGGCTGCAGCTCGACGTTGGGGGACTGCCCAGCGACGTGGCGCACGTAGTCCATCACGCGGTGATGCGGCGTAAACTGGCTGCCGAGTTCATACCCGAGGAAGTCGGCGGGCGACTGCAGCGCCGTGGTTTGGGCCGGGGCCACGGGGGCCGCCATGCCAAGCAAGAAGGCCACCAGAAGAAGCGAACGAAGCGAACGACGAATCATGTACACACAGGATTGGATGATAGATGCAGCACGAAGAACCTGTTTTGATTTCGAATCGGCCGGCGAGAGCGAG
>CAYFRX010000242.1:0-4881 GCA_964345515.1 uncultured Rhodothermales bacterium
CGCGTCGTGGGGCCGACTTCAACCTGTAACCTTCCAACCTTTCAACTTGAAACCATTTAGTTACTGCGCCCTCGTGTGCCGATGGGAATCGTCACTGACAGCTGATGGGTGAACACGTTGGCGTCCTGCAGGGTGAGCGGCCCGCGCGGCGCCAGGATGATGTCGCTCGCGCCGCCGGCCAACTCCGCCGTCCGAAATGTGCCCGTGGTTGCCACGCCCGGGCGGCCCGTGCCGGTCGTCACGCGGCCCAGGTAGCGGATCTCCAGGTCATCGAGCAGCAGACCGCCCCCCCAACTGGCCGTCCACTCCGACCACGACTCGTGCTGATTGCGGACGGCCTGCTCGATCCGGTCGTGCTGCTCCAAGTCGTAGCGGATGGTGCGCACCTGCAGGCCCAGCTGCAACTCGCTCCACGCGCCGTCCCGCCGCACGCCGGCGCGCAGCACGCTGTTCGAAAAGTTGAAATCGTTGGTGATCGTCTTCCCGCCCGCCGGGATAAACACGTCGTCCTCTGGAATCGAGATGGGTGCTTCGGCCTCGACCCACGTGTCACTGCGAATCGGCTCAAAGATGACATCCAGTCCAAACGTTGTTTTCTGATAGGTCCGCGCCAGCCCGACGCCCAGGTTGTAGGCCCACGTCGTCCCTGGATCGCGCGGGATGTTCATCAGCTCGTAGTTCGGGATCTTGGGATGGCCTTTTCGATTGACCGTCAATATGCCCCCTGCGCGCCACCCTTCTTCGTCGAGCGGCTGCACGTAGCCGAGGTGCAGCCCCCACGTGTTCGTCCGGTCCAGGTTGCGCTCCGTGCGGCGCGTCGTGATGGTTTGCTCGGCCATCGGATCCCACTCCGATTCCACGTACGCGACGTCGTGCGTCATGTCGGCACGGTGGTGCAGGAGCAGCGCCTCCGCGGAGCGCCCGTCTCCGAGCTCAGCGAGCAGTCCCACCCGCACGCCCAGGTGATGTCCTTCCTGGTTGATGTCCTGGCTGCGCGGGTACAGCAGTTCAACGCCGTCGACCGCCTCCAGCCCGGCCCAAAAGACCCGCCCGGCCAGGGCTAGCGATTCCGTCAGCTGCGTGCCCACGAGCGCCGTGGCGTACTGGTTGTTGGCCGACTGGTCGCGCAGCAGGGGATCCGGCGAGGGAGGCGGCCAGATCGACGAATTGCTGAAACCACGGTCTAAGGTGACGACCGGCCGGCGGGCATTGGCCATCTCCAACTCCTGCATCGCAACGCTGATGCCCCCGAACCACGCGCCGGCGCGAAAGAGCGTCCCCACCGGCAGCGTGCGGCCCGATCCGTCGCTGCCGGTGACCGTGTAGTACAGCGGCGTGCTGAAGGCTCGCGTACCCTGCAGCCGCACCGCCTTAGCCGGATTCACGTACGGATCCCCCACCGAGTCGACCATGGCGATGGACAGTGCGCCCATCCCCCGGTTGTCGGACGGGTACACATGGAACTGGTCGCCCGTAGCCACGGGGGCCGTCTTGAGTGAGATGAACTGGCCGTGTGCGCGCTCAGCCTGTCCAAGGCCGAGCAGTGCCAACAGAAAAGTGCCGCACACGCCAACGCGCAACGAGGGAGCGAGGCTGTCGAGAACGTTCATGACAAGCGGGGATTCGATTCGACGAGCGGGTGGACGCGTGCTGCACTGTAATTGTGCGGGAAAGACAGCGGCTTCGTCGCAAATATTTCATTGGATGGCGCTTGCCCGCACTGCACCCCTCTCATCTTTCTCTATTCTTCACACAACGAAGCAGCGGCACTCGCGCTGTGATCTGCCCGATAATCCGCTGTCATCGCCCATAAAACGGTGTTTCTTGCGTATCCATGGGGTGAATGGCACCATGGAATAAATCGTGGCCGCGTGCTGTCTTTCCCACGCATCGATCGATCAATCTTCCGGACGCTGTGCCACACCCCGTGCCTTCGCATGACGACCCGTCGGAAATGGCGGCCGAGCAGGCGCTCGTAGAACGAGCTCGTGCCGGCGATCAGGCGGCCTTCCGCTGCCTCGTCGGACGCTACCAGGATCTGGTGGCAGCTACGGTGACCGGCATGCTGGGGCCAGGACCGGAAGCCGAGGACGTGGGCCAGGAGGTCTTCATCCGATTTTATGAAGCCCTCGACCAGTACCGGGGCGACGGCGGGCTGGCACCGTATCTCACGCGGATTGCCGTGAACCTGTCGCTGAACGCTCTCGACCGGCGGAAGCGGAAGCACGAGCGCCTTCGCAGCCGCGACGCGGACCCGGCCCCTACCGAGCCGGCCATCAACGGCCAGCGCGACATCGAGGCCTTCGACCGCAAGGAACTAGTCCAGCGCGCGCTCCAGGAGCTCTCCGACAAGCACCGCACCGTGATTGTGCTCCGCGTGATCAACGGCTACTCGACCCGCCAGACGGCCAAGCTGCTCGACGTGCCCATTGGCACCGTGCTGTCGCGCCTGCACCGCGCGCAGAACAACCTAAAGTCTCTTCTCGCCTCACACCTGCAAGACGATGCATGCTGACGACCGTGACTTGATCATTCGCGCGCTGGACGAGAACCTCGCGCCGGAAGACGCCCAGCGGCTGCGGCAGCTGCTCGATACCTCCGCAGCCGCCCGGGCGGAGTGGGACGCGCACCAATCGGTGCGTGCGCTCGTCGCCAAGCATGGGGCGGCCTCGTTTGAGCCGGGCTTCGCGGACCGGGTGATGGAAAACCTCCCGTCCGCGTCGCGCAGCACCGCCTCGCGCCGGGCTGACCGCCCGCCCGCGTCCTCGCCCGCCCGCACCACACGCTGGCGGCGAATCGGGGTCGCCGCGATGGCCCTCGCTGTTCTCATCGGCCTCAGCGTCGTGCTGGGCTGGTGGACCTCGACGGTCACGGTGCCGTACGGCGAGCGCACCGCCGTGTCGCTCCCAGACAGCTCGACGGTAGAGCTGCACGCCGGCTCCACGCTCCGCCACGCTCCATTCTGGTGGCCCGGTCCGCGGACGGTGCGGTTGGACGGCGAGGCGTTCTTTGAGGTCACCGCGGGCGACCGGCCGTTCGTCGTCGAAACCTTCAGTGCGCGCGTCACGGTGAAGGGGACGCGCTTCAACGTGCGGGCCTGGCCCAACGACCCGAGACACCGGACGGTCGTTGCTCTGGCTGAGGGGCGCGTGGACGTGGCCCCGAGCGGGTCCGGCACAACGGCCCCTGTGGCCCTCCGTCCCGGCGAGACGTCCATCGTCACCGCCGACACCACCGTGACCGTCCCGGCTGCCGAGCGTCCGCTCAACCGCACACTGGCCTGGCGCTCGGGCGGACTGGCGTTCGTCAACGAGCCGCTGGTCTCGGCGCTCCGTGAGCTCGAACGGCGCTTTGCCATCGACATCGCGCTGGCCGATGCCGCGCTCGCGGACACCTCGGTGACGTACTTCAACCCACAGCCAGCCTCCGCCGAGGCCACGCTCGGCGACATCTGCCACGCCGTAGGCCTCCGCTTCCAGCGCACGGCCGACGGCTTCACCGTGCTCCGCCGGTAGCTAGCTTTCCCCCTATCGTTTCTTTCCTGCACCCTTTCGCTACACGTCATCGCTATGGTTGCTGATCCGCTGAAACTCGCTCACGTTGCGCTCGCCCTGCTCCTGATGGCCCTGCTCTCGGCCGGATGCTCGCTGACCAGCGTGGAAAACGACGCTACGCTGGATCCCATACCGCGTGCGCTCAGTGAACACGAACAGTCGGTCGTGCAAGCCGACAATCAGTTCGGACTGACGCTCTTCCGGTCGATCAGCGCGGACGCGCCCGATGCCAATACGTTCATCTCACCGCTCAGCGTGTCGATGGCGCTCGGCATGACGCTCAACGGCGCCAAGGGGGAGACCCGCGCCGCGATGGAAGAAACGCTCGCGCTCTCCGGCCTCACCCAGGATGCAATCAACACGGCGTACCGCGACCTCATCGCGCTCCTGGAGGAGCTCGACCCCAAGGTGACGCTGGCGCTCGCCAACTCCATCTGGTACCGCGACGATTTTTCGGTCGATCCCGCCTTCATCAAGACCAACCAGGACGCTTTTGACGCGACGGTGCGCGCGCTGCATTTCGGCCGGCCGGATGCGCTCGGTACTATTAACGGATGGGTGAAGGACAACACGCGCGGCAAGATCGAAAAGATTCTCGACCGCATTAGTTCGGATGAGGTCATGTTCCTGATCAACGCGCTTTACTTCAACGGCACGTGGACGTACGCATTCGACGAAGCCCAGACGGAGGAGGCGCCCTTCACCCAGCACGACGGCACCCCCACGCCGGTCCCCATGATGCACCAGACGACCGACCTGCCCTACGTCGAGACCGAGACGCTCCAGGCCGTCGACCTCCCCTACGGCGATAGTCTCTACAGCATGACCGTGCTCCTCCCCAAGCCCGGCCACGACGTGGACGATGTGGTGGCCGACCTCGATGCAACGCAGTGGGCCGACTGGACGGACCGCCTGGCGCCCCGCCCGATCGCCCTCCGCCTGCCGCGTTTTACGCTGGAGTACGAGAAGACGCTGAACGAGGTGCTGGCATCGCTCGGCATGGGCATCGCCTTCGACTGCGGGCAGGCTGACTTCGCGGGCATCAATCCGAAGGGCGGGCTCTGCATCAGCCGGGTGAAGCACAAGACGTTCGTGGAGGTGAACGAGGAGGGCACGGAAGCGGCCGCCGTCACGTCCGTGGGCATTGAGACGACGAGCGTGGGCGGCGGCGCGACGCCGGTGCATGTGAATCGGCCGTTTGCGCTTGCCATCCGCGAGCGGCACTCCGGGACGATCCTGTTCATCGGAAAGGTGAACCGCCTGTAGTCCGTCCCTGATGGGCAGGATCTCTTTTCGACCGTGGTCCAAATAACGCAACCCACGTTGC
>CAYFRX010000243.1:0-4869 GCA_964345515.1 uncultured Rhodothermales bacterium
CTGCCTGACCGGGCAGGGGCTTTTCTCGTTGGGGAAGGCGCGCGCAGGCTAGGTTGGACACCCTGTCATCGAACGATCGTCACCCGGCCGGTGCGAATCGCGTCGCCCGACTGGAGGCGAATCAGGTAGGTCCCGCTCGCCACGGACGTCCCGTCGGCGCGGCGGCCGTCCCAGTGCAGGGTGTGATACCCAGGAGGCTGCGGTCCGTCGTGTAACACCGCCACGCGCCGGCCTTGCACGTTGTACACCGTCAGCCGAACGGGCGCGCGCTCGGGCAGACCGTAGCGGATGGTAATCCTCTCGTGGGCGGGGTTCGGGTAGCTCGGCGCGAGCACCACGCGATCCGGAGACGGCACCGCCGCCCGCGAGGCAGATTGCACAGCGTGGGCCGGACCGACCAGGAGGCGAAACGTACGGGCCGCATCGTCCGAGGGCGCCTGGAAGCGGTAGGGCGTGTCGGGCGTCAGTTGGGTGGACTGCTCGGTGGCTTCATCCACCAGCCACGCGTCGAAGCCGTCCGGCAGTGCATCGAGGCCGTCGAAGGTGAGCGTGCCCGTGGCGCCGATGTTGCTGCGCACGTCGAACGTCCACGTCTGCACGCCGGCCGTAGGGGGGCGCACGTCACGCCGGTACGCGCCGCGGTACGGGCCCCAGTCGGCATGCGGGAACGAGACGGACACGTACTCGCCGATGGGCGGCGGCTCGAACCGGTCGAGGTCATCCCAGCCCACGCGGGCCGTGGACGCCACCGCGGCCGTGTTGTACGTGTCGCGGGCCTGTTGCACGCGCGCGGCGATGTCGATGCGCCAGTCGAACGGGGCCGCATCACGTTTCGGCGCGGCGTTGCTGCCCGAGATCGGCTGACCCGGTTGCAGTTCGAGGGTGCCAGTCCCGCCATCGGAGAGGCGGACGAGGTAGCCGCGGAGCGGTTCGAGCGAGCCAGGGCGCTCCACCGGCACGAAATCGCCCGTGAACGAGAGCACGTCGTTCAGGCTCGCCGAGCTGTTGGTGACGGTCACGCGGCTGAGCGGCAGGTCGAACGCATACGGCACGCCGATCAAGTTCCAGCCGCTCTGCAGGGGAAGGGTGAACGGCTCATCGGTCGGCACCGACACGCCCGCGCCGCTCGTGATCGTGGCGTTCGTGCGCGTGATGAGCCAGAAGGCATCGCCCGGCGCGGCCTCGCGGCTCAGGTCCGAGATCGCCTCATAGCCGCCATCACTGGCAAACAGGCCGTTGGGGCTGATCCCGAAGAGGCGCCACTGCTGCGGGTCCAGCGCGCCGAGGTCATCTTCCAGGACGTCGGACAGACGAGGCGATTCCAGGGCGAGCGGAAACGAGATCATACGGTACGCCGATTGCGCCGAGCCGCCGCCCTGCGAGAGGGAGAAGCCCTCCGTTTCCACCGGGATGGCGTGGAAGCCCGTGGCGGGCGCACGGCCCTCGACGCCGGCCGTGTCGGTGGCCGTGACGAAGACCTCCAGCCCCCGCGCCGACACCGCACTAGGCGAGATGGTGGCCGTGTAGTTGGACCCGCTGGCCGCGAGCGACTGCGTGGTGAACGCCGAGGCGCCGCCGGCCCGCATGTGCAGCGTGGCCTGGTCCACCGCCAGGTCGTCCGTGATAGTCGCACGGAGCTCGGCGGCGGTCTCTTCGGGAACCGACTCGGGGACATTGACGTCGGGGTCGTCAATAGTAATCGACGGCGGACCCGAGGGCGTTGCGATGGCGATATCCGAGAAGTTGCTTTCATCCGCTGCGTCGGTGCCTTCCTGGATGGAGACCGTGAGGCGGTAGAAGTACGTCGTCCCGTTCGTGCGGCCGGTATCCTCGAACGAGGTTGCCGTGCCGTCCGAGATGGTGACGGTCTGTGCCGTCGCGTCTCCGGGGTTGACGTCTGGGATCCAGGACGTGCTGCGGTACAGCGTGTAGCGCTCGATGGTCTCGTCCGCCTCCAGGCTGGGCGCCGTCCACGTCAGCGTGACCGCGCCGCTGGAGGGGACTGCACGGAGCTCCGTCGGCGGATTCTGCGCGACGGCCTGGCCGGACCACAGCATGGCCAGTAGGGCGACGGTCGCCATCCAGGCCCGGGGTGATGTAGAGCAAAGTATCGTCATCGATCCGTGCAGGTGATGTTCAGTTGGGAGGCGTGGGTGGTGCGGGGAGGTTCCCCGTGCCGCCGCCATCGTTGTCTCCGCCGACGAGGACAATCGTCAGGACGCCGGCGGCCACAGCCCCGGCGCCGCCGAGCACCCAGCGGAGCCAGCGGCGGTCGCCCTCATCGTCCTCGGCCGGAGCGCGGGCCGCCTTCACCTCCCGCACCAGCGCCACGTAATCGGGGCGGTCCGTCTCGGGGTCCGGCGTGTAGTCCGGGTCGACCGTCAGCAGCTGCTCGATGGCAGACCGGGCCTGAGCGCGCTCGTCCTGAGCGATGTGCGCAAAAGCGAGCAAGCGATAAAAGCGCACCTGGTCGTCGGGGGGCAGATCGGCCTCCTCCAGGCAGGTGCGGAGCAGGCGGATGGCGCGGTCGAAGTCGGCATCGAAGTATGCGGTCTCCGCCTGGGTGTATTCCTGGGCGCACGGTGACGTGTCTTGGGCCTGGACGGGCAGGAGCCCCAGCGCGATGAGCAATCCGGCGAGAGCAGCCGTGCGAAAGAGGATGGGCATGGGCGCGACGGGCGGTGAAGAGAGTAGCGCCCACACACTACGAAAGGGCCGGGACGATGTCACGTGCGGTGCCCTCGATTAGGACCGTGGCGTGAGCTCAAAGACGAGCGGGCCGTCCAACGTCTCGTCCACGGTGATCGTGCGCTCGACGGGCACGTAGCCGTCCTTGCGGACCGTCACGGTGTGGTCGCCGACGCGGAGCGTCAACTGGAGCGGGAGGTAGCCGCGCGACGCGCCGTCGACGAGCACCTCGGCGTTCGGTATCCGCTCGCCCGAGGCCGTCTGTGCCGTGATGCCCACCGCGACTGTCTGGGTGAAGTCGATCACGCGCCGATAGTCCTCGCCGGGATCGAGTGTCACGGTGCGGGTCCACGTAAGGCCGCGATAGGTGGCTTGGAGCCGATACGTGCCCGGCGCGAGCGAGTCGGTGAGTGCCACGTCGGAGTTGTCGAGGCGCGTCGTGCCGTCGATGGCAATGCTGCCGTACGGCACGGCGCGCACGCGGATCGACGCCGGGACGGGGGCCAGTGCGGGCGTCAGGCGCAGCGTGTCGCCCGCCGTCACCGCGGCTGTGGTGCGGACGGGCCGATGCGCATCGGCCTCTACCTGAAGGGTATAGGTCCCCGCGTCGAGGTCGGTGAGCGTGAGGGGCGTCGTTCCGCGCGCTGTCCCATCCACGCGCACCATCGCGCCGGAGGGGGACGACGTGACGACCAGCGAGCCCGTCTTCGGAGCCGGAGTCGGTTCGGTCGATTCGGAGGAGACGCTTTGCGTAGGATCCGGATCCGATGCGGTGTCGCTCATTGACGGGCGCGGCGAGGTAGCAGCCGGTTCGTCGTCGGTGGAGGGGCGCGCGTCGGAGGGGATGTCTGCCTCAGCCGAAGGGGGCAATGCGTCGCGGCTCGGGCTCATCGGCGTCAGCGCCACGGCCAGCGCCTGGGAGCTGTCCGTGGCGGCGAGGGTCGTGTCGAACGGCTGATAATCGGCCATCACGAGCCGGAGCGAGGCCGCGGCGGCCGGACGGGTCGTGTCGAGCGGCGTCGCGCCGATCGAGTCGCCGTCCAAGTAGACCGTGGCTCCGTCCGGCGTTGAGGAGACCGAGAGCGCGCGTTGGGGCGGCGATGCGGCCGACTCCTGCGTGCGTGCTACCTGTCCGGACGATGGGGCGGGCGGCTGGAGGAGCCACTGGATCGTCACGTACGCGCTGCCGAGCAGCAGCACACCGGCGAGGGCGAAGGCCGCGACCAGCCCGCCGCTCCATCCGGGCGAATCAGTTTCCGTCGCGGGTGACCACGCGCGCGGTGCGGGCGGCGCGGTGAGCTGCGCGTCCACGGGTTGCAGCGCCTCCAGCGCCGCGTGCGCATCCGGAAACCGGTCGTCGGGATCCTTGGCAAGGAGCCGGTCGACGAGCGCGGCCAACGCGTCCGGCACGTCGTCGGCGATGGTCGCCAGCGGCGGGAACGGCTCCTCGACGATGGCGCGCTGGATCGCGTAGTTGCTCGCCGTGCGATCGAAGGGCAGCCGGCCGGCCAGCATCTCGTACAGGATGAGCCCGAGCGCAAACAGGTCGCTGCGCGCGTCCACGTTGCGCAGCCCGCGGATCTGCTCGGGCGACATGTAGTGCAGCGTGCCGGCCGTCTCGTGTGTGGAGGTCAGGTCTGAGCCCGACGCCTGAATCTTGGCTAGGCCGAAGTCGGTCATCTTCACCTGCCCATCGTCCGTCAGCAGAATGTTGCTCGGCTTCAGGTCGCGGTGTAGCACGCCGGCGTCGTGCGCGTGGGCGATGGCTTTCAGCATCTGACGGATGAGGGGGAGCGCCTCGGCGATGTCCAGCGGGGCATGGCGCCGGAGGATCGCGTCCAGCGTCGGCCCGTCGACGTGCTCCATCACGATGAACAGGCCGTCTTCCGTCTCGCGCAGGGCCAGCACGCGCACGATGCCGGGCGCGTCGAGCCGGGCCAGCGCCTTCGCCTCCGCCTTGAAGCGTGCTAGAAACGTGGAATCCTCAGCCAGGCGGGGGGCCATCATCTTGAGTGCCACCGTCTTATCGAGCGCTTCGTCGACGGCCTTGTACACGGTGCCCATGCCGCCGCGCCCAATCACGTCGACGATGCGATAGCCATCGACTGTCGTGCCGATCCGCGAAGCCGCCATGGCGCTAGAGGTACTTCACGAGCCAGTCGATCACCTTGCGCGACTTGG